>JBAXOZ010000158.1:0-5637 GCA_037132975.1 Comamonadaceae bacterium
AAGCGCGGCAATCCATGCATGGACTGCCGCGTCGCTACGCTCCTCGCAGTGACGAGATGATGACTACAAATACTCCGAATATTGCCAACCGGGTGGTGAAATGGCAGAAGGCGTTCGGGCGCAACGACCTGCCATGGCAGAACACGCGCGACCCGTACCGTGTCTGGCTGTCTGAAATCATGCTGCAGCAAACCCAGGTGGCAACGGTGCGCGACTACTTTGCGCGCTTCCTGCAGCGCTTTCCTGACGTGGCCACGTTGGCGGCGGCGCCGCTGGACGAGGTGCTCGGGCTCTGGAGTGGCCTGGGCTATTACAGTCGTGCGCGCCATCTGCATCGGTGTGCCGTGCAAGTGATGGAATTGCACGGCGGCTCCTTTCCGTCCAGCGCTCAGTTACTTCAGACCTTGTCGGGCATTGGGCCATCCACGGCGGCGGCCATCGCGGCGCTGTGCTTTTCCGAGCGCGTTGCCATACTGGACGGCAATGTCCGGCGGGTGCTGACGCGTGTGTTGGGTTTTGATGGCGACCTGTCGCTTGCCGCCAATGAACGCGAACTCTGGCGCCTGGCCACGCAATTGCTGCCACGGGGCGATCTGCTTGAGACCATGCCACGCTACACACAGGGCATGATGGATCTGGGCGCCACGGTCTGCAAGGCCCGCCCCGCTTGTGAAATCTGTCCGCTGGAAAAACTGTGTGTCGCACGGCGGCTCGGTCAGGCGCAGCGCTACCCGGTCCAGACACGCAAAGTAAAACGCAGCGCGCAGTCGATCTGGTTGCTCTGGGCGCAGACCGCTGACGGCAGCCTCTGGCTAAGCAAGCGACCCAGTCCCGGTGTTTGGGGCGGCCTGTACTGCTTTTCCCTGTTTGACGACCGCGAGTCACTGCAGGCGGCGCTGCCCAGCCGTTACCGCGAAGCATTGCATGAGATGGCTGCACAAACGCACGTGCTGACCCACAAAGACCTGTACCTGCATCCGCTGCAAGTGCTGCTGCCGAAATCAGCCAGACCCAGCTCCGACGGCGCCTGGATTGCGGCCTCGGACTGGCCAGGCCTGGGTCTGCCCGCGCCGGTCCGGAAGTGGCTGATGCAAGTCAGCGGCTTTCCAACTCCCGGTGGCGTTTCAGGGTAACCCATCTGCCAGCAAACAGGCCCACCAACTGCTCGACCAGATAGACCGAGCGGTGCTGGCCGCCGGTGCAGCCAATAGCCACCGTCACATAACTGCGGTGATCGCGCGCCAGCGCGTCCAGCCAGTGATTCAGGAAAGCCTGAATCTGCTCCTGCATTTGCGCTACGTCCGCCTGGGCTCGCAGGAAGGCAGCAACCGCATCGTCCTTGCCGGTCAGGTGCCGCAACGCGGGTTCGTAGTGCGGATTGGGCAGCATGCGTACGTCAAAGACGTAGTCGGCATCGGTGGGTACACCGCGCTTGAATGAAAAGGATTCGAAGACCAGCGTGAGTTGTTCGCCCGCCGCCGTAATCAGCGATTTCACATAGCCCTGCAGCTGCGAGGGACGGATGATGCTGGTGTCAATCACGTGCGCCTGTTCACGCAGCGTGCTCAGCAGTTCGCGTTCGGTTTCAATCGCATCGACCAGGGCGCGGCGCAGGCTGGAGTCCGATGCATCCGGGACGGTTTGCGACAGCGGGTGCTTGCGACGCGTCTCTGAATAGCGCCGTACCAGGGTATCGGTGGTGGCGTCCAGAAACAGCGACTTGACCTTGATCCCTTGTTCTTTCAGCAGCGCAAGCTGTGCTGGCAGCAGGGGCAGGGCGTTGGCGTTGCGTGCATCCATGGCAATGGCCACCCGGCTCGCATTGTGCTGGCGCTCCAGCGTCACAAAGGGCAGCAGCAGCTCGGGTGGCAGGTTGTCAACGCAATAAAAGCCCGCATCTTCCAGCGCATGCAGCGCCACCGACTTGCCGGAGCCCGACATGCCAGTGATCAGAATGACCTGCAGTTCAGTGGTTTCAATATGCATCACGCTACTCCTGTAGTTGCAACATTTCCCGGGCGTGTGCCAGGGTTGCTTCCGAAAGGTGCTCACCACCGAGCATGCGCGCCACCTCGGCCACCCGCTGCGTGCCGTGCACGCTGGCCACCGAACTGAGTGTCATCTGACCCTGTGTCAGCTTGGTGACGACCAAATGCCAGTCGGCGCTCGCCGCGACCTGCGGCAAATGGGTCACGGCCAGCACTTGCCGGTCGATGCCCAGCTGCTTCATCAAACGCCCGACGGTTTGCGCCACGGCACCGCCCACACCGGCGTCAATCTCGTCAAAAATCAGGGTCTGCGCCGTGCCCAGCGCGCTGGTGGTAACGGCGATGGCCAGCGCCATGCGCGAGAGCTCACCCCCGGATGCCACTTTGCCGACGGGTCGCGGTGTGCTACCCGCATGACCGGCCACCAGAAAGCTCACCTCTTCCAGGCCATGCTGCATGGGCTGCGCTGCCTTTTGCAGCGCCACCTGAAACTGGCCGCCCTGCATGCCCAGACCCTGCATGGCCTGAGTGATGGCAGCGGCCAGCAACGGCGCTGCCTTGCCGCGCGCTGCAGAGAGCACTCGCGCCTCCTGCCTATAGGCCTGCTCGGTCGCAGCCTGCGTTGCCTGCAGACCCTCCAGATCAGCCGCCGCTTCCAGCTTTTGAAGATCGAGCTTCCAGCTGCTCAGCAACTCGGGCAGCTCTGCCGGCGCGCGCTTGTAACGCCGCGCCAGCGACAACCACAGCGCCATGCGGGCATCGAGTTCGCCCAGGCGTTGCGGGTCGGGCTCGGTCTTGCGCAGGTAAGCACGCAGTGCGTGCACGCTGTCCTGCACCTGCGCCAGGCTGGAAGAAAGCAGTTCGGTGAGCTCCCGGAAAGCCGGTTCAAGATGCTCGTGCTGGTGCAGTGCCTGGTGCGCCGCGTGGAGTGTGCTGCGCGCGCTGCTGTCATCGTCGTCAAGCGTTTGCAGGGCGCCCTGGGCCGCGTCAATCAGGGCTTGCGCGTTGGACAGGCGGCCCTGCTCGGTGCTCAGATCATCCCATTCGTCAGGCCGGGGCGCGAGCTTCTCCACCTCGGCTATTTGCCAGGCCAGGCGTTCGCGTTCACTCTGCAGCGAAGCTTGCGCTGCCTGGGCCTGTGCCAGCTCGGCCTGGGCCTGGCGCCAGTCCTGCCACAGGGCAGCGAGCGGCGCTGACGAGATCCGGCCATAGGCGTCAAGCAGCGCGCGTACCGCGTCCGGCCGGGTCAGACTCTGCCAGGCGTGCTGGCCGTGAATGTCGAGCAACTGCTCACCGATTTCGCGCAGTTGGGTGGCGGTGGCAGGGCTGCCGTTGATCCAGGCGCGGCTCTTGCCCTGCAGGTCAAGGGTGCGCCGCAGCAGCAGCGTCTCGCCGCTCTCAAAGCCACCCGCCTCCAGCAAGGGCGCAAGCCCCGGTGTTCCATCGAACTCGGCGCTGACTTCGGTCTTTTCAGTGCCTTCTCGAATCAACCCTACATCGGCGCGTCCGCCGGTGGCCAGTTGCAGTGCGTCAATCAGGATCGATTTGCCGGCACCGGTCTCACCCGTCAGAACCGTGAAGCCACTGGCCAGATCGAGATCAAGCGCACTGACGATCACGAAATTGCGCAGAACAATGCGGCGCAGCGCCACGATCAGGCCACTCCCTCATTCCAGTGCAGTTTCTGGCGCAAGGTATCAAAGTAGGACCAGCCCTTGGGATGCAGAAAACGCACATGGTGATCCGAGCGCGTCACCACGATGCGGTCGCCGTGCAGCAGCGAGGCCAGCGACTGCGTGTCAAAACTGGCGCTGGCATCGCGCCCGGCCACCACTTCGATGGCGATTTCGGTGGCGTTGGCCAGCACGATCGGACGATTCGACAGCGTGTGCGGCGCAATCGGCACCAGCACCCAGCCCGGAATCGAGGGATGCAGTATCGGTCCGCCGGCGGAGAGCGCGTAGGCGGTGGCGCCGGTGGGCGTGGCAATGATCAGGCCATCGGCGCGCTGACTCGCCACAAAACGGCCGTCCACCTCGACCCGCAACTCGACCATGCCCGAGGTGGCGCCGCGGTTGACCACCACGTCGTTCATGGCCAGTGCGTCAAAAACGCAATGCCCGTCGCGCAGCACGCGGGCGTGAATCAGGCTGCGGTGGTCTTCTTCAAACTGGCCCTGCAGCATGGGTGCCAGCGTGGTCCTGTAACTGCCCAGTGGAATGTCGGTGATGAAACCGAGCCGCCCCTGGTTGATGCCGATCAGCGGCACGCCAAAAGGAGCGAGTTGGCGGCCAATGCCGAGCATGGTGCCGTCACCTCCCACCACCAGAGCCAGATCACACTGCTTGCCGATGGCCTGCAGCCCGAGCACCGGGTAACCCGAGATGCCCATGTTGAGCGCCGTGTCGTGCTCGAAGATCACGTCACAACCCTGCGCGTGCAGAAACTGGGCAATGTCTTCGAGCACATGGCGTGAGGACGCACCGGACGCGCCTGACGCAACGGTCTGGTATTTGCCAATCAGTGCCACCAGCGGGAATTTCGACTTCATTTGCAAATTACATCACTAAAATGACCCGATGCTCGATGATCGTGCCAAGTTGTTGTTGAAAGCGCTGGTTGAGCGCTACATTGCCGATGGGCAACCGGTGGGCTCGCGCACGCTATCCAAAGCTTCCGGCCTCGAGTTGTCGCCGGCCACGATCCGCAACGTCATGTCCGATCTGGAAGACCTTGGCTTGATCGTCAGCCCGCATACCTCGGCCGGGCGCATACCCACAGCGCGCGGCTACCGTCTGTTTGTCGACACCATGCTGACCGTGCGTCGCGGCCAATTGGCAACGCAAAGTCTGGCACCCGATCAGCCACAAAAAGTGATCTCCAATGCGGCCAACCTGCTCTCGAGTCTGTCGCAGTTTGTCGGTGTCGTGATCTCGCCACGGCGCTCCTCGGTTTTTCGTCACATCGAATTTTTGCGCCTCTCTGAGCGGCGCCTGCTGGTGATCATCGTCTCGCCCGAGGGCGACGTGCAGAACCGCGTCATCTTTACCGAGGTCGATTATTCGCAGGTGCAACTGGTGGAAGCGGCCAATTACCTGAACAGCCATTTCGTCGGACTGGCCATCGAGCAGGTGCGCGAACGCCTGCAACGCGAGGTTGAATCCCTGCGCTCCGAAATTGCCACCCTGATGCAGGCCGCGGTGGCCGTCAGTTCGGATGCCATCTCCGAGACGCAGGACGAAGTGGTGATTTCGGGTGAGCGCAACCTGCTGGCCGTAACCGATTTTTCGAACGACATGGGGCACCTGCGCCGCGCCTTCGAGTTGTTCGAGCAAAAAGCGCAGCTCATGCGATTGCTCGACATTGCCGGTCAGGCCGAGGGCGTGCGCATCTTCATTGGCGGCGAGAGCAAGGTCGTGCCGTTTGAGGACCTGTCCATTGTCAGCGCACCTTACGAAGTCGATGGCCAGGTGGTTGGTACGCTGGGCGTGATCGGCCCCACGCGCATGGCTTATGACCGCATGATTCAGATCGTGGACATCACCTCCAAACTCGTCAGCAACGCCCTGAGTCACCACAAGTAGGCCCGTACAATCCGTCTTCGGTCGGGACATTAGCTCAGTTGGTTAGAGCAGAGGACTCATAATCC
>JBAXOZ010000159.1:0-5612 GCA_037132975.1 Comamonadaceae bacterium
TACGGCCAAGAGGCCAACCCCACCACCTGGCGGCTGGCGGCCATGAACCTGGCGATACGCGGCATCGACTTCAACCTGGGCAAGATGCCCGATGACAGCTTCACCCGCAACCAGCACCCCGACTTACGCGCCGACTTCATCCTGGCCAACCCGCCCTTCAACATCAGCGACTGGTGGCACGGCAGCCTGACGGGCGACGCCCGCTGGGTCTACGGCGACCCACCGCAAGGCAACGCCAACTACGCCTGGCTGCAGCACATGTTGCACCACCTCAAGCCCACCGGACGGGCTGGCATTGTGCTGGCCAATGGCTCCATGAGTTCCAGCCAGAACAGCGAAGGCGCTATCCGCGCCGCCATGGTGGACGCCGACGTGGTGGAAGTGATGGTCGCCCTGCCCGGCCAGTTGTTCTTCAACACCCAGATACCGGCCTGCCTGTGGTTTCTGGTCAAGCAGAAGACGCACCGCAAGGGCCAAGTGCTGTTCATTGATGCCCGCAAACAAGCCACCATGATCAGCCGGGTGCAAAGTGAACTGACTGATGAAGTCATAAACCGCATCGCCGCCACCGTGGCGGCGTGGCGTGGGGAGCCGGAGGCTGGTGAATACGCAGACATCGCGGGCTTTTGCCGCTCCGTCCCGCTGGCCGTGATTGCTCAGCACGGCCATGTGCTGACACCGGGCCGCTATGTGGGCGCGGAAGAAGTGGAGGACAACGACGAAGACTTCGCCACCAAGATGCAGCAGCTCACCGAGAAGCTGGGTGAGCAGATGGCCAAGGGGGCGGAGCTGGATCAGTTGATACGTGCCAAGCTGGGAGGGCTGGGGTATGAGTTCTGAGTGGCCGATGCTGCGGTTTGACCAAATTGCCACGGTAAACCCAACACGCAAGGTTCGCAAAGGTAGCGTAGTACCGTTTGTCGACATGGCTGCGCTGCCACAGTTATCGCGTGATATTGGTGAAGAAGGCGTGGTAGTGCGTGAGGCCAAGGGCGCAGGTGCCCATTTTCAGAATGGAGATACGTTGCTTGCGCGAATAACCCCTTGTCTTGAAAACGGTAAAACAGCGCAGGTTCGCTGCTTAGACAGGGACGCTATTGCCGAAGGCTCAACTGAATTTATCGTTCTCTGTGGCAGAGACCCAGCGGACAACGACTTTATCTACTACCTTTGCCGCGAGCCAACGTTTCGAGAGTATGCAATTGGCCGTATGGAGGGCACATCTGGCCGTCAACGTGTTGCGTGGCAGTCTATTGCGGCATATGAGTTTGCTTTTCCACCACCCGATGAACGCAGGGTGGCGGCTCGCATGTTGTCTGCCCTCGACGACCGCATCACCCTCATGCGCGAAACCAACGCCACGCTGGAGGCCATCGCCCAAGCGCTGTTCAAGTCGTGGTTTGTCGATTTCGACCCCGTACGCGCCAAGTTGGAAGGCCGCGCCCCCGAAGGCATGGATGAGGCAACCGCCCGGCTGTTTCCCGACAGCTTCGAAGAATCGGAGTTGGGCTTGGTGCCGAGGGGGTGGGCAGTAGCGCCTATTTACGATATGGCGACGTTTATCAACGGCGCTGCCTACAAAGCATTTGAGCCAAATGCTGATTGCAGGGGGCGGCCAATCATCAAGATTGCCGAACTCAAATCCGGGGTTACTTCCCAGACTGCTTATTCGGACGTGGCTATGCCCGAAAAATACCTCATCGCGACAGGCGATATTTTGTTTTCTTGGTCCGGGAATCCAGACACGTCAATCGACACATTTGTTTGGACTTTCGAACCGGCTTGGCTGAATCAACACATCTTTCGCGTGTTGCCACGAGCGCAACATGAGCGTACGTTTGTTCTTCAAATGCTTCGTCATTTGAAGCCTGTGTTTACTGAACTGGCAAGGAACAAACAGACCACGGGCCTTGGGCATGTGACCGTTGCAGATATGAAGCGTGAGCTTATTGCAATGCCAACGACTTCACTGTTAAGACAGTTTGATTTGAGCGCTGGCCCGATACACGCAAGAATTTTTGAAAACTCATGCCAAGCCCAAACGCTAGCCACGCTGCGCGACACCCTGCTCCCGCGCCTGATCTCGGGCCAGTTGCGGCTGCCAGAGGTGCAAGCCGCCTTTGATGCGGCGCTGGCGTGAACCCAGCGCCCACAGACACTATGCTTTTGATAGCTGCTTGCGCAAGTTCCACGGAGGCTACAGGTCGATTTGATACTCAAACGACTAGCCAAACCATCGCCCAGGCATGGCGGATGAAGAGGATCGCATGAACACGTTGTCCCCCGATTTGCCAGGCGGTCTATTTGGTCAGCAGCCCGCTGACCAAACTCTCAGCATCGGGGCGAGCGGGTGTTCTTTGCCAGCGACTCCTTGCTATATGCATAAATAATCGTCTTTTTTATACATATCCGGCCTATCATGTAAAGAATTCTTTAATAGCTATACACATCGCACCTCTCTCCACGCTCACCCATGCCCGCACTCACGCCGCTTGAACATCTCAACCCCGCCCGGTTTGAGACGCCAGCCATCCTCAAAAAACTGGCCAGCAGCAGCCGCAAGCTGGCGGAATTGAAGGGCATGGCGGCGTCCATTCCCAACCAGGGCATTCTGATCAATGCCTTGGCGCTGCAAGAGGCCAAAGACAGCTCGGAGATCGAGAACATCGTCACCACCCATGACGAGTTGTTCAAAGACGACGTGCTGCCCGATTCATTTGCCAACCCCGCCGCCAAAGAGGTGCTGCGCTACCGCCAGGCGCTGCGGGTCGGGTTTGAGCAGGTGCGCGGCAGTGGCTTGCTCACCTGCAACCACATCATCCAGATTCAGGGCGAGCTGGAACGCAACAACGCAGGTTTTCGCAAGCTGCCGGGCACGGCGCTTAAAGACGGCGCTGGCCAGACCATCTACACCCCGCCACAAGACCCGGCGGAGATCATTGAACTGATGCGGGGCTTGGAACGCTTCATCAACGAGGCCGATCTGTTTGATGCTGACCCATTGATCAAGATGGCGCTGATCCATCACCAGTTTGAGAGCATCCACCCGTTCTACGACGGCAATGGCCGCACCGGGCGCATTGTGAATGTGCTGTACCTGGTGAAAGAGGGCTTACTGGACATTCCGGTGCTGTACCTTAGCCAACACATCGTGCGCCACAAGGCAGACTACTACCGCCTGTTGCAGACCGTGCGCGATGACGACACCTGGGAAGACTGGGTGCTGTACCTATTGGAGGCGGTGGAACAAACCGCCGGGCAGACCATCACCACCGTGCTGGCCATCAAGACCGCGCTGTTTGACTACAAGCAGCGCATTCGTGCAGGCTACAAGTTTTACAGCCAGGACTTGATTAACAACCTGTTCATGCACCCCTATACCAAGATCGAGTTTGTGCAGAGGGACCTGGGTGTGTCGCGCATCACCGCCACCAAATACCTGGAGGCATTGACCGAGGGCGGGTTTGTGCAGAAACAAAAGATCGGGCGTGGTAACTACTATGTGAACATCGGCTTGAACGCAGTGTTGACAGGCTAAGCTGGCGGAGCGACAACAAGTACAAGAGCCTGGGAGGGCACAGTGACAGAAGACCAACTCGAACAAGAAACGCTTGGCTGGCTGCAGGACGTGGGCTACACCCACCTCTACGGCCCCGACATCGCTTTTGACGGCCCCAAGCCCGAGCGGGCCAACTACCGGCAAGTCATTCTGACCTTTCGCCTGCGCGAGGCCATCCACAAGCTCAACCCGACCATTCCCACGGCTGCGCGTGAAGATGCGCTCAAGCAGGTGCTGGACTTGGGGCTACCCGCGCTGTTGTCAGCCAACCGCCACTTTCACCGCCTGCTGGTGGGCGGTGTGCCGGTGCAGTACCAGTTGCACGGCGAAACCCGGGGCGACTTTGTGCGCCTGATCGACTGGGCCACGCCGGAACGTAACGAGTGGCTCGCGGTGAACCAATTCAGCATCAAAGGCCCGCACCACACCCGCCGCCCGGACATCATTCTGTTTGTCAACGGCCTGCCGCTGGTGCTGATCGAGCTGAAGAACCCGGCCGACTTGAACGCCGATGTGTGGAAGGCTTTTGACCAAATCCAGACCTACAAAGAGCAGATTCCCGATGTGTTCCAGACCAACGAGGTACTGGTCATCTCCGACGGCACCGAGGCACTGTTGGGCAGCCTGAGCGCGGACGCCGAACGCTTTATGGCCTGGCGCACGATAGACGGCATCCTGCTTGACCCCCTGGGTGAGTTCAACGAGCTGCAAACGCTGGTGCGCGGGGTGTTGGCCCCGCAGTATTTGCTGGACTACCTGCGCTACTTTGTGCTGTTTGAGGACGATGGCGGCATCATCAAGAAGATTGCCGGTTACCACCAGTTTCATGCGGTGCGCCTGGCCATTGGGCAGGTGGTGGCGGCATCGCGCCCCGGCGGCACACAAAAAGGCGGCGTGGTGTGGCACACACAGGGCAGCGGCAAGAGCATCACCATGACCTGCTTTGCGGCCCGTGTGATGCAGGAACCTGCGATGGAGAACCCGACCATTGTGGTGATCACCGACCGCAATGACCTGGACGGTCAGCTGTTTGGTGTGTTCAGCCTGGCGCAAGACCTGCTGCGCGAGCAGCCAGTTCAGGTGAGCACCCGGCAAGACCTGCGCTCCAAATTGGCCAACCGGCCATCGGGCGGCATTGTGTTTGCCACCATCCAGAAGTTCATGCCTGGCGAAGATGAAGACATGTTCCCCGTGCTCAGTGACCGGCACAACATCGTGGTGATTGCCGACGAGGCGCACCGCACGCAATACGGTTTTGAGGCCAAGCTCAAGACCCGCAAGGGTGGTTCTAAGTCAAATAGGGCTGCAGCCCTCGTAGAACCTGCGCAAGCAGCTACCAAAGTAATAGCAACTGGCGATGGCATGGTGACACCCCACCGCGCCGAGTTTGCGCCGCCTGCCTATGTGGTGGACGCTGCAACCGGCTCCACCAACCCATCCACGTCAACGTATCAGGTGGGCTACGCCCAGCACCTGCGCGACGCCCTGCCCCACGCCACCTTTGTGGCCTTCACTGGCACGCCGGTCAGCAGCACCGACCGCGACACCCGCGCCGTGTTTGGCGACTACATCCATGTGTACGACATGCAGCAGGCCAAGGAAGACGGGGCCACGGTGGCCATCTACTTCGAGACCCGCCTGGCCAAACTCAAGCTCAAAGACGAACACTTGCCGCTGATCGACGACGAGGTGGACGAACTAGCCGAAGACGAAGAAGAAAGCGACCAATCGCGCCTCAAGAGCCGCTGGGCCGCACTGGAAAAGGTTGTGGGTGCCGAGCCGCGTGTCGCCAGCGTGGCGCAAGACCTGGTGGCGCACTTTGAGGAACGCGGCAAGGCGCAGACCGGCAAGGCGATGATCGTCGCCATGAGCCGGGACATTTGCGTGCACCTGTACAACGAGATCATCAAACTGCGCCCGGCCTGGCACAACGCCGACCCCGAGCAGGGTGCCATCAAGATCGTGATGACCGGCTCGGCCAGCGACAAGGCGCTGCTACGGCCCCACATCTACAGCAGCCAGACCAAGAAGCGGCTGGAGAAACGCTTCAAAG
>JBAXOZ010000160.1:0-5520 GCA_037132975.1 Comamonadaceae bacterium
GGCCGACCATGCTGTCCATGGCCGCAAACTGTTTGGTATAGCGATCCAACAGACGGGTCATGCGGTCTTCCAGGGCAGTAAGGTCGTCTTGGTACTTGGTTATGCGGTCGCTGGCATTGACGCTTTCGGTGCTCAGCGTACCAGTTTTGCTCAACATGTCTGTCAGCGACTGGCTGGCTTGGCCTGCCAAACCAGTGGACGGCGTAACAATATCGGTTCCCTGGTTATCCTGATTGTTTGAGAACAGCGCCACCGTGTTGGCAAAGTTGAAGTTGAGCGCAAGGTCAAGCTTGACGGTGTTGGTAGTCAGATTTCCGGTTTTGTCGATCTCAATGCCAACATCCCGCAAAGCCGTCAGTGTTCCCCCAGACTTATCGTTCGTCGTACTGACGGTGTAGTCAACAACCATGGAACGTATTTGATCGCGAATAGCGCGCACGCTTGAGTTGCCGACCAAGGTGCCGCCATAGGTTGCCATGGTCGATTTAGGATTGGTGACCTCATCGAGCAAAGCGTTGGTGTCGTTGTAGGCCGTGACCAGCGCCAGTATGTTCGTTTTGGCGGCGCTGGTATCGACCGCCAAACTCAGGTTAGCGGGCGTCCCGGAATAGGTTGTTGTGCCATCTTTCGCAATAGTAGCAATCACATTGGTGGACAGCAGATTCAAAGTCACGCTGGGTATGGCATCCGTCACCGAGTTACTGCTCCTGGTGATGGCAATGCCATCTACTGTCAATGCGGCATCGGATGCTGCTTGCAACGACTGGGAAATGTCCAGACCATTGGAGACGCTGGTAATCGAAAAGGCACCGCTTGCGCCGGATGCACCAGTAACCACAACCTTGTAACCACTTCCCGTATTGACTAGCTGCGCGCTTAGTCCTGTACCAGAGCTATTGATAGCATCCACCACTCCTGTGGGCGTGGCGGTTGATACTGCAATCGTTTTCGCATCACCATTGCTGTCAGGCGGGAATGCCGCCCCTCCTAAAGTAAGCGTTGTCAACCCGGCAATCGAATCGCTTGCTGTTGCATAGGTTTGTGTTCCAGCGCTGCGCTGCGCTGCCGCCAAATGGGTAATAAGTACCGAGTGACTTCCCGCGCTGGCGCTGCTGGTAGCTGTTGCGGTGAACGCGCTAGGCTGGCTATTGGTAACGGTAAAGTTGCTGAAGCTGCTTGTGTTCTTCAGGGCATCAAACGCCGCCTGCAGGTTGCTTAACGCGTAACTGACCGCCGAGTACCCGGTAATTATTGCCTGGCTCTTGCTGATGTTTTTGTTGATCGCTGCGGCCTGGGGCGCTTCTTCGGCAGCCACCAGGCTGTTGGCCAAGGCTGCGGTGTCAATGCCCGAGCCTGAACCCAGTTGCTTGACGATACTGGCCCCGATGGAAGCGGCAGACGTCGTGCTTGCCGCTGTGGAGGACGCAGACGTGCTTGTGCCCGGCGTCGTCGTGGACGAAGACGAGGTAGAGGACGATGTTGCAGACGTAGACGTTGGGGTATACGTGGGCGTCGTGGCGGAAGTGACAGAAGTGACCATGGGGCTTCCTTAAGCGATGCTCAACGATGAGTCGGACGATGCTCAAGAAACTTGAGCCGTACTCACTTGATGAAATTAAACAGATTGAGCTGCGACACCTTGGCAAAGCTGCTCTGCGCCGCTTCCAGCGACAACATCTGCTTCTGCATTTTGGTGATGGCTGTGGCCATGTCCAGGTCTTGCACATTGGACAGTGTCGTATTGAGCGACAGCTTGGTGTCATCCAGAACGGCTCTTTGCTGATCGATGACGTTCATGTCGCTACCCGACTGCGCTTGCGCCAATACCACGCCCTGGTGCAGCGCGTCCATCTCGGTCAGACCTCGCTGCATGACAGTGGTATTGCCCGTGTTTACACCGGCAATCAAATCGTCAATCGATTGAAAAAAACCAGTTCCCGAGGAGGTGCCGTCCGAGGCAGTACGCACCACGCGCACAAAGGCAGCCGTACCCGGGCGGTTGGTGGTAATCGTACGCTGATCCCCCACCGCCACGTGCATGCGGGTCTGGTCGCCCTGGTAGCTCACGGCTCCGTTGGAATCCGCGACAAACGCAGGTGTCTTGACCTTGCTGCCAGAGAAGATGTAGTTGCCGGTGGTATCAGTGCTGTTGGCCAGGCTTAGCAGCTGGTCACGCAGGCCCTTCATTTCGGTCGCAATTGCCGCGCGGCTGGTGGTTCCCTGTGAACCGTTGTTGGCTTGCACGGCCAGTTCTTTGATGCGGATGAGCACGTCACTGGCACTCGTCAGCGCGGTGCTTTCGGTCTGCAGCCGTGCCTGGAGGGTGTCCAAGGCCTTGCTGTAGTTGTCGTTGCGGCCTATTACCGACTGCAGCCGCGTGATGGCGGCCGCCTGGTCGGGCGCGTCGCTGGGGTTAAGTACCTGCTTTTGCGCCGAAATTTGCGCCTGCGACTTGGCCAAGTCGTTTTGGAGCTGGCTCATCTGCGCACTGGCGCGGTCAAACAGGTAGTTGGTGGAAATTTGCATGGCTCACTCCGACTTCATTGCACCTGCAAGATGCTGTCAAACAACTGACCCGCCACTTGCATGATCTTGGCCGAGGCCTGATAGGCTTGCTGGAAGCGAATCAAATCGGCTGCCTCCTGGTCCAGGCTGACGCCGGCTACTTGGTCGCGTGTGCTCACGGCCTGATCGTGCACCACGGTCAGCGCCGTTTGCGCAATGGTGGCCTGGCGCGCAATATTGCCCATCTCGTTGACGTGGTCGATGTAGGCGTTGGTCAACGTCTTGCTCCCGATCACTGCCTTGTTTTCCAGCGCCGCCATGGCCAGCATGTTGTCGTTGTTGCCGGTACCGTCCACGTTACCGTCCAGTGTGAACACATCGCCCTGCTTGGGTGCCGAAGTTAATGAAAGCTGCAATCCCTGGTAGGTGATGGCCGGATTCAATTGGGTTGGGTCGAGCGTGAGCGTGCGCTCGGCCACCACGGTGTTGGTGCGGGTATCGGTAATGGTGTAACGAATGACGCCCGGGCTCGCGTCATTGGTGAACTGCACCTTCATGGGCTGTGCACGCAGCGCCTGTTTGGCGTCCACCGGCGCGCCAGCGTAACTTGCCGCTACAGCGGCCGTGCTGGCACCGGAGTTGGTACCGGTGGTAAAGACCAGCAAGTCATCGGGCACCTTGCCGCTGATATAGGCACCGGTTCTGAAACCGAGCTTGGCCAGATCAGCCGGAGTACCGCCAATGCCAAAACCCAGCTCAATCGGAGTGGTGTCGGTGGAGCCGCTCAATGCGCGGCTTAGGGTAACCTGGCCGGTGTACAGGCCCGCATTAATGCCCAATGCGTTGGCGGTAGTACCTTTTAAGTTGACCCAGCCGATCTGGATGTCCTCGCCCTCGTGCCCAGCGGCATTGCTTAGCACCAACTCGCCCGTGCGCGAAATGGAAGCGGCTACATGGGTAGCTGAGGCCTGGAGATTGATAGCCGCAGCCAGTTCCTGAATCGAGGTAAAGCCGGTGATTGACGTACCGTTAAGGCCGGTGATTGGCTTATCGTTAAGTTCCAGCGGATGGTCCAGCTTGAGTTGGCTGGCGGCCACCCGGATTTCGTTGCTGGCGGTCGCCGTCACGCCGGTTGTCGATGTCGCTTTGTTGATCCAGGCGGCAATGCCGCTAGCATCGCTGCCTGCCGCAAGCCTGCCCAGCTGCACGCCATTGAGCACCATGGCACCGTCTGCTATCTCAGGCCGGTCTGCAGGGGCGCTGATGCGCCCACCGGCCAGACTCGGTGCCACCGGCGTGTAACCGCTAATCACCCCTTGGCTGTCATAGTTGGGTGCCTGCAAAACATCGGCCTTGGCACCGTAAAAAACCGTCAGGCCTTTATATCCGGCGCTACCGGACTGATTAAGGTAGGTATCGCTATACCCTGCGCCGGCGGCAAAGCCGTTGTCAGTGGTCATGATCTGAGCCTGCTGGATAGCATCGAGTGGCTGGCCGATTAACTGGCGGCCATCGCGCGTGAACACTTGCAGTTGTTGGCCCGCACTGGCCCCATCCAAGTACAGGCTTACGTCCTGCATACCGGCGGGTACCGTGGCGACACCCGCATAGGGTCGTCCGGCGCTCATGGTGAAGCTGCGGTCGGCACTGGGACTGGGGTTGTTGACCAGTGCGCTGCTCAGGTCACCTGGGCCAGGCTGCGGAGAAGGCGGCGGGATGAAGCTTACCGTGGCATCAGCGCCGCCGGTGTTATTGGCGTCCTTGATGACCCGAAACTGCGCTGCGGCAGCAACGCGCATCGGGTCGGTAACCAGCACTTGAACGCCACCTGCAACCGATGTCGCCTTGGGGTCGATGCCAAACAGCGCACCCGCTGGTTCGCCGTAGCCGTCCACCCCCTGCTGGTGTACGGCGTTGACCTCTTTTACTACGGTGCTGGCCAGTGTGTCCAGGGCAGCGCGGGAACTGCCCAGCACTTGTTCGCGAAACGCCATCAGCCCTGCAAGACTACCGCTCGAAATGCTCGACAGCGAAGACGGATTACTACCATAGGGGTCCAGCACCAGACTGACTTTTTCGGGGGCTGCCGTGTTGAAGTTGGCGGCAATGTTGTAGGACTTGTTGCCGTTGACGACGACGTCCTTGGTCAAGGATGGCCCCAGGCTTACCAGCACCGAGCCGTTTTCGCTAAAGCTGGTATTGACGTGGGCAAAGTCAGACAAGTTCTTGAGCAATTTGTCGCGCTGATCGAGTAGCGCCGCCGGTTGAGCATCGGCCGTTTTGTTGCTTGAAAGCTGGGCATTCACGTCCGCAAGCTGCTTGGTGATGGTGTTCATCTGGTCCACGCTGGACGATACCGCCTGGGTTGTTTCGTTCTGCACCAGGTCAAGCTGACTCGAGAGTTGGCCAAAGCGCGCCGCCAAGCCTTGGGCGTCGCGTACAAAGCTGCTGCGTGCAACGGTGGAGGCGGGGTCGGCAGAAAGGTCGCGTGCAGAGGCAAAGAACTGGTCCAGTGCGCTGGTCAGGCCCATGGTCTGGCCACCCATCACGTCCACCACGCGGTTGGCGTAGCTCACCATCGGCCCCTGGCTGGCGAGGTCGCTGTTGCTGTTGCGCAGATTGGCTTCGGCAAAAGCGTCGTACTGGCGCTGAATGCGGTCCACCATCACGCCCGTGCCCATGTAGAAGGCACCAACCTTGCTCACCGGATTGGCTTGCAGTACCACCGCCTGGCGCGAGTAGCCATCGGTGGACACGTTGGCAATGTTGTTGCTCACCGTGGCCAGCGCGCGCTGGTACGCCGATACCGCGTTGGAGGCAATGCCCACCAGATCGGTCATGGTTTACTCCCATCAAGCAACAACTTGGGCACCACCAATGGCATGGCGCTGATCTTTGGCAAGGGCAAGGCCGACTGCTACGGGGCCTTGAGCGCAAAGCCCTTGGCCGCAGCTTGCGCCGGGTCCAGCGCCATGCCAGTTGCAGCCGCGTTGCGCGCTTCCAGCACCGCCGCCG
>JBAXOZ010000161.1:0-5510 GCA_037132975.1 Comamonadaceae bacterium
ATCGTAGGATGTCATGGCTACCTGTCTTATCTGAACATGTTTCGATACTGTTCGGTTCTGCATTAGGAACGCATAAGGACTCGTAACCAGTGATGGCCGTCGGCAATTGAAACAAAGTTCGTGCCCACCAGCAACGGCAACCCGGCGACCTGATTTTGTGTCGGCTTTGTGACTCGCCCATCAGGGGTGGCAATCTCAGGACCCAACCATCAAGAGACAGTCCATGTTCACCTATACCCTGCCGCGCAGTTGGGCCTGTGCGCCATCGGCCGTGCCACGAACAAGCGCTTTCTTTGCTACACGGGTTTTGAGCGGCTACAACTGCAGCCTCAGGTTTGAGCTGTCATGCGGCCCTTGCGTGTCGCATTCTTGAAACAGGGTCACGCCTTTAGTTTACTTTTTCGCTCAGGTTTACAAAAATTCACGTACAAAGTTTACGGGTTTGGAGCACACTGAAGCCACTGCCTTCAGAGACATCGCAAAGGAACATGGACATGTCAATTAGAACAAGCCAAGTGCAAAATGTATTGCGGCAGGTTTATGTTTTGCTCGTTGGGCTGACGGCCGCTGGGGCCAGTCTGTTGCCGCTGGACGCGTTGGCCCTGCCGGCCTTTGCCCGACAAACCGGTCAGAACTGCGTGGCTTGCCACGCCGGCGGTCAGTTCCCGGAACTCACTCCTTACGGGCGGATGTTCAAACTGACGGGCTACACCATCGGCGCGCGCGCATTGCCGCTGTCGGTCATGGGAGTCATCAACGCGGCCAGCGTTGCAGATACTGGCAAGAGCGATGACCCGGCGGCCGATTTTCAGAAGAACGGTTCTGTGGTCTTTGCGTCGGGCAGCCTTTTCATTGCTGGAAAAATTACCGACAACATTGGTTTGTTTTCGCAAATCACCTACGACAACTATGCCACCCAGGATGCGAACGGGCAATTCCACGGACACACCTCCGTGGACAACGTGGATTTGCGCTACGCGGATCGCTTTATCAATTCGAACCGGGACTTGATTGTTGGCCTGTCTGTCAACAACAATCCATCGGTGACTGACCCCTGGAATACGGCAGCCGCCTGGATGCAGTACGTCCCTGCGGCCAGTTTGAGCAGTCATCAGTTTTCGGACGCCAGCACGCCGTTTCCGAGTTTTGATGTTCATAGCAGCGCCCTGGCCGGCGTCAACGCCTATGCCTACTGGAACCGGACACTTTACGGCGAGCTTGGCTTCTATGGCACGGCCAAGGGACCACTTTCTGTGATGGCCACCGGCACTGCCGACACCGACGTGCAAAAACTCAGCGGCGTCAATCCCTATTGGCGACTGGCACTGACCCACGAGTGGGGTCCGCACAACCTGATGCTTGGTACGACCGGTATGGTTGCTCGCGCCTACGATGTCGGGTCGGACACGACCGACCCCAACAACATCGGACGATTCAAGAACATTGGAGTGGATGCGCAGTACCAGTACCTGCTGGACCCGCATACGGTGACCGCACAGTTCGCGTTCATGCGCCAGACACAAGAGTATTCGCCCAATGCACTCGCGGCGGCGGAATCGCCGTACTTTCTGGCCGATGGTGTGACGCCGGTAGCTGCGGCGAACCCGTCCGATACAACCAATATCTTCCGCGCCAAGCTGTCCTACATCTACCAGGCCAGGTACGGCGGCAGTCTGGCGTTCTTCAACAAGACCGGTACCACCAACAGCCTCAATCAGACGGCGGGTTATGACAGCTTTCAGCAAATCACATCGGATGATCCGAACGGCACCGGAATCACATCGGCCCGTGTCAATGGAAATCTGTCTGGCAATCCCGGTACGCGCGGACTGACCTACGAACTGTTCTGGATGCCGCTGCAGAATGTGCGTATCGGGGCCCAGTACACCGCCTATAGCCGGTTCAACGGCGCCTCGGTCAACTACGACGGTTTCGGCCGCGACGCCAAGGACAATAACACCTTGTTTGCCTATATCTGGTTCGCGTACTGAGCACGGTGCGACTTATGCAAACATCTTCCCAGACCGGCGTCAATGCGACGCACAACGGACTATTCGGAGACACAAAAATGAAGTCTGTTTCATGGTGGCCGCTGCTGGCCGTGCTGGCACTGGTCAGTGGCTGTTCCAATCTTGAGCGCTCGCGCGACCTCGCCAATCCGGCGGTTGCGCCGGCTGTTACAGCGGTGCAGGTCTGTTCGATCTGCCATGGCATCGACGGCAATTCGGTGTCGCCGAATTTTCCTCGGCTGGCGGCCCAGCCAGCGGGCTATCTGGTGGCCCAACTCGAGAATTTCAGAAGCCATCAGCGTTCCGATCCACCCGGCTTTGAATACATGTGGGGCATCAGTCACCATCTCACAGATGACCAGATCAAAGGCTTGGCCGAGTATTTCGCGAGCCAGCTTGCCGAGCCTAATGCCGCTGTTAACCCGCAACAAATGGCTGCGGGCAAAGCCATATTTGACAACGGTGTGCCGGAAAAGGAAGCAGCCCCTTGCATGGCCTGCCATGGACCCAAGGCACAGGGCCTGGTCTCATTCCCCAGACTGGCCGGACAGCATCAGGATTACCTGGTGAAACAGCTTCGCGTCTTCCAGGAAACAGAAGGGCGCCCCGGCACCCCCATGAAGCAGATTACGCACTTGTTGTCGGACCAGGAAATTCGGGCCGTTGCCGCTTACCTGCAGGCGTTTCCGCGCTAGTAGCGAGTTGATGCTAAAGACACATCCCTTTGGAGGTTTGATGAACAACAGACTTGCTCTTGCCATCGTGTTTGGCGCGATCGCCGGCCCGGCTTTCCCGGCCGACACTTACATCATTGATCCGGCGCATGCACCGGCGCATTTCGACATTGCGCGTGTCGGCTTCTCCGCGCAAAGAGGCAGTTTCAAGAAGACCCACGGCAAAGTCACGCTGGATTTGGCCAACAAAACCGGCAGCGTTGATTTCACGGTGCAGACCAACTCTGTCGATATGGGTTCGACTGCCTGGACCAGTCACCTTTCTGACGAAGGGCTTTTCAATGTGAAGAAGTTCCCGACGATGCACTTCAAATCCGACAAGCTCATTTTTGAGGGTGAAAAGGTGGTTGCAGCAGAGGGGCAGTTCACCATGCTTGGCGTGACTAAGCCACTGACCGTCAAGGTCGCCGGCTTTCAATGCGGCGTCAGTCCGCTGGATAAGCGAAAACTGTGTTCCGGCAATATATCGGCTAATCTGAAACGGTCCGACTTTGGCCTGACAAAATACATTCCGGTGGTCAGTGATGAAGTCGTCATCACGGTTCCGGTGGACGCCTACAAGAGCTGAGTGCGTCGGCGACAGGGGTCTTTGTGCCGAAGAATTCGGCAGCAAAAGGCGGCTCGTCTCCAAGTGGGTTAAGGTAGCGCCATGACTATTTCCTTTTTGGCGCCTGGGTTGGCGCTCGTTGTGGCGTGATTTGCGCTCGGGCGATCTGCGATTGCTGATCGTGGCGGTAACGCTGGGTGGAGCGCCTCGCGAATCCTGCCTCTCCAGTGCATGACCTGATTGCTGATTGAGGCGGACTTTCCCAATCAGCGGGCAGGCTCCGCACCTCCTTTTGGGTGTCGTCGACGCTAACGAACAGAGTCGAAATTCGACTCCTCGGCGGGACATTCTTTACCTGCACTTTACCCCTTGCCGACAAGATTTGTACAAGGCGTGAGCCATCATCTGCTGCAGCACCCATAAGACTTGAGGAGGACCGGAAGTGAAGAAGCTATTTGGATCAGCGGGTTTGTCGATCTACCAAGACGCGATGCCTGCTCCTCGGTCAAGAATATGAAAATAGTCCATGTAGTGCGACGCTATGGTCCTGTGGGTGGCATGGAGCGGTATGTCTGGAATGTCACCCATGAATTGCGTGACCTCGGTTACCAAGTCGAAGTTCTGTGCGAAGTCTGTTCCGGCGAAAGACCGAACGGGATTGTTGTACATGAACTGGGCAAGGCTGCGATGCGACCCCGGTGGCGAGCGCACATGCAATTTGCCAACACGGTTAACACCTGGCTGCAAGCCAACCCGCGTACCGGGTGGTTGATACACAGTCATGAGCGGGTCAACTGCCATGACATCACCACGTTCCATGGCTCGCCATTTGCCACGATCTTTGAAAAGCCCTGGTGGCGGCTGATTTCGCTGCGCGTGGCCATGCAACTGTTTCTGGAACGACGCGAGCTTTCAGTTGCCAAGCGCATTGTTCCCAATTCTGAATTCATGAAGCAACAGCTGATTCATTACTATCCGGAATTCGCGCACAAGCTCACTGAGCCCATAACACCTGGAGTAAAGACTGCGGTTCTGCGCGAAGACAGGAGCGTGCCACGCGATGCAGGCGTGATCGGCTTTGTTGGAAGCGAATGGAAGCGCAAGGGCCTGTTATTCGCAATTGCGGCAATTCGGCAATTGCGCCGTAGCCGTCCCAATTTGAAAATTGTCGTGGTCGGCCCCGAGGTCGCCAAAGTAAAGAAACTATTTGCGCACTGGCAGGGTGGCTACGAATTGGCGGGTTGGACTGATCCAGTGCGCCATTGGGATTTTGATGTGCTGCTGCATCCTGCCAAAGCGGAGCCTTATGGCATGGCAATCAGCGAAGCAATGGCGGCAAGAGTGCCCGTGGTCGTATCCCATGTGTGCGGTGCTGCTGCGGATGTCACACATGATGCGGGCGCCGTATTGCCACTTACGGCAAAGCTCGAAGCGTGGGTAGATGCAATCGAACAACAGTTGTGTCGCAGCAAGCCAGTGCCCAACTTTGTGCGTGCATGGCGTGAAGTGGCGCAAGAATATGAACAGCTTTACCAGAGATGGTATGAAAGCAGAAACTTCTCTTACAAGGCCAGACGAGTCCCTCAGGCAGTAAACACTGAACGACCGGTGTCACTGCACACCACGAATCTGGGCGCCTGAACGGGCCCAGGCAAGAACCCAATCCCGGTGGCTTCACTGACCAAGTGTTGGCGACGTGTGCTACTTCACTTGGAACGAGGGACCCCAGCTGCCAGCCAACAGGCCCTGTTGCCATGTAGCATACGCGACCGGCGTATTGATGGGCACCGGAATTCTTCCCTCGGCCTTGAGTGTCAGCGTGCCATTGGCTGGCAGCATCTCAGCTAGCGGCCAGGTAGCACGGGGTGCTGCTGGCAAAGGTGGACGAGGCAGTCGATCAAGCAACAGCAATGCGCAGCAGATCAATGCGGCGCATGCAATTCGGAGGAGGGGAAGTCGCAGAGACATACTGAGGATCAGCTTACAGCATCGGCAAAGAAGCACCTAGTCTTCGAGATGAGCAGGCACGAAGGAACCTCAATTTGCGACGACCGGGACGACTGGGCTCATGCTGTAGGTCGCGATTACCCGTTACCGCTGCGCTGGAGCTGGCCAGGTCAAGGAAAAAAACCCGTCATCTGTGCGACCGCTTTGGCATCCAGGACCAAGGCCGCAAACGGCTGGTCCTGACTTTACTCGCCGACTCCTTGGGGCACTTTG
>JBAXOZ010000162.1:0-5509 GCA_037132975.1 Comamonadaceae bacterium
GGGCAAGGCGCTCGCATCCAGTGCCGGTTCCGCGGCAGCCGCTGCTGTCACCCGTACCGATGCTGGTAGCTGCGCCGATGCCAGCACGGGTGGCAATGGCAAGGCCAGGGCGTCTGGCAAGGTGCTCGCATCCAGCAAGGGATCGGTTTTTTCTGCCCCCGTCTTTGCACTGCCGTCTGCTTTCGAACTCGTTACTGTGGTGTCACCCGCCGCAGAAAATGCCTTGCCCAAGCCCTTGCCCAGCATCTGGACCAAGGCATCATGAAAGGAGCTTTCTTCTGCGGGCGCTGCCCCAGGCAAGCCGGCGTTCTGCTGCACCGCATTGGCTTGTGCACGCCTGCTTGCAGCTGGTGTTGGTACTGACACCGCAATGGGCAAAGGGGTCATGATTCATCCTTCATACAAAATTACCTGCCATGTCACATGGGGTTGCTTGCAATGCCACCAGCACGCCCACCCCCGAGGAAGTCCTTCAGCGCAAAGTTGTCCTGCTCTTTTTGTTCCAGCTTGGCCTCGACCACGCGTTGCTCGCGGTGATGGCGTTGCGCCAGGGTCTCGAAGGACCTGAGCCGACCCTGCTCCGCGTGCCAATGCAGCTTGGCTGCTTCAACCTGTTGCTCGGCCGCCGCCACCATCTCGCGCTGCTTCTCGATAGCGGCGTCAATGGTGTCAATGAACTGCCGAAAATTGAGCCAGCCGACACTGCCGATGCCAAGCTTGGCGTCACTGACGAGCCGGTTGGAGTATTCACGGTGGTAGTCCAGCAAGAGCTCTAAACGACTCTGCGTGTCACGCGCGTGGCCGTTGACCAGCCCCAGCTGCGCTGCAGCCGCGTCGCTGCGCTCCTGTGCCAGGTTCAGCAGCGTCTTCAAAGGAAAGGGCTTGGACATTCAGGACGACCTTTGTGGCTGCTGTGTCAATGACTGTGTGGCGCTCATAGGTTTCCCGGGAACAGGCCGGCAAGCTGGGCCACGCTGGCGGCATAAGGCTGGCTTTCCTGCATGCCCTGCTGAAGAAAGCTTTCCAGTTTCGGCTGCATCTGGATGGCCAGATCGAGTTGGGGATCATGTCCGCTGCTGTAGGCGCCCACGCTGATCAGGTCGCGGCTACGCTGGTAGCGCGCATAGATAGACTTGAAGTGCCGCACCAGTTCGAGTTGTTGATCGCTGACCAGGTTGGGCAGCACCCGGCTGATCGAGGCTTCAATGTCAATGGCCGGGTAGTGGCCCTGATCGGCCAGGGCGCGCGTCAGCACGATATGTCCGTCGAGAATGGCACGCGCACTGTCCACCACCGGGTCCTGCAGATCATCGCCCTCGGCCAGCACCGTATAAAAAGCCGTGATCGAGCCGCCACCATCACTGCCGTTGCCGGCGCGTTCCACCAGATGCGACAACTTCGCGAACACCGAAGGGGGATAGCCTTTGGAGACCGGTGGTTCGCCAATGGCCAGCGCAATTTCGCGTTGCGCCATGGCGTAGCGGGTGAGCGAGTCCATGATCAGCAGCACGTGCTTGCCCTGGTCGCGAAAATGTTCGGCGATCGCAGTGGCGTAAGCTGCCCCCTGCAAACGCATCAGAGGATTGGTGTCGGCCGGCGCTGCGACCACCACGGAGCGCGCCAGCCCCTGCGGACCGAGGATGTCCTCGATGAACTCCTTGACTTCACGGCCGCGCTCGCCGATCAGGCCGACCACAATGACATCGGCGCTCGTATAGCGCGCCATCATGCCCAGCAGCACACTCTTGCCCACACCACTGCCGGCAAACAGGCCCATGCGCTGGCCCCGTCCCACCGTCAACAGCGCATTGATGGCGCGCACACCCACATCCAGCGCGTCCCGGATGGGCCGGCGCTCGAGCGGATTGATGGCGCGGCGCTGCAAGGGCGCGCTGCGCGCACAGACCACCGGACCGAGCCGGTCCAGCGGACGCCCCACGCCGTCAAGCACACGCCCAAGCAGTTCTTCGCCGACCGGGTTGTGTCTGGAGCGGTCCTGCCCGCGTCGCAGCGGCTGCACGGCACCGCCGATACGCGGCAGCGAGTGCAGCGCATCGATCGGGAAGATCCTCGCGCCCGGCACCATGCCATAGACTTCGCTGGCGGGCATCAGGAACAGCCGGTCGCCGGAGAAGCCCACCACCTCTGCGTTGACTGAAGTGTTGTTGGGCAGTTCCACCGTGCAACTGCTGCCTACCGAAAGCTTCAGACCGGTGGCCTCCATCACCAGACCGGCGACGCGCGTCAGGCGCCCGCTGGCCAGCATCGGATTGACCCTGGCCGCCATTTCATTGCAGTCGCGCAGAAATCTGCACCAGCTGTCGTTGCGCAGGGCGGGCTCACTCGATCCAGACATTTTCGCCCCCCATCCCTTCAACCACGCGCTGCCAGCGGCGTTCCAGTGTCGCGTCGATCTCGCATTCGGGCGCCTCGACACGGCAGCCGCTGCGTGCTATCTCGGCGCTCGCGATGATTTCCCAGTTTGACTGTTGCAGTTGCTCGCCAAGATTGGCGCGCACCAGGGCTGCGTCCTCGGGGTGCAGCACCAGACGCGCGCGCTGATGCGAAGACGGCAACTGGGCCAGCACATCGTTGACCACCGCCAGAATCACCTCCGGCTTGAGCTTGATGGCCTGGCGCAATACCTGTTTGCTGATGGTCAGCACCAGACCGAGCAGGTCGTCGGCCACCCCCTGGTCGAAGCGCTGCATGTCCTGGGCCAACGCCAGCATGATTTGCTGCAGCCGCTGGGCCTCGGCAACCACTTGGGCGCGGCCCTCGCGGTAGCCCTTGGCGTAGCCTTCCTCCTGCGCCTGTCGGCGCAGCGATTCCAGTTGGGCGGCCGTGGGCAGCACGACCGCACCCCTGGCACCAGCCGCAGCGGGTGTATCAAACGAATCGAGCTCCCAGCGCTGGTACGCGGTGCGGCTCTCCTTGGATGCGGCAAGATCAGACATAAGCGTCATCGCTCTTGCCGCCGAGTGCGATCTGACCCTCGTCCGAGAGGCGGCGCACGATCTTGAGAATTTCTTTCTGCTGGGCTTCGACTTCGGACAGGCGCACCGGCCCTTTGGCCTCGAGATCGTCGCGCAGAATCTCGGCCGCGCGCTGCGACATGTTGGCAAGGATCTTCTCGCGCAAGGCCTCCGAGGCGCCCTTGAGGGCGATGATCAAGGCCTCGGACTGAACCTCGCGCATCAGCAACTGGATGCCACGATCATCAATATCGACAATGTTCTCGAACACGAACATTTCATCGAGAATCTTCTGCGCCAACTCTGCGTCGTACTCCTTGACGCTCTGCATGACCGAGCCTTCAATGGTGGTGGACATGAAGTTGAGGATTTCGGCGGCGGTGCGCACGCCACCCATCTGGCTCTTCTTCAGATTGTTGTTGCCCGACAGCAGTTTGGTCAGCACGTCATTGAGCTCGCGCAAGGCCGAGGGCTGAATGCCGTCCAGTGTGGCAATGCGCAGCACCACATCATTGCGCAAACGCTCGCCGAAGTGCTTCAGGACTTCGCTGGCCTGGTCGCGGTCCAGATGCACGATGATGGTGGCGATGATCTGCGGGTGTTCGTTCAGAATCAGCTCTGCCACGGCTGCAGAATCCATCCACTTCAGGCCTTCGATGCCGCTGGTGTCGCCGCCCACCATGATGCGGTCAATCAGATTGCCCGCCTTGTCGTCACCCAGCGCGTTGGTCAGCACGGTGCGCAAGTACTCATTCGAGTTCAATCCCAGCGGCGACTTTTCTTCGGCTCGGAGGCGAAAGGCACTCAGCACCTCGTTGACCTTTTCACGCGTCACGGTTTTCAGATTCGACATCGCCGAGCCGAGTTTCTGCACCTCGCGCGGGCCCAGATGCTTGAATACTTCGCTGGCGCCCTCCTCGCCCAGCGACAACAGCAAAATGGCGCTGCGTTCCAGACCTTCGTTATCCATCCTTGTTCACCCATTCCTTGACCACGCTGGCGACCAGTTGCGGCTCGTTGCGGGCAAGTTGTTTGACGGCGTCGAGATTGCCCGACTGGGCCTCCGGTCGCGGCGCGGCGGGCGCGGCGTCGTTGTCGATGGCGGCTTGTCTCATCTCTTGTGGATCGGGCACGTTCAGGTTGGACAGCAGGGGACGCAAGATGCCAAAAACCAGGTACACCAGCAGCCCCGCAATCAGAACGTAGCGACCGATGTCCTTGGCCATGGCGAGCGTCGCGGGCTGCTTCCACAGGGGCACTTCCACAACCGGCTCAGCCGCGGCCACTGAAAAAGCGCTGTTGGTCACATTGAGCGAATCGCCGCGCTCCTTGCTGAAACCCATGACCTCCTTGACCAGCGCGTTGATCTGCTCCATCTCCTCCGGGCTCATGGGCTTGGTCGTGGTCTTGCCCTCTTCGTCGACCAGCTTGCGGTGATTGACCAGCACCGCAACCGACAGCCGCTTGATGCCACCCACCGACTGGCGCGTATGCCGGATGGTCTTGTCCACCTCGTAATTGACGGTCGAGTCACGCCGCGTGTTGGCGGGCGCTGCAGCGCCGGCGGCGCTGTTACTCGCCGCCGACCCAGAAGCTGCAACGATGGGCGCATTGGCGCTCGCGCCGGGCTGATTGCTGAGCGCGCCGGGTACGCCCGAGGCGCCCCCTGCGCCCGCGCCAGCGTTGCTCGCCTCGGTCGTCTGCTGGCTGCGCACCGCGGCCGATGCAGCCGGATTGGGCGTGAAGATTTCAGCCAGGTTCTCGGTCAGGGTGAAATCAATGTCGGCCGTGACCTGGGCCAGCACATTGTTGCTCCCGGCGATGGGCGCCAGAATGGCTTCGATCCGCTTGGAAAAGCCTTGTTCCACATCGCGCCGGTAGCGCAGCTGGCCCGGGTCCAGCCCCACCGTACTGGCGTCCGATGAGGTGAGCAGACTGCCGTTCTGGTCTATCACCGTCACATTCTTGACCGGCAGGTCCGGAATGCTGCTTGATACCAGATGCACGATGGCGCTGACCTGCCCGGGGTCCAGATTGCGCCCCGCGTTCAGGCTCAGTAGCACCGAGGCGCTGGGCTTTTGCTGCTCGCGAACAAACACCGAAGGTTTGGAAAAGGCCAGATGCACGCGCGCGCCGTTGACGGCCGAAAGCGACTGGATCGAGCGCGCCAGTTCACCCTCGAGCGCGCGTTGGTAGTTGACCTGTTCCTGAAACTGCGAGGTGCCAAACTTCTGCGATTCCATCAGCTCAAAACCAACCAGTCCACCCTTGGGCAGACCCTGGCCAGCCAGGCGCAGGCGCATCTCGTGCACCTGATTCGCCGGCACCAGCAGGGCGCCGCCGCCTTCGGTAAATTTGAAGGGCACATTCATCTGCTGCAGCGAGGCGATGACTGCGCCACCGTCCCGATCAGAAAGATTGGCGTACAGCACCCGGTAGTCCGGGCTCTGGCCCCAAAGCCATCCGGCCACCACCAGGGCGGTGATGGCGGCCAGCGCCACCATCAGACCCAATTTTTGCTTCGACGGAATCAA
>JBAXOZ010000163.1:0-5432 GCA_037132975.1 Comamonadaceae bacterium
GCTGTGGTTGGCTCGTCGGCAATCAGCAACTGCGGCTTGCACGACAAGGCCATGGCAATCATGACTCGCTGACGCATGCCGCCAGAAAACTGATGCGGAAAGTCGTGCACGCGCCGCTCCGGCGTCGGGATGCGCACCAGCTTGAGCATCTCCACCGCACGCTCCAGTGCCTGCTTGCGGTCCAGTCCTTCGTGCAAGCGCAGGCCCTCGGCAATCTGCTCGCCCACCGTATAAACCGGATTCAGCGAAGTCATCGGCTCCTGGAAGACGATGGCAATCTCTTTCATCCGGATTTGCTGCATGGCATCTTCCTGCATCGGAACGATGTCGCGCCCCTGCCACAGGATCTGCCCGGCCACAATGCGACCCGGCGGCATGGGCAGCAGTTTGAGCACCGACATCGCCGTGACCGACTTGCCGCAACCCGACTCGCCCACCACGCACACGGTCTCGCCGCGGTCAATGCCGATATCGACACCGTCGACCGCATGCAGCCAACCATCATCGGTCTTGAAATGCGTCTTCAGGCCACGAATATCGAGCAGGCGTTGCGTCACGTTCACATCACCTTGCGTGGATCAAGCGCATCACGCAAACCGTCACCGATGAAATTGATGGTCAGCACTGTCAGGAAAATCGCGATGCCGGGGAACATGGCCCAGTGGGGTGCCACGTCCATGTAGTCCTTGGCATCAAACAGGATGCGGCCCCAGGTCGGGATGTCGGGCGGAAAACCGAGACCCAGAAACGACAGTGTGGATTCGGCAATGATGGCTGCCGCCACGTCAATGGTGCCAGCGACGATCACCGGGCCCAGGGTATTGGGCAGGATGTGCCGCACCACCTGGCGCAGCGTGGAGGCCCCCAGCGCCCGCGCCGCCTCCACGTACTCCTTCTCGCGCAGCGAGAAAAACTGGGCGCGCACCAGGCGTGCCACCGGCATCCAGCGAAAGCCGCCGATCACCAGCACAATCAGGAGGAAGACGCCCACCTCCGGGCCAAACAGGACCTTCAGACCTTCCCGAAACAGATAGATCAGCAGCAGCAACAGCGGCAACTGCGGCAGCGAGAGAAAGAGATCGGTCAGCCACATCAGCGCCGCATCGACCGAGCCGCGCGAGATGCCGGCAATAGCACCTATGGTCACCCCCACCAGCAGCGCCATGCCCATCGCGGCCAGCCCCACCGCCAGCGAGATGCGCCCACCGTACAGAATGCGCGCCAACAGATCCTGACCCAGGTCGTCGGTACCCAGCGGGTGCGCGTAGGACGGAGGCTTCAGGCGTGCCGTGAAGTCAATGTCATTGATCGCGACCTTCCAGACCATCGGTCCCACGAAGACAAGCAACACCATCGTCAGCAGCAGTATCAGACTCAGCAGCGCCATCTTGTGCCGACCAAAGCGGCGCCAGGCCTCACGCGCCAGCGAGACCTGAGGACGGGGAGCCGCCGCACTAGCGGTAACTGATGCGGGGGTCAAGCCAGCCATAAAGCAAGTCGGCAATCAGGTTAAAGAGAATCACGAGACAGGCAAAGACAAAGGTCACCGCCATGATGACCGGCGTGTCGTTGCGCAGGATGGCATCGATCAGCAGCGAGCCGATGCCCGGAATGCGGAAAATCTGCTCGGTGACAATGGCACCGCCAAAGACCGCTGGCATCTGCATGGCCACCAGCGTCACCACCGGAATCAAGGCATTGCGCACCACGTGCTTCATCACCACCACACGCTCCTTGAGTCCCTTGCTGCGCGCGGTTGTCACGTAGTCAAGGCGGATCACATCGAGCATGGCCGAGCGCACATAGCGTGTCCAGCTGGCTGCCTGAAACAGCCCGAGCACCAGCACCGGCATGATGGACTGGCGCAGCTGTTCCCACCACCACTGCCACCCGGTGGCCGAGATGTCGGAGCTGTAGACAAAGGGCAACCATCCGAGCGTGATCGAAAACAGATAGATCAGCAGCAAGCCGGTAAAAAACGTTGGCAACGAGAAGCCGATAAAGGCCAGCGTGCTGGCGATGCGGTCGAACCAGGAGTAGGGCTTGGCTGCTGAATAAATACCCACCGGCAGCGCGATCAGCAAGGCCAGAATCTGCGAGGCGCCGATCACCGCCAGCGTCACCGGGACGCGTTGCAGAATCAACTTGTCGACATCGACCCGGCTGATGAAGGAAAAACCCCAGTCACCCTGCATCATCGCGCTCAGCCAGCGAAAGTAGCGCTGCCAGATCGGATCGTCCAGGCCAAACTTGGCGCGAAGGAGCAGGCGCACCTCGGCCGGCACATTGGGGTTGGTCGCCAGTTCCTCGAACGGATCGCCCGGCGCCAGCGCCAGCACGGTGAACAGCACCACGCTGATACCAAGCAAGCTGGGCAGGGCGATCAGCAGCCGCCGAAAAATGTAAGAACCCACGGCGGCGCCTTCTGCTTAAGCGATCAGGCTTCCCGGTACCAGTTCTGCAGCGTCGAGAAATCCAGATCCCAACCGGACAGGGTGGAGACCAGCTTCAGGTTGGCACCACGGGCGCGAGGCCGCGTGATCAGCGGAATCACGGCGTTGTCCTTGACCACCATGTCGTTCAGGCGAATGAACAGGGCCGCCCGCTTGACCGGGTCGAGTTCCTGTTCGCCAGCGCGGTAGGTCTTGTCGTACTCCTCGCTGCGGTAACGGCAAATGTTGCGACCCAGCCATTTGTTGGCCTTGCTCGACACCTCCCAAGAGGTGTACTGGTCCATGAAGCGTTCCGCATCGGGCTGCGTCATGGTGGTGGTGTACATCTGCATGTCGCACCAGAACTTGCCGTAGGTATCCGGGTTCGCCACATCGGACGAGAAGAAGACAGCGCCGGTGACTGACTTGAGTTCCAGATCAATGCCGGCTTTCTGGCACGCCTGCTTGATCACGGCCTGTTCCTTCTGGCGGATCGAATTGACGGAGGTCTGGAAGACGAACTTCATCTTCTTGCCGCCCTTCTCGCGCACGCCATCGCTGCCACGCTTCCAGCCAGCGCCATCGAGAATCTGGTTCGCCTTGTCGATATTGAATTCCCACTTCGTGTTCGGCGAGCGAAAACGCGGCGGGTTGTTCATGAAATTGCTGGTCGCCACACCGGTGCGCCCATAGATGAATTCCTGAATGCCCTTGCGGTCTGCCAGCAGTGACATGGCCTCGCGCACGGCCGGTTCGCTGAACGCAAAATGCTTGGACTTGATACTGCCGCGCTCGCCGTCGACCTCGGTGAACGGGTCGGTCGGATTGAGCTGGATGAATTCGATGTCGCCGCTCTCAATCACGTGCACCTTGCCCTTGCCACCGGCTTCCATGCGCTTCATGACTTCGTCTTCCACCTGCAGGTTCCAGGCGTAGTCGTACTCGCCTGTTTGCAAAACCGCACGCGCAGCGGAAGTGGCGTCGCCGCCGCCTTTCATCTCGATGCTGTCAAAGTAGGGGCGATTCGGCATGTGGTAGTTCATATTGATCTCGCCGCGCACCACGTCACCCGGCTTGAACTCGACAAACTTGTAAGGGCCGGTGCCAACCGGCTTGAGGTTGGCCGGGGCCTCGCGCGACTTGGCACCGCTGTAGGCAGCGAACAAATGCTTCGGAATGATCATGCCCTCGGCCGCAACAAAAGCGGATGCCCAGAATGGGGTCGGCTTGGCGAACGTCACCTTGACCGTATGCGAATCGATCTTGTCAACCTTGACGTCCTTGTAAACGCCAGCGGTAATAGCGGCCGTCGCCGGGTCGCGCGCATATTCCCAGGTGAAGACGCAGTCGTCGGCTGTGAAGGGTTTGCCGTCGTGCCAGTTGACACCCTTCTTCAGCTTCCAGGTCACCGACTTGCCGTCAGCGGACAGGCCACCGTTGTCGCGACTTGGAATCTCGGCGGCCAGAATCGGTATCAGATTGCCTTCGTTGTCCCAGACGGCCAGCGGCTCGTAGAAGATACGCGAGCCTTCCTGGTCTTTGGTGCCCGAAGCAAAATGCGGTTGCAGCAGGGTGGCGCCTTGCCACCAGAGCGCCTTGAGCGCACCGCCGCCACCGCGCTTGGTCGGCTTGTAGGTCGAGACAGGCTGTGCCTGCGCAATACCAGAGTGCATCAACAGCATGGATGCCATCGGTGCCGTCAGGCCGAGCGAAACCAGTTGCCCGATAAATTGACGCCGCGGCAACTTGCCAACGCGCACCTCTTCAATCAAATCACGTATCTCGCGCTCTTGCATGACGATTCTCCTGGTTGGTGGCTAAATCCACAAATACAAAAATGACTGGCAATAATATAGGAACAAACGCTCAAGCGTGAAAAAACAGGTAGGCGACAAAGATGGCAGCCACCACACCCGCCAGATCTGCCAGCAGCCCCATCGGAATCGAATAACGTGTCTTGCGGATGCCAACCGAGCCGAAATACAGGGCAACAATGTAGAAGGTGGTATCGGCGGAGCCCTGAAAGATGCAGGCCAGACGCCCGACAAATGAATCGGGGCCGTAGGTCTTCATGGCGTCCACCATCATGGCCCGGGAACCGCTGCCACTCAAGGGCTTCATCAGCGCCGTCGGCAAGGCCGGAACAAAGTCGGTATTGACGCCGAGTTGCGTGAAGACCCAGCCAAAGGCGGAGACGATCAGGTTCATGACGCCCGAATTTCGCATCACACCAATGGCCACCAGCATCCCCACCAGGTAGGGAATGATGGTCAGCGAAGTCTGGATACCGCCCTTGGCGCCTTCGATGAAGGCCTCGTAAACGTTGACGCGCCGGCGCATGGCGCCGAGCATGAAAGCCACAATGATGGAGAACAGCAGGATGTTGCTGCTGAGCTTGGAAAACACCTCGATTTCGGAACGGGTCATGTGCTGGCTCAGGGTCCAGACCAGGGCGATGATGAAAGCGCTGATGCCGCCCAGCCAGCCCAGCACCACCGGCTGCAGCAGGTTGATGCGCTGGCGGATGGCGACACCGATCAGTCCCACCACGGTCGCCACATAGGTGGCAATCATGCAGGGGATGAAAATATCGGAAGGGTCTTTCGCCCCCAGCACGGCGCGTTGCGCCATGATCGCCAGCGGGATCAGGGTCAACCCCGAGGTGTGCAGGACCAGAAACATGATCTGCGCATCGGTGGCCTCATCCGGATTCGGATTGAGCGTCTGCAGACTTTCCATCGCCTTCAAGCCAAAGGGCGTGGCGGCGTTGTCCAGACCCAGCAGATTGGCAGAAAAGTTCATCACCATGTGGCCGTTGGCCGGATGGTTCTTTGGCACACCGGGAAAGATGCGCTCAAAAAACGGCGCAATGATTTTGGCAATGAAGTCAATCGCGCCGGCCTTCTCACCGATTTTCATGATGCCCAGCCACAGCGTCATGACACCGGCCAGCGGCAACGCAATGTCCATCACCGCCACCTTGGCCGAATCAAAAGTGCC
>JBAXOZ010000164.1:0-5371 GCA_037132975.1 Comamonadaceae bacterium
CACTGGATTTTGATTCCAGCATGCGAAGGTTCGAATCCTTCTTCCCCTGCCAAACAATTCGTTGTGTCTGTTGCACGCTCGTGCGACAGGTACCGTAAGCAGAACGCACAGGCGCAAAACTCACTCAACCGCTGGACTATTCATGCAGGCTCCTGAACCCCCTGATTTCATGGTTTTTACCGGCAATGCCAATCCGGGTATGGCCGCGCAGATCGCAAGCCATCTGAATATTTCGCTGGGCGCGGCGGCCGTGGGCCGCTTCTCTGATGGTGAAGTTTCGGTTGAAATCAACCAGAACGTTCGGGCACGCGATGTGTTCGTGGTGCAGTCGACCTGCGCCCCGACCAACGAAAACCTGATGGAACTGCTGATCATGGTCGATGCCCTCAAGCGCGCATCGGCCGAGCGCATCAGCGCCGTCATCCCCTACTTTGGCTATGCTCGGCAAGACCGCCGGCCACGCTCCAGCCGGGTGCCCATTACCGCCAAGGTGGTCGCCAACATGCTGCAGGCCGTGGGTGTGGCGCGCGTCCTGACCATGGATTTGCATGCCGACCAGATTCAGGGCTTTTTTGACATTCCGGTGGACAACATCTACGCCTCGCCTGTGCTGCTCGGCGACTTGCGGCAAAAGAACTACGAAGACCTGATCGTGGTCTCGCCCGATGTGGGCGGCGTGGTGCGCGCGCGCGCCCTGGCCAAGCAACTCGATTGCGATCTGGCGATCATCGACAAGCGTCGGCCACGCGCCAATGTGAGCGAAGTGATGCACGTGATCGGTGAAATTGATGGCCGCAACTGCGTCATCATGGACGACATGATCGACACCGCAGGCACCCTGGTGAAAGCCGCTGAGGTGCTGAAGACGCGCGGTGCAAAGAAGGTCTATGCCTATTGCACCCACCCGATTTTTTCCGGCCCGGCGATCGAGCGCATCACGAATGGCACAGCACTTGATGAGGTCGTTGTTACCAACACCATCCCGCTGAGCCAGTCGGCCACGGCCTGCCGCAAGATTCGCCAACTCAGCGTTGCACCACTGATCGCCGAAACGATTCAGCGCATTGCCAAGGGTGAATCGGTCATGAGATTGTTTTCGGATCAGGACAACCTTTTTTAAGGTTCCTGACCCGGACAAGCGTGGGTTCGCAGCATACCCAAGGGTGTGCTGTCGAGCCTTTTTTAAATCGGAGTCACACTGGTCGCGGTGGGCTCCTACAGGAGTGAAACTATGAAATTCGTCGCTTTTGAGCGCGCCAAGCAAGGTACGGGTGCGAGCCGCCGTCTGCGCATCTCCGGTCGTACGCCGGGCATCGTCTACGGTGCCGGGCTTGAGCCACAACAGATCGAGGTCGACCACAATGCTTTGTGGCACGCCTTGAAAAAGGAAACTTTCCATTCGACCGTTCTGGACATGGAAATTGACGGCAAGGACAACAAGGTCCTGCTGCGTGACGTGCAGATGCACCCGTACAAGCAGCTGATCCTGCACATCGACTTCCAGCGCGTCGACGCCAACACCAAACTGCACATGAAGGTGCCGCTGCACTTCAGCGGTGACGAAAACTCGGTGGCGGTCAAGGCCGAAGGCTGCATGGCCAACCACGTCCTGACCGAAATCAATGTCATGTGTCTGCCGGCCGATCTGCCTGAGTTCATCTCGGTCGATCTGAGCGGACTGAAGAAAGGTGTATCGCTGCACCTGTCTGACATCGTACTGCCCAAGGGCGTCTCGGCCGTCACGCACGGCAAGACCAACCCGGTGGTTGTTTCGGTGGTCGTTATTGGCGCAGCCGAAGCACCCGTGGCCGAGGTTGATCCGGCCGCCACTGCGGGCGCACCTGCTGCAGCTGCTGCCGCACCGGCCGCTGCAGGAAAGGCCGCACCAGCGGCCAAGGCGCCGGCTGCCAAAGCACCTGCTGCCAAGAAGAAGTAGCCTGAGCGGGCCCACTTCGGTGGGCCCCTCCCAACTTCATGATCAGGCTGTTTGTTGGCCTCGGCAACCCCGGCCCAGAGTACGAGTCAACCCGCCATAACGCGGGTTTCTGGTGGCTGGATGAAGTCGCCCGCAGTCTGAAAACAAGTCTGGTGATGGACCGTGCCTACCACGGTCTGGTCGGACGAAGCAACGTCAACGGACAAACCGTCTGGCTGCTCAAGCCCCAAACCTTCATGAACCTGTGCGGCAAATCGGTCGCCGCACTGGCACGTTTTTACAAGATTGAACCGCACGAAATCCTGGTGGCGCACGACGAGCTCGACATCGTTCCGGGCGAAGCCAAACTCAAACTCGCCGGCAGCCATGCCGGTCACAACGGACTGCGCGACATTCATGCCCAGCTCGGCACCGACGATTACTGGCGGCTGCGCCTGGGCGTTGGTCATCCAGGTGTCAAGGCCGAGGTCATCGACTGGGTATTGAAAAAGCCGTCGGCAGACCATCGCATAGCGATTGAGCAGAGCATCGCCCGTGCGCTGACCGCACTGCCGCACTTGCTGGCAGGCGAAATGGACAAGGCCACCCTGCTGATCCACACCAGCAAGCCGGTGCGTCCCAAGCCGCCCCGGCCGGAGCCCGCCGCGCAGTAAACTCGGGCTTGAAGCACACGCTTCAACAGGGAGTTATCGATGCCACGTCTGCCTTTTGCCGCGCTGCTCGTCGCGCTTGCCGCCCTGCCCAGCGCAGCCAGCGCCCAGCCAAGCTACAAGTGTGGCAACAGCTACAGCCAGACGCCCTGCCCTGACGCGGTGGTGCTGGACAAGACCGACCAACGCACGAGCGCGCAAAAAGCTCAGGCCGACCTGGCCACACAGCGCGACGCTCGCCTCGCCAACACCATGGAAAAAGCCCGCCTGCAGCAGGAAGCCAAAGATCTGGCAGCCAACACCCCCGCCACCAAAGCCAGCCGACCCGCTTCAGCCAACAAGCACAGCGCCGACAAAACCAAGAAAGTCCGCGTGAAAAAAGCGGTGCCCCCTACTGCCAAGAAAGAAGCTACGCCCAAGTCCTGACCCACTGGATCCGGGGCAGCTAAGGTGTGGATCTGACCGCTGGCGCACTCAGCTCCGCGGCTGTCCCCCGCCCTTCGGGCTCCTCCTTTATGCCGCTGCGCTGAGCGCCCCATCGGCCAGATCTTTCGAGCAGAATTGGTATTCGAGGTATGCAGACCACCAACGCTTGCGCCGAGGGCGCTGCGGTGGGTGGCGCAGCGAAATAAAGGCGGAGCCCGCAGGGCGGGGGACATTCGCGGAGCCATTCACCACGGCGCCCTCGGCCACACCAACCTGTGCCTGAGTTCCTAGCGTGTCAAAGACCTGTACTTTTGCCAAAGAGTTTCGGGACTTTCGACATGTTGCGGGTCTACCGGAATGCAGGCCACTGGACAGACCTCGACGCATTGCGGCGTCTCGAAATGACCGACACATTCGGTACATTTGTCGGGATCAATCTGGTAGATTTCGACGCCCATGAAGATCGCGCCGTTCGGGCACTCGGGCTCGCAGACGTCGCAATTGATGCACTCGTCGGTAATAGTCAATGCCATCGCTTAACATTCATAACATCGTGAATCATGGTTCGACCCCGTAACATGCAGCAAATTATCGGCGACGCCGCATTCTGACCATCCTGTGGGCTTATTTCTTTTCAAACGTCTGGGCACCCTGCTTGCCACTTTGCTGGGTGCGTCGGTTGTCATCTTCCTGGTGCTGGAAATACTTCCGGGCAACGCGGCGCAAATCCTGATGGGTCCGGACGCTTCGCCCGAAGCGGTGCAGGCGCTGGCCGTCAAACTGGGGCTCGACTTGCCCCCGCTGACGCGCTACTGGCAGTGGGTCAGTGGCTTGCTGGTGGGTGATCTAGGCATCAGCTACAGCTACAGCACACCGGTGCTTGAACTGGTGCTGGAGCGACTCTCGCTCACGGTGCCGCTGGCACTGATGGCGATGACCCTCACTACCGTGCTGGCGCTGGTCACCGGAATCTATGCGGCATCGCACCACAACCGGGCCGGCGATGTCGGCATGATGAGTCTGGCTCAAATCGGCATCGCCGTGCCCAACTTCTGGTTCGCCATCCTGCTCATCCTGCTGTTCTCGGTACAACTCCAGTGGTTTTCTGCTGGTGGCTTTGCCGGCTGGGATGAGGGTGTCTTGCAGGGCTTCAAATCGTTGCTGCTGCCGGCCATCTCGCTGGCGGTGGTGCAGTCCGCGATTCTGGCGCGCATCACACGCTCGGCCCTGCTCGAAGTGCTGCGCGAGGATTTTGTGCGCACCGCACGCGCCAAGGGCTTGTCGCCGCGCGCCACGCTGTGGGGCCATGTGCTGCGCAACGCCATGATTCCGGTCATCACCGTGATGGGCTTGCAGTTTGCCAATTTGCTGGCCGGCACCATCGTCGTCGAAAACGTCTTCTACCTGCCGGGGCTGGGGCGCCTCATCTTCCAGGCGATCTCGAACCGGGACCTGATCGTGGTGCGCAACTGTGTCATGCTGCTGGCAGCGATGGTGATCGTGGTCAACTTCATCGTTGATGTGCTGTACGCGGTGATCGATCCGCGCGTGAAAGCCAGCGACATATGAACCAGCCCCCAAGTTTCATGACGCGGGCCCTGCACCATCGCAGCTTTGTGATTGGCGCCGTGCTGACCCTGCTGCTTTTGGGCGCCGCCGCGCTGTCGCTGGTGTGGACGCCCTGGTCGCCCTATGAAATTGACATGGCCGCCAAGCTCCAGATGCCCGGCGCTGAGCACTGGCTGGGCACCGACCCCTTCGGTCGGGACGTTACTTCGCTGCTGCTGGTCGGTGCGCGCAACTCGATTCTGGTTGGCGTGATTGCGGTCGGCATCGGCTTGACGGTCGGCACGGCGCTGGGTCTGCTGGCGGCGGCGCGACGCGGCTGGGTGGAAGAACTGATCATGCGGCTGGCCGATTTCACCTTCGCCTTTCCGGCCATCCTGAGTGCCATCATGATGACCGCCGTCTTTGGTGCGGGCATCGTCAACTCGATCACCGCCATCGGCATCTTCAATATCCCGACCTTTGCCCGCATCACCCGGGCCAGCGCCAACGCCATCTGGTCGCGTGAATTCGTGCTCGCTGCGCGCGCCTGCGGCAAAGGCCCGTGGCGCATCACCATCGAGCACGTGCTGCCCAATATCTCATCCGCGCTGATCGTGCAGGCGACGATCCAGTTCGCGCTGGCCATTCTGGCCGAGGCCGCGCTGTCCTACCTCGGTCTGGGCACCCAGCCGCCGCAGCCGTCCTGGGGCCGCATGCTGGCGGAAGCGCAAACCCTGCTGTTTCAGGCACCCTTGCTGGCCGTCTTTCCCGGTGTCGCGATTGCCATGGCGGTGCTGGGTCTGAACCTCGC
>JBAXOZ010000165.1:0-5360 GCA_037132975.1 Comamonadaceae bacterium
TGCATGCCCGCTGCGTAGTCAGTCACGCTGGCGCACTGGGCTGCATCCATCACGGCCAGCGGCTCGTAGGCCCGCAGCGGCTGGCTCCTACCTTTGAGCACCAGCCGCCCGACCACGCGCACGGATGCACCCGGGCAGCCATCGATAATCGCCTGCGACACACAGACCTGGGTTCCCAGATGCTTGTTGACGCTCTCCAGACGCGAGGCCGTGTTGATCGGATCGCCCAGAGCACGGTAGTCAAACAGGGTCTTGCCGCCAAAGTTTCCTACCACCACCTCACCACTGTGCACGCCGATGCGGGTGTGGCCCCATGGCACACCCTGCGCCTGCAGGCGAATCGCATAAGCCGAGGCAAAAACATGCATTTCCAGCGCGCAATCAAGGGCGCGCTGGCAGTGATCCGGCTGCGTCACGGGGGCCGAAAAAAGCACGGCGACAGCGTCACCCATGATTCGCTCGAGCGTGCCTTCATGCTTGAAAACAATCGCCAGCATACCTTCCAGATATTCATTGAGCAAGGCAACCACCTGAACCGGGTCGGTCTTGTCCATCAGCGGTGTAAATCCGATCAAATCGGTAAACACAAAACTGCAGACCCGGCGCTGCCCACCGAGCCGCAATTGGTCGGGATGCGCCATCAGATGCGCGACCCGGTTCGGCGACACATAGCGCGAAAAAGCCTGCCGCACCCAGCGCCGCTCGCGCTCGGTGGCAAAGTGGTGCACGGCGCTGGTCAAGACAAAGCTCAGCACCATAGCCAAGGTCGGATTGATGGCATCGAGCAGCCAGTGCTCCACCGCATAGGCGTACCCCACGCCAGCCCACAAGAGCAGCAGCAGCACGACGGTCAGCAGTGCCGAGCGTCGCGCCGTCGCACGCAAGGCATACAGACCAACAATCAAGGACCCGGTCAACAGCAACAAGGCCTCGGCCGCACTGGACCCGCTTGGGCGCTCCAGATACTGCCCCGTCAGCATCTGTTCCAGCGCCATGGCGTGGGCGCGCACACCGGGCATCAACTCTCCCCAGGGGTCATAACGCAGATCCAGCAAGCCGGGCACCGAGGTGCCGACCAGCACAATCTTTCCTTCGAACTGTTCGGCGCCAACCGCGCCCTGGAGTACCTGCGCCGCAGAGATGAACTTGGGTGCCCGATCCTGGCTGTACTGCAGCCAGATTTCGGCCTTGTCGTCGGTCGGCACAACCACTTGACCAATGCGAACACTTTGAATTCCCGCTTCCATCGGATTCGCAGCATCCTTGGTACTCACATAGAGGTTGGCCGCACCCTGGTAGACACGCAAGGCCTCGGCGCTCAAACTCGGTACCACCCTGTCACCCAGACGCATCAGCATCGGCACCCGACGCACCACACTGTCGGCATCAGCGACAAAGTTGATGGCGCCCAAACCGCTCGCGCTATCAGACAGTACCGGCAGGGGCCAGACAGCCGTATCGAACTTGTGCAGCCGTTGCGCCGGCGACTGTTCGGAGTCGTCATGTCCCTTGTTGATGACACGATACGGCAGCTTCGGCAGGGCGGCCGGCAAGGACTTGCCGGTCGTTTCAGCGTCGCCGTTGGAGAACAGCGTTCCCAGCACCACGCCATTCCCCACGAGCGCCCGCGCCAAGACCTCGTCGTGGTCCGGCAGGCCCCTGAGCAAGACGCTGGCCTGCGGGTCCTGCCAGAGCTCCGCCATGGCTTTGGGCGAGGTTCGATCAGGTTCGGCCAATAGCACGTCAAACGCAATCACCTTCGCGCCCGCCACGTGCAGGTGCTGCACCAGATCGGCGATACGCGTGCGCGGCCAGGGCCACTGACCATAGGCTTTCAGACTGGCTTCGTCGATATCCACCACGCCGACCGGTGCAGACACACCAGGCCGCTGATACCAGCGCTGAAACTGATCGAACTGGGCCAGCCGCAACTGTCGAATCACATACGGATCGAATGCAAGACTGCTTTGTTTGCCAAAGCCAGCCCAGGCCAGCGCCACGGCATAAAGCAGGCTGCAGATGACCAGCATATACACCGCAGTTTGCGTTGAATTGCCAGAGCGCCTGCTGGCTCGACGATTACGGGCCATGGAGAGATCCTTCCTTGTTTCGCTAACCCGGCATCAGGTGATCAATTTCCTGCTGCATGGCCTTGGTGAGCTGCACGTATTTCTTCAACTTCTGGGTGTTGTCTCGCAGTCTGCCCGCAATGCGCATCGCAATGGCCATCATCAGTTTGGCACCCATTTTGGGATCGTCCGTGAGCAATTGAAGCATGCCCTCGCGCGTCAGGATCACACAATGCAAATCCGAACTGGCAGTGCAGGAGGCCGAACGCGGCAAGCCATCAATCAGCCCCAACTCGCCGTGCATGCTGCCGGCACCCAGGACCGTCACCGTGATCGGCGAGATCCGGCTCACCACAATGTTTTCGACTGTCACCTCACCGTCCAGAACCAGCACCATGAAACCGGTGCCCTCAGCATCGCCTTCACGAATGAAGACGGTCCCTTCGCGAATGAAGCGGGGCCGCATGTAGCGCGCTACCGCACGGGCTTCCGCCAGACTGAGCTGCAGCATGGCAGACGGCGCCGTCAGCCACTCGGCAGCCGTCTCCAGCGTCGGAAAGTCCGCCGGGCCTGTGGACTCCAGCGTTGTGGCTTGCTGCTTGCCAAACAAATTCTTGAACATCGTGCTTCCCTGGGTGACAGGTTCGCATTATGAGCACTTCTGGATCAACGGCAAGGCGAGAAACGTATGCAGCCTTGCCAGTTCATCCTCCAGCGCCTGAGCAAAGGCCGCCTCGCGCGGCGCGGCGCCCGACACATAGCCCAAATCAACCTGAAGCTTGTCACCACGCAGCGCCACATTGCCCCAGCCAATGACCTGATCCCGCCACAACAGCGGCAGAGCGTAATAGCCGCGCACCCGTTTGGCAGCCGGCGTGTAGGCCTCGAAACGGTAGGCCCAGGCCCAGAACATTTCAAAACGCCGGCGGTCCCAAACAACAGGGTCAAACGGCGCCAGCAGACGCACCACATCGCCCACCCCGTGGCGGCGTGAGGCCGGCGATTCGTCGGCTGGCCAGTACCAGCTCACGCCATCGACCCTGCCTGAAGCCAGCCGCAATTTGGCGCGCTGGAAGGCGCTATGGCGTTGGTCAGCCCACTGTGGTGCGCCGCCGCGCAGATGGCTGATCAGTTCCCCCAGTGAGCGTTCCGGCAGGGGCGCGTACTTGCGTACGATCACATCCACCAACGCGTCCATCGCCTGGGTCGGCTCGGCCAGCGCTGCAAGCGGTTCGCGCGGCGGGCTGACTGCATAGGTGCGCACGCCACTGACGCGAGCCGCAATGCGCAACATGCCACGGTAGTGCATGTCATCAAGCAGTTGCGTACTGGCATTGGACGAGCCGCCAAACCAGTTGCGCGCCGGGCCGTGCGCAAAGTGCGCGTCGACCTCGCGCGGGTGCACCACCCCGTGCTGGCGCACAAAGTCAAGCACGGCATGGGCTTTTTTCAAACGCGCTGCCGGCCACGGCGTGCGCGCTGTGCGGGGGTGCATCAGCGCCTGCGTGGCGCGCGGCAAGAAGCCGTAGTTGACGAAGAAGTCTTCTTCAATGTCGAGTGTCGGGTAATGCCGCTCCAGATCGCCTGCGCAATAGCCCTTGACGCGGTGGCGCAGGGTCAGGTCCTGCGCACGCGCCGGCGCGCGGATCGGGTCCGCCTGCACAAAGCCCAGACGCTCGATCGCCCGTCCTAGCGTGGTGGGCGTGAACAGCGTGCGCGCTACCGCGTAGCGGCGCAGGGAGGCTAGCGTGATGGGAGAGGTGGCGAGCTTGGGCATGGGCTTGCTATGGGTGGATGCGGGTGGTGCCCCTGTAATCTATAGCAAGAGCCAACATTCCGACCGCCACAAGCGTAGATTACTGTGTAAAAATACAGTATAAATTCAAGCGCAATTCCAGTACATCTGTCCAAGGAGAGTGTCCATGAAAATCTTGCCTGCCGAGTTCGATGGTCAGTCGATCCGCCGCGTGTACGACGAAGACACTGAGACCTGGTGGTTTTCGGTGATTGACGTGGTGCAGGTGCTGACGCAGCAGGCTAATGACCTGACCGCACGCAAATACTGGAACCAGCTCAAAAGCCGCCTCGACAAGGAAGGCAGTGAACTGGTGACAAGTTGTCACCAGTTGAAAATGCCGGCTGCCGATGGCAAACAACGGCTCACCGACGTAGCCACCGCCGAAACCCTGCTGCGCCTCGTGCAGTCAGTCCCCAGTCCCAAAGCCGAGCCCATCAAGCTCTGGCTGGCCAAAGTGGGTTACGAGCGTATGCAGGAAATGGCCGACCCCGCCCTGACGCTGGACCGCGCACGCCAGACCTGGCAGCAGCATGGTCGAAGCGACAAGTGGATTCTGCAGCGCATGACCGGGCAAGAAACCCGCAACAAGCTCACCGACTACTGGCGCGAGCATGAGATCAAGGCGGGCCAGGAGTTTGCCATCCTGACCAACATCATTCACCAGGAATGGACCGGCGTCAGCGTCAAGGACCACAAGCAGGCTAAGGGGCTGACCAGCCACAATCTGCGTGACCACATGACCGAGGCCGAGCTGATCTTCACCGCGCTGGCCGAGCTCTCCACCCGGCAGATTGCCGAAACGACGGATGCTACCGGCATGATTGACAACAAGATCGCCGCCAAAGCGGGCGGCGGCATCGCCAGGCAAGCGCGCAGGCAGTTGGAGAGCCAGACGGGCAAACCGGTGGTGTCCGGCCAGAATTACTTGCCACCAAGGGCTGCGAAAAAGACTTTGAAAGCACCACCGAAGTAGCAGCCTGTTGGCAATCGACGCCCGATGGACCTCTTTAGCGATCTGCCACGGCGTGGCCGCACTGGTCTCAGGCGCAACACGCCCTACTTGGCGGGGCGGTGCAGCGCGCAGATCTTGTTGCCGTCGGGGTCTCGCAGATACGCCAGATAGAGCTTGCCGGCCGCGCCTTCGCGCCAGCCCGGTGGGTCTTCGCAGGTGGTGCCGCCGTTGGCGACGCCGGCCGCATGGAAGGCATCGGCTTGCTCTGGCGACTGCATGGCGAACCCGAGGGTGCTGCCATTGCCATGCGTTGCGGGCTGGCCATTGATGGGCTTGGTGATGCCGAAGGTGCCGGTAGGGCTGCGATAGAAATAGCGTTCCTTGTTCGCTACGCCAGGGCCAACGCCCAGCGTGCCGAGCAGCGCGTCGTAAAACTTCTTTGAGACCTCAAGGTCATTCACACCAACCATCACATGACTGAACATGGCTTTCTCCGTTAGGGCCCGGCTTGGGGCGAAGTTGAATCGTGAGGATGGTACCC
>JBAXOZ010000166.1:0-5347 GCA_037132975.1 Comamonadaceae bacterium
CGGGCAGCGGAAACGATAACGATGTCTTCCATTTGATCTCTCCAGAGTAAAAATAAAATTGTCAGGCCTTGGCTTTCACGTAGCGACCAGGCGCTGCCTCGATCGCCTTGTGTTTGCCTTTGCCATAGGTCTTGGGTGCGGCAATCTGCTTGCCGGCGTGAGCCTTGAGCCACTGCGACCAGTCGCCCCACCAGCTGCCCGCGTGTTCGGTGGCACCGGCCAACCATTCAACCTGGGTCTTGGGAAACTTGCCGTCTTCGCGCGTCCAGTGGCTGCGCTTCTTGGCCGCCGGGGGGTTAATGACCCCTGCAATATGGCCGGAGGCGCCCATCACAAAACGCTTCTTGCCAGTCAAGGCCTGCGTCGAGGCGTAGGCACCACCAATGGGAACGATGTGATCCTCGCGCGAACCGTAAATGTAGACCGGCATGTCCAGTGTGCGCAAATCGACACCCACGCCACAGACCGTCGCCGCACCCGGTTTGACCAGCCTGTTTTCCAGGTAGGTGTTGCGCAGATACCAGGCGTAGAACGGCCCCGGCAGGTTGGTTGAGTCACTGTTCCAGTAGAGCAGGTCAAACGCTGGCGGTGTCTCGCCCTTCAGGTAATTGCCGACCACGTAATTCCAGACCAGATCGTTGGGGCGCAGGAAACTGAAAGTGCTGGACAAATCCTTGCCCTTCATCAGGCCGCCCGCTCCCATCTCTTTTTCGCGGTAATTGACGAACGATTCATCGATGAAAACGTCCAGTACACCGGTGTCGGAAAAGTCCAGGAAGGAGGTCAGAAAGGTCGCGCTGGACACCGGCTTCTTGCCACGCGCAGCCAGCACCGCCAGCGCGCAACCCAGCAGCGTCCCGCCAACGCAAAAGCCCAGCGCATTGACGCTCTTGGCAGCGCTGATTTCCTGCACGACCGCGATCGCCTTGATGACGGCATCCTCAACGTAATCGTCCCAGCTCTTTTTCGCAAGCGTTGCATCGGGGTTGCGCCAGCTCACGACAAAGGTGCGGTGGCCCTGCGCCACCGCATAGCGGATCAGCGAGTTTTCTGGCTGCAGGTCCAGAATGTAGAACTTGTTGATGCAGGGCGGCACCAGCAGGAAGGGCCGCTCATAGACTTTGGCTGTGAGCGGCTTGTATTCGATCAACTGGAACAGCTCGTTTTCAAACACGACGGCGCCCTCGGTCGTCGCCACGTTCTTGCCGACCTCGAAAACACTTTCATCGGTCATCGACACATGACCCTGACGCATATCGTGAATCAGGTTGCCCAGACCTTTGGCAATACTTTCACCCTGGGTCTCAATCGCCAGTTTTTGTGCCTCGGCGTTGAAAGCCAGAAAATTGCTCGGCGCTGCGGCAGCGGTCAACTGCTCCACGGCAAAGCGGATGCGGGCGCGCGTCTTGGCATCCGCCTGCACCGCATCGGCCAGCCCCATCAGGGTACGGGCATTGAGCAGATAGGCCGCCGCTGAGAAAGAAGCCACGGGGTTGCTGTCCCAGGCCTCGGTTGCAAACCGCTTGTCCTTGGGCTTCTGCGTGCCGTGCAAACCCTGGGTCCATAGACCGGCTGCATCTCTGAGGTACTGCTGTTGCAACTCCTGCAACTTCTCTGGTGCAAAGCTGATGTCCGGTGCCTTCGGTAGCGTCGTCGCACTGCCGAGGCCCGCCGCACCCAGATCAACGTTCTGCAGAGCACTCAGGGCCTGGGTCCAGTTGTCGGCCAGCGACTGCTGAAACTGCTGCACCGATTGCGCCCAAAAATCAGAGGATTCCTTCGTCATGCTGTGTCCTGTTTACTTAGCTAATACAAGTGGGAACCAGAGTATCTCAGGTCCGGCCCTTCAAAAGGCTGACATTGTCCCGAAAGCCCCGATTGTCCCGCAGTTTGACCAGGCCCTGCCCCGTCAGGCGAGCCAGATGCAGGCTGCCATGCGTCCGCTGACACCATCCCGCCGATGCGAGAAATAGCGCGTCGGATCGCTCACGGTGCACCAAGCGTCTGTACCGTCATTGCCATAAATCTTGCGCACGCCCAGAGCGTTCAGGCGAAGACGAGCCAATCCCTGCAGATCAGCCAGCCATTTTTCGCCTGCCACAGCAGCAAACAGCGCGGCCGCGTCCGAATCCTGCGAGACAAAGGCATTGCGCACATCGCTGCCGACGGCAAAAGCCCGGGGTCCGATGCAGGGCCCAAGCCAGGCCAGAATATCGGATCGGCCAGCGCAAGCCCGCAACCCATCCAGCGAGTACAGGACAGACTCAAGAATTCCAAACCCGCCCTGTCCCGCCAGACCGCGCCATCCGGCGTGCCCAGCCGCCACTATGCTACCGCGCTCGTCGGTCAGCAACACCGGCAGACAATCCGCCACCATCACAGTGCATGCGAGTCCTGGCTGGTCGGTGATGCAGCCGTCCGCCACGCTGCTCTGGTCCGTCGTATCGGACAAGCTGACGGTCTGCACTCCATGCACTTGCGTCAGGAAAACCGGTCGCACGCCCATCACCTGTTGCAGCGAGGTTCGATTGGCAGCAACGGCAGCGGGGCTGTCGCCCACATGGTCACCCAAATTCAGAGAATCAAACGGCGCTCGGGAACTGCCTCCCACGCGCGTCGTGCACAGTGCACGCACGTGAGGCGGAGCTGGCCATTGCGGTACAAGCCAATCCATCAGCCTTGCAAGCCCTTCCACCACAGTTTGACCGCTTGTTTGGCAGTCTGTGCCGAACGCCACACTGCCGTCTTTCTGACTTCGGCCAGCACGGCGTCCTTCCATGCCTTCCAGCGTGGATAGCACCAGGCGAACCAGCCCAACTGCATCAAGGCCGGTTGTGTCAGCTGGAACAGTCGGGCCATGATGGCCGTGCCGCCAATCTTGGCACTCAGCAAGAGCACCAATCCGAGCAGGGTCTGCCCCTTGCCAAACAGGTAGAGCGCCAGCAGTTTTACGGGTAGCAGGGTCAGCACCGGCAGGCCAAAAGCCAGCAGTGCCCCTGGTGGCGACAAACGCGCGATTCTGCGCTCCAGTGCGGCCCACAGGGGCAAACGCGCCAGCCGCGCAAACAGCGCCGCCAGAGGTTCCCAGCCCCACTCCTCAAACAGCAGCAGGGCAGCGAACAGGAAGAAGAACAGTCGCTGGAAAAACCTCTTCAGGATTTCCATTTCAGACGCCAGGGGGATGCACCTTGTCATAGGCCTGCAGCAACTTGCGGTGCATTTCACAGCATTCCAGACTCAGACCGGGCGAGGGCAATCCCATGAATCGATCCGTCTGCATGATCAGCGCGTGCGCCTGCGCCACGGCCCCTGCACCATAGAGCTGACGCAGGGCATCCAGGTAGGGACCGCTGTCACCCATGTCAGCCAGGTTGATCAAGGTCTCTATGCAGGCGTAAACATTGCGACGCTGTGCATTGAGCTGATCGAAGTGCCGGATCCAGTCGCAGCCCTCCAGCGTGGCCGCCTCGTCACCAATGGCCAGCGCGAGCAGCGTCTTGAGCTCGCCGATGCGCAGATCGCTCCAGAACGATCCAGCGTCTGCCGCCAGGCCGATGACCGCAGCCACCGGTCGCTGGTCAGCCAAGGCAGACTCGTTCAGGGTTTCCAGCAGATCAGCACATTCCTGGTCGTCCAGATCGCCCAGATTCAGAATCGCCTCACGGATCTCGTTGCCAACGCTGTTGTTCTCAAACTCCAGGTCGTCCAACGGGTAGATTTCCGACATTCCCGGCACCAGAACGCGGCAGGCGTACACACCCAGGTGGGTGAAGTCGGCGATGTAAACGTCGAATCCATCGCGCTGGATGCGGTCGATCGACCACGCATAGTCCTCAGCCGTGTTGTTGCTGAAGTTCCAGTCACAAAACTCGAAATCGGGCTGATCGCCAAGAAACTTCCAGTGGATGACGCCGCTCGAATCGACGAAATGAATCTCGATGTTGGTTGAACTGGCTACTTCTTCCAGATCGAAGCCGGGGATCGGAAAGCCGGCCAAGGCGTCCAGCGCGCGACCCTGCAACAGTTCGGTCAAGGCCCGCTCCAACGCAATCTCGAAGCGCGGATGGGCGCCAAAACTGGCGTAGCAACCCTGATCCTGCGGGTGCAGCAGCGTCACATTCATCACCGGATACTGCCCACCCAGGGAGGCGTCCTTCACCAGAATGCCAAACCCTGCGGCACGCAGGGCATCGATACCGGCGGCGATACGCGGGTAGCGGCCTATCACTTCTTCGGGCACATCGGGCAGACACAGGCCTTCGCTGATGATGCGAAACTTGATGTGGCGTTCAAAAATTTCCGACAAGGCCTGGGTGCGCGCCTCAGCCTGCGTGTTGCCGGCCGACATGCCGTTGCTGACATACAGGTTGCCAATGATGTTGACCGGGAACCACGTCGTCACGCCGTCGCGCTGACGCACATAGGGAATGGCACAAATGCCGCGCTCGACATTGCCCGAATTGAACTCAACCAGGCTGCCAGCATCAACCGTACCTTCCGGGTTGTACAGGGCTTGCAGCTTCGGGTTGAGCAGTTCGGCCGGCCAGGCCCCATCAGGCTGCAGCGCAAACCAGCGCTCCTGCGGGTAGTGAACATAAGGGCGATCGGCAAGCTCCGGCCCCAGGTAATAGTGGGTCCAGAAATAGTTGGTGGAGAGGCGCTCCAGGAATTCGCCCAACGCACTGGCCAGACAGGCCAGCCGGGTCGCACCTTTGCCGTTGGTAAACAGCAGCGGGCAATCCCGGTCCCGAATGTGTACCGACCAGATCCCCTCCACCGGATTGAGCCAGCTGCGCTCCTCAATGTGAAAACCAAGCGCCTGCAAACGTGTCTGCAAGGTGTTGATGGTGGACTCAAGTGAGGCGTCTTTGCCAGGAATGAAGTTTTCAGTATGCATGGGTGCCAGCATACCGCACGCAAAGCTAAACTCGGCATACCTGCCAGTGCAATCGCCATAATGGAGCCATTCATGATTCTCGAACTCGCCGACATCCGCATCCACCCAGGTCAAAACGCCGCCTTTGAGGAAGCCATAGACCGGGGCCTTCGAACCGTGATTCCTGCGGCCAAAGGATTCCAGGGCTACAAGGTAAATCGCGGTATTGAAAGCAGCGAGCGCTACATTCTTCAGATATTCTGGGACACGCTGGAAGACCACACGGTGGGTTTTCGTCAGTCACCAGCTTTCAGCCAGTGGCGCGCCATCGTCGGTCCGTTCTTTGCAGCCCCCCCGGTCGTCGAGCACTTTGAGCTCGTTGCCAAATCCGCCTGAAGAAAGAAAGATCTCATGAGCTACGTTTTCAATCCTGCCCCGGTCGTCTCGGTCCCCGTGTTTGGCAGCGCCCTG
>JBAXOZ010000167.1:0-5336 GCA_037132975.1 Comamonadaceae bacterium
TGGGTGACTGGCTGGCGGGGCATCAAATGCTAGACAGATGCAATCAGTGGGGGACGAATCTGAAAATGCACCCAGAAACGAACAGACAAGGAAGATGATGGTTACCAAAAAACCCAAAGGCTTAGGTCGCGGACTTGAAGCATTGCTCGGCCCCAATGTAAGTGACCGGGCGGCTTTTGACGCCTCGGCCGGAAATCCGGTCAGTCCTGGACAGCCGGCCTCGTTATTACTGGCAGACATGCTACCGGGTACCTATCAGCCACGCACCCGCATGGACGAAGGCGCCCTGTACGAACTGGCAGAGTCCATCAAGGCGCAGGGGATTTTGCAGCCGATACTGGTTCGGCAACTGCAGGATGGACCGAACCAGGGTAAATACGAAATCATTGCTGGCGAGCGACGCTTTCGTGCTGCCAAACTCGCCGGGCTGGATAGTGTCCCGGTGCTGGTGCGGGATGTTCCGAATGAAGTCGCGGCGGCAATGGCGCTGATCGAGAATATTCAACGCGAAGACTTAAATCCTCTGGAGGAGGCCCAAGGATTACAGCGGCTGGTGAAGGAGTTTGGGCTCACTCACGAACAGGCCGCGCAGGCCGTGGGTCGATCGCGCAGCGCGGCCAGCAATTTGCTGCGCTTGCTCAACCTAGCGGAGCCGGTGCAAACCATGTTGATGGCGGGCGACCTGGACATGGGCCACGCGCGTGCCCTGCTTGCTCTGGACCGAGCGACGCAGATCACGGCGGCGAGTCAGATCAGCGCGCGCAAGATGTCGGTACGCGAAGCCGAAAGCCTGGCAAAGAAGCTCGGCGCCGAGTTCACCTTGACCTCGGTCAAGCACAAGAAAGAGAAGTCACGTGACATCAAGCGAGTGGAAGAGGAATTGTCAGACCTGCTCACCGCCGAGGTTGAGGTTCGTGTCAAGAAGCGTGTCAAGCGGGCAGGACGCATGGAGGAAATGGGCGAAATCAGCATCCGTTTTGCTTCACTGGATGAACTTAACGGCTTGATTGAAAAACTGGCGCGTACCGCCGCCCATTGAATTCGGGTCAGGGTGGTGAAGGAACAGACCATGCCATTGCTGGGCCCTTTGCAGCAAACGCCAAGGTAGCCTAAACTGCCGGTCTAGGAAATTTCCAAATACAGGGCCAGATCTTGAACTTACCTGACAGCAGCTGCGAAAACGTCCCCGATTCTGTGCTGGAAGGCATGTCGGTTGTCGCTTTCACCCTGGCCAAGCTGGCGGGCGCGCGAAGTTCTGACACAGCCAATCACATTTGGCGCATCCAACACTACCTCAAGTGTCTGGCACAGCGCCTTCAAGGCCACCCACGGTTTGCGTCGGCGTTGACCGAGTCTTACATCAACCTGCTTTTTTTTGCGGCACCCCTGCACAATCTGGGCACGATCGGAATACCCGACTGGATTCTGCTCAAACCGAGCCGCTTGTCGCCGGCCGAGCTTGCCGTTATGAAGACGCACACCACACTGGCGCGCGATGTCCTTGAGCAGGTTGAGAAGACCTATGGCTACAAGGGGGAACCCTTCAAAACGCTCAAGGAGATGGCGCACTCGCATCACGAAAGGTGGGATGGCGGCGGGTATCCGCAGGGACTGTCTGAAGAGCAGATTCCGCTGGCAGCTCGCTTGCTGGCTATAGCCGACGTGTACGAAGGGCTGATTTCAAACCGGGTTTACAAGGTTGGCGTTCCTCACGACCAGGCGGTCGCCGTCATTTTCGAGGGGCGGGGCAGCCATTTTGATCCTGATATTGTCGATGCTTTTATTGAAATTCAGGATGATTTTCGCGCCATCGCGCTTCGCTACGCCGACACTGACCAGGATATGCAGCGGATGATCGAGTACATGGCCAATGCCATCGCTGAAGAAGCCCAATTGCCGGTCAACTAGAGGGTGAAAATTTTACCCGGGTTCATGATGTTTTTCGGGTCGAGGGCGCGTTTGATGGTTCGCATCATGTCCATTGCCGCAGCGCCCGTCTCCGACACCAGAAAATCCATTTTGTGCAAGCCCACGCCGTGTTCGCCGGTACAGGTCCCTTCCAGCCTGAGGGCCCGTGTCACCAGCGAGTGGTTGAGTTTTTCTGCCAGCACACGCTCTTCAGGAATGTTGGGGTCAATGAGATAGCCGAAATGAAAGTTGCCGTCACCAACATGGCCAACCAAAAAGTACGGAATGCCGCTCGCATCGGCCTCTGCGACTGAATCAAGAAGGCAATCTGCAAGGCGGGAAATAGGGACACAGGTATCGGTTGAAATGGCGCGACAACCGGGTTTGGACTGAATCGCACCAAAGTAGGCGTTGTGCCTGGCGGTCCACAGGCGCGTTCGCTCCTCGGGCGTGGTGGCCCACTCAAAAGCAGTTCCACCAAACCCGGTGGCAATTTCCTGTACCGATTCAGCCTGTTCTTTGACGCCGGTGGGGGAGCCGTGAAACTCCATCAGCAGCAAGGGCTCCTCGCGCAAGCTCAGTTTGGAGTGGGCGTTGACCATGCGCACCGTGTTGCCATCAATCAGCTCCACCCGCGCGATCGGAATACCCAGCTGGATGATTTGAATCGTGCTGCGCACTGCTGCTTCGATGCTGGGGAAAGAACATATTGCCGCAGAGATCGCTTCGGGCAGCGGGTAGAGCTTGACCGTTACCTCGGTGATGATGCCCAGTGTGCCTTCGGAGCCGACCATCAGGCGTGTCAGGTCGTAACCGGCGCTGCTCTTCTTGGCGCGCGTGCCAGTGCGCATGACATCGCCGCTGGCTGTCACCACCTTCAAGGCCAGAACATTTTCGCGCATCGTGCCATAGCGCACTGCGTTGGTACCGCTGGCCCGAGTGGCGCTCATGCCACCCAAAGTGGCATCGGCGCCAGGATCTATCGGAAAGAACAGGCCGGTACTTTTGACCGCTTCATTGAGCTGTTTACGGGTTACGCCGGCCTCTACGGTTACCGTCAGGTCTTCGGCATTGATCGCCAGTACCTGGTTCATGCTACTGACGTCAATACTGATACCGCCCTGCACGGCAAGTAGATGTCCTTCGAGAGACGTTCCAACGCCAAACGGAATGACCGGGACAGCAAATTCACTCGCTAGCTTGACCGCGTCAACGACGTCCTGCGTCGACTGCGCAAACAAAACACCTGCGGGGGGTGGCGCGGCAAACGAGGATTCGTCGCGACCATGATGCTCGCGCACCGCCAGAGCGATCGAGAACTGATCGGAAAATCGCCCCTTCAGCATCTCAATCAAGGCTGTAGGCACCTCGCGTTGACAGATTGCGGGAGTCATGGCAGAGGTTTCAAACGGTGTGTTCACGGGGGCTTCCTACGTTTTTCAAATCAATTCAGGACCATGCGGAGCTTTGCGGCGGACTATTGTGCGTGGCTGCAGCGTCTATTTTGCTGCAACAATAGCACCGATCAAGGAGATGTTTCATGGGACAACGACTGACACAAATCGCCACGCGCACAGGTGACAAGGGTAGCACCGGCCTTGGCGACAACACGCGGGTCTCCAAGAACAGCCTGCGAGTGCATGCCATGGGCGATGTGGATGAGCTCAACTCGAATCTGGGTGTGCTGCTGTGTGAGGAGATGCCTGACACAGTGCGTGAACTGCTGGTGCAGATTCAGCACCAGTTGTTCAATCTAGGCGGTGAATTGTCCATTCCCGGCTTTGAACTTCTCAAGCCGGAGGCCGTGCTGGCGCTGGACCAGGCGCTGGCCCAATACAACGCTACTTTGCCTGCATTGCAGGAATTCATCCTGCCCGCAGGCTCGCGCGCTGCCGCCCTGGCTCATGTTTGCCGCACCGTGACGCGCCGAGCCGAGCGATCGGTGGTTGCACTGGAGGACAAGGAAGCCCTGAAAGATACGCCACGCCAGTACCTGAATCGTTTGAGTGATCTGTTGTTTGTGCTGGCTCGTGTTCTCAATCGACACCGCGCTGATGGCGCTGTGGGCGACGATGTTTACTGGAAGAGCGAGCGCCTGTTGCAAGCCGACTTGAAATAAGGGGTTTTCTCCGCGCGTTGCATTAACCTCCGTACGTGATCCAAGCCGCCATGCCTCCTCAGGTGCCGCAGATTCGTCTTTATCAGGACTGGCTTCTTGCGCAGCGCGGGCTGTCCTTTGATTCCTATGATGCGCTCTGGCGCTGGTCGACAACGGACCTGAACGCTTTCTGGCAAAGCATCTGGGACTACTTTGAGTTGCGCTCACCCACTCCCTGCAGCGCAGTCTGCGACGGAGCGCCGATGCCAGACACCCGCTGGTTTATCGGCGCCAAAATCAACTACGCAGCAGAGGTGCTACGTCATGCACAGGCCGCTCACGCAGCCGGATTTCCAGCCATTTTGAGCCACAACGAAAAGAGCCTGGGCGCCTCTGCTACTCGTGAAACCAGTTGGCCTGAGTTGCGCCGTCAGGTCGCCTCGCTGGCCCTTCATCTGCAGGCCCAAGGTGTGCAGCCGGGTGACCGCGTTGCAGCGTATTTGCCAAACGCGCCCGAGGCCGTGGTCGCCTTCCTGGCCACCGTCAGTATCGGAGCGGTCTGGAGTATCTGTGCGCCCGACATGGGAACCAATGCGGTAATCGATCGCTTCAAGCAAATAGAGCCCAAAGTGCTGATTGCGTGCGACGGCGTGACCTATGGCGGGCGCGACATCGATCGCATCCCTGTGCTGGCAGAGCTCTGTGCTGCTCTGCCCTCGGTGCAGCATCTGGTGTTGCAGAGCAATCTCGGGTTGGTGACGGATTTCGGCAGAGTTTTCCCCGGCAGCGTCAATTTCAACGAAACCGTCCGTCGGGACGATGCCCAGACGCGGGCCTTTGAGCCGCTCTGGTTGGCGTTTGATCACCCGCTTTGGATTGTCTATTCCAGCGGCACCACCGGGCTGCCCAAACCCATCGTGCATGGTCATGGTGGAACGGTGTTGGTGGGACGGACGCTGCTGTGCCTGCACAACGACGTTGGATGCAGCTATGCGTCCAACTCGCTTGGGGAGCGATACCACTGGTACAGCTCGACCGGATGGGTGATGTGGAACGCGCAGGTCAGCGGCTTGCTCGCTGGCGTGACCTGTTGCATCTTTGACGGCAATCCGGCTGGCCGCACCGTTGATGCCAGAGGCAACAAGGTCGAGCCAGACTGGACCACGCTCTGGCGCTTTGCTGCCGAACTCGGCGTCACTTTCTTTGGCGCCGGTGCCGCCTTTTATGCCAACTGCCAGAAGGCAGGTGTGGATCTGATCGGCTGTGGTGATCTTTCCCGGGTGCGGGCCCTGGGCACGACCGGCTCGCCTTTGAGTGCCGATGCCCAAGC
>JBAXOZ010000168.1:0-5320 GCA_037132975.1 Comamonadaceae bacterium
ACCGCCATCTGGACCCGGTGCGCCTGACCCGGCGACGAGTACACCGCCAACGCCACCGCCACCGCCATCTGGACCCGGTGCGCCTGACCCGGCGACGAGTACACCGCCAACGCCGACACCACCGCCATCTGGACCCGGTGCGCCTGACCCGGCGACGAGTACACCGTCAACGCCGACACCACCGCCACCGCCGCCGCCGCCGCCGCCTAGTCCGGCACCTTCTGATCCAAACACGCCCAATACAGGATCAGGCGATACGAAACCACCCACCGGAGGTCAGTCTGCTGGTCGTGCGCCCGATACACCCAATGTGGCCAGCGATGGTAGCGGGCAAACAACAGTTGGCGGCCCGAACAGCGGAGGTGTTTCCGTTTCGCTGGTGAAGGAACCCTCGGTGCAGCAAACCGGCATCATCACGGTTTCTGTCCCCAAGGAAATGGCGACTGCGGGCGGCGGCTTCAGCTTCCCGTTGCCGGCGCAGGTCACCGACTCGGGAGGCCCAAATGCAGTAATCCGTGTCACCACGACATCAGGCGACCCTTTGCCAGGATGGCTGAAGTTCAATCCGCAGACTAAAGCGTTCGCTGCCTCAGCCGTGCCTGATGGTGCCTTCCCGTTGCAAGTAATTGTGACTATCCGCAATGTACGCACAACCATCGTGATATCAGAGCGCCAGAATTAACATGCCCGCTGTTGCTGTGATGCAAGACGAGATTCTCCGCCTGCGCGCCTTACACGAGGAAACGACGCCCCCGCGTGCTGGACTGGCCAACAACTTGGGCTGCTTGTTGCTCGACCGAGGGGACATTGATGAAGCTGCGAACTGGCTCAAGCGCGCAATCGAAATGGAACCGATGGCGTGGGAATTTCACCATAATTTAGCGCAGGCTGAGTTGCGACTGGGGAACCCGGAAGCTGCTTTGCGCTCTCTTTGGAATGCTCGGGAAGCCGCTCCGGGAAATATGGATGCGCTGCTACCGCTGCTCAATGCGTTGTTTGCGCGCGCGGCGATTGCTGAGGCGACCGATGCACTCGACGAGTTTTTGGAAAGCGCCTCGCTGGATGTTGTTGGCCGCACTGCGCTACGGAATCTTCTGAACGCTCATCGCAGTCTGATCGGCTCATCGCCGCACCTGCTGCTCCTGTGGAGCAAGCTGGAGAATCAGCTCGGCATGACACAAGCAGCCTTCGGGCTGATCGATCGCGTGCTTGAAATCTGCCCCGAGCATGTGGAGGGCTGGCGTCAGCGAGGGTTGTTGAAAGCGGGTAATGGACAGTTGGAAGAGGCGATCGCTTGCTTGCGACGCGTGACGGAACTCGATCCCAGTGATTGGGCGGCGTGGAACGACGCGGGCTGCTGTCTGCGCACGTTGGGACGTCAGGCCGAGGCACGGGAATGGATGCGGCACGCCGTGGCCGATGCCCCTGAGCGAGCGGTGCTGCATGCCAATCTGGCGCTTATCGATTTCGAACTCAATGATTACGAGGCTTGTACCAGTCATCTCGCAAATGCGTTTGCCAGAGATCCGGCCAACCCGGAGGCGCTTCACACCCGGGCCATGCTGTTCTCGGCTACGGGGCGCCACAGGGAAGCGGAGCTACTAGACCGCGAGGCCCTGGCGGCCAAGCCGGATTATCCAGCAGCGCGGCTTGGCTTGGCTTTGACATTTCTGACGCTGGGACGGCTGAGGGAGGGATTTGCTGCCTACGAGTCGCGCTGGGTGGGGTCCGACCGTGCCGAGCAGCAAAAACAGCCGACGCTCGGCCGGCCGCAGTGGCATGGTCAAGCCATGTTGCCAGGCGCTTGTATTGCAATATTGCCGGAACAAGGCTTTGGCGATCAGCTCCAGTTCGCCCGCTTTGTGCCGCAGTTGCTTGACCAGTTCCATCATGTGCTCTGGCAGGTGCCACAGGAACTTCTAGGACTTTTCCAGGCCAGTTTCAGCAGCGAGCGTCTGCAGTTGGTATCTGCCATCGACGCCAATCTAGCGCGTTCTGTCGACGTTGAACTGCCCCTGCTGAGTCTCGCTCTGATGCTCGAAATCGATCTGGTGGACTTGCCCGGTCCCATTCCTTACCTCGCGCCGCTGCCCGCGCGAGTCGAACACTGGCGTACGCGACTGGATTCTTTCGACGGACTGAAAGTAGGCATTGCTTGGCAGGGGCGGCCGACGCTAAGCAAGAGCGCGCTGCGAAACTGCCCTGTGGAACTCTTCGCGACGCTGGCAATGCCGGACGTGCAACTCGTTTCTTTACAACGCGACGCCGATTTTCCCGATTCAGGACGGGTACTACCCTGGGGGCGTGAATGCACAGACTTTGCCGACACGGCGGCGCTGGTGAGCAATCTCGACCTGGTGATCTCGGTAGACACGGCGCTGGTGCATCTGACTGGCGGACTGGGGGTTCCGGTGTGGATGCTCAATCGATTGGGCAGCGAGTGGCGCTGGATGGACGGGCGCGAAGATAGTCCCTGGTATCCGTCGATGAAAATTTTCAATCAAATGGAATTCAACGATTGGGCGCCGACGTTTGGTGGTATCAGGTGCGCGCTGGAAACACTTGTCGTCGGGGCGACGGCCGCCCGAGAATCGCCACCACCTTTACAGTCGGTTTCAGAAGTGAAGGCGATCGAGCAGCAATATGACCGGCAGATTGATACACGTCACGGCACCTTGCGCTTCAACCGACATGACCAGTATGTCGGTAGATCGCTCGCGCAGTATGGGGAGTACTCAGAGGGGGAAGTTGAGCTTTTCCGACAACTTGTTTCACCAGGGGACGTTGTGGTGGAGGCAGGTGCCAATATCGGCACTCTCACCGTTCCGCTTTCAAAATTCGTTGGTAGCCAAGGCCTTGTCTACGCGTTCGAGCCTCAGCGATCGATGTTTCAGACCCTGCGCACCAACCTGGCGTTGAACCAATGCTACAACGTCGTTGCCAAAAGCCTGGGGCTTGGGCGCACGCTGACACGGATGGCCACGCCGCGAGTCGATCCAAGTCAGCCCAATAACTTTGGTGGTTTATCATTGTTGCAGCATGGCCAGGGCGAGGCGGTCAACGTGGTAACGCTCGACTCGCTCGAACTCCCTCGCTGCCGTTTGATCAAGGCTGATGTGGAGGGGATGGAAGAAGACGTCATTCTTGGCGCCATCGAGACGATCGCGCGCTGTAGACCGCTGCTCTATCTAGAAAATGATCGCCCGGAGCGCAGCCCGGCCTTGCTGCGCCGGCTTATGGACCTCAATTACAGGATTTGGTGGCATTGTCCGCCGCTTTTCAATCCAGACAACTTCTTCCACAACCCGGACAACTATTTTCCGAACCTGGTATCAATAAACATTTTTTGCCAGCCGGCTGAATCCATGCATCCCGTTGAGGGCATGAGAGAGGTCATGGTGGCTAACGAAGCGCCTTGACTGAGGGCCGACCGATATTGAGCATCAAGGATTCGAGAATTTAGTGCATTTCGGCACCCTCAACCAGCTTGAAACTGAAGTTCACCACGACGACCGCCTTGTCGCATTGCTAAAGGATGGAGTTGGCGCTGTTTGGGTGCCCATTTTCGTGAACTTTTGCACCGTCAAATGGCCGCGTCTCGCTAGGAGCTTTGTCAGTATCCAGTAAACGGTTTGAACTGCTCAATGACAGCAACCGTTGCACCGATGCCAGAAAATCGCCAAAAACAAACTGAAGTGGCTATCACGATAGTCCGCTTTCCAACTCACAACGCTTCATAGCCGTGGCCGCTCCATTTTGATGTGGCTGACCGCTAAGGGCAGAGGCTGTGTAAAAACAGACTTGCGAATTGCAATTGCTTCTTGACCATCCGTGAACTCAGTGTGACGCCGGATACGGCGTGAATTTCATCCAGTAGGTTGTTCGCTGTCTTCATGCGCATTTTGAGCGATAGCAGCCTTTCATGAACTCTAAAGGGGCTCAATTGAATAGAACTCCCTTCAGGCCTGTATTGCTTCAATCGCTCCAGTGATACCGAAGATGCTTATGAACCGCCGCAGGTTATATGCGAGTATGTGCAAACTCATTTCAGTGCGCACCTGCTCGAACCGTCGGGTCTGGAAGTGCGTTGAACCCATCCAGTACTTCAGCGTTCCAAAGACATGCTCGACGGTGCGTCTTCGGATGGACATGGCATTGGGGTTGTGGTCGATACGGTTTTGAACAGCCTCCAATACGTGCTCATGCTCCCAGCGCGAGATGCGCCGGTAGTCACTGGGCGTGCATTGGGCTTTCATTGCGCATTGAGGACATGCGCTGCTCCAGCATCCGAAGTTTGTTGGCGTTGCCGGTCTACCCCGATCGGGCTCCACGCTGCTGTGCCAGTTGCTCGCCGAGCACCCGGAAATTTATTGTGAGGGGCATAGTTCGCCGCTGTGCAATTCGCTGTTAATGACCCGGCGCAGTGTCAGCGATGACCAGTTCATGCTGTCGCAGTTGGATGTGCAGTTTGACACCACCTATGGGCACCTCAAGACGGCCATGCAGGGCTTTTTGCACGGCTGGCACGCCGGCTGCAGCAAACCCATGGTGGCCGACAAGAACCGCGCCTGGTTGCATTGCATCGAGTTCCTGCTGGCCTTGGACCCAGAAGCCAAATTGCTGGTGTCCATTCGCGAACTGGGCCAGGTGTACGGCTCCATCGAGGCACAACACCAGAAGACCATCCTGCTCGATTTCATCGACCACCTGGCAGACTTCGACCGCTTTGGCCGTGCCGACCAGCTGTTCGCCAAGGACAAGGCCATTGGTGCGCCGCTGTCGTCGATCCAATCCGTGCAGGACTTGCCGCAAGCAGTGAAAGACCGCATCTTCTTCGTGCGCTTTGAAGACCTGATGGCCAAACCGGCCGAGACGATGGTGGCGGTTTATAAGTGGCTGGGCGTGTCGGAACACAAGATCGACCCCAAGAGGCTCACCGTGCGCCCGCACGAGAGCGACAGCCACTTCCGCTACAAGTACCTGCACCGCCAGCAGGCCAAAATTGCGCCACCCAAAGTCCACCAAATTCCGGTACGCGTGCAGGAACTCATCAAGAAGGCGTGCGGTTGGTATTACGAATGGTTTTACCCGCAACCTAAAGCCAAATAGGCAGCGAGAACGGAACGAACCATGACGGCCACCATCTCCAACTTGCGCGCCTTTGAGTCAACCGAAACCAGGCAGAAGGTGCACGCCGCCTGCTGTAACCACGATTGCAGCCAGGGGCGTGATTGCCCTTGCCGCCCGGGTTCGCCCAAATTTCCTGAGCGCAGGCTGGGCGGAGGCCTGCTGCTTTTAGTTCTGGCATGCGCCGTGTGGA
>JBAXOZ010000169.1:0-5279 GCA_037132975.1 Comamonadaceae bacterium
CGGCAAGACGCTGGGCGGCTGCAGCAGCATCAACGGCATGATCTACATGCGCGGGCAAGCGCGTGATTACGACCAGTGGGCCCGGCTGACCGCTGACGAGACCTGGACCTGGAATCAGGCCTTGCCGTATTTCAAGTTGCACGAAGATCATTACCTGGGAGCTAACGCGGCACACGGCGCGCGCGGTGTGGCGCCAGAGCTGATGAGTGACAGTTCGACGGACTACCGCAAGTTGCTGCGGCACCGCAGGGCGGGTGGCGAGTGGCGCGTCGAGAAGCAGCGCCTGCGCTGGGACGTGCTCGATGCCTTTGCACAAGCTGCGCAGCAGGCCGGCATTGCTGCCACCGAGGACTTCAACCGCGGTGACAACGAGGGTGTCGGCTACTTCGAGGTGAACCAGCGCGAGGGCTGGCGCTGGAGCACCGCCAAGGCCTTCCTGCGCCCCACCTGTTACGCCCGGACCAACTTCGAGATGTGGACCTCGGCCCAGGTGGCGAAGTTGCTGCTTCAGACGCAGGCGGATGGAAGTCAGCGCTGCGTCGGTGTGCAGGTTTGGGACCATGCGGAAATGGTCACGGCCAGCGCCAGTGCCGAGGTGATTCTGTGTGCCGGCAGCATCGGCTCGCCGCAGCTTCTGCAGCTCTCCGGCATTGGCCCGGCGGCCTTGCTGGAGAAGCATGGCATTGGCGTAGTGCACGATGCGCCGGGGGTTGGTGCCAACCTGCAGGATCATCTGCAAATCCGGGCGGTTTTCAAGGTGCAGGACGTCAAGACGCTCAATACGCAAGTCAGCACACTCTGGGGCAAGGCCATGATTGGTCTGGAATACGCGCTCAAGCGCAGCGGACCGATGAGCATGGCGCCCTCGCAGCTGGGTGCCTTCACACGCAGCGATGCGCAGCAGCCGTATCCGAACATCGAGTACCACGTGCAGCCGCTCAGTCTGGAGGCTTTTGGGGAACCGCTGCACAGTTTCAACGCCTTTACCGCCAGCGTCTGCAATCTCAATCCAACGAGCCGGGGTTCGGTCCAGATCCGCAGCAGCCGTTTTGAGGACGCGCCGGCGATTGCGCCGAATTACCTGAGCACCGAGGTGGACCGCAAGGTGGCGGCCGATTCGTTGCGCCTGACGCGGCGCATCGTGGCGCAACCAGCGCTTGCCAAGTACCAGCCGCAGGAGTGGAAGCCGGGGGTGCAATACCAGAGTGACCAGGATTTGGCGAAGCTGGCGGGCGATATTGCGACCACCATTTTTCATCCGGTCGGCACCACCAAGATGGGCACGGCAGACGACCCCCTGGCGGTGCTGGATTCGCGCTTGCGCGTGCGCGGCAAAGCGGGGCTGATTGCTGGCTTGCGCGTGGTGGACGCCGGTGCCATGCCCAGCATCACCAGCGGCAACACCAACTCTCCGGTCCTGATGATTGCGGAGAAGGCCGCGCAGTGGATTTCAGAGGATGCCGGCCGATAAAGGGTAAATCCGGAAAGGGTAAGCACTGATGCACCGGTCGGTCTTGCCGCGTACATTTCGCTCAAGCGTTGGCAACAGCGACTTGGTGGAAAAAGAAGGACCGTGGAGACAGCCCGTCAGGGCTTATAAGTGAGAAAAGGCACCGGCGATCCCGGTGCCCTTTTTTTTGCCAGCTACGGGCGTGGTGTGCCAGTATCGAGCGTGGGCGGTGGCCAGGGCACTTCGGAGAGCGTTCGGGCTTTGCCAATCGGAGCCGGCGCCTGCGCTTTTTGGACCGCCGCAATATCCTCTTCGCTGGGGTACTGCTGGAGCAGCCAGTAGTCAAAAATCCGGCGCGCAATCGGGGCCGCGTTCTGTGAGCCAAAGCCCGCGTTTTCAACCACCATGGCCAGCGCAATTTTGGGTTCTTCAGCCGGTGCAAAGGCAGTAAACAGGGCATGGTCGCGAAAGCGTTCCTCGGTTTTCGAGGCTACATATTTTTCGTTCTGCTTGATTTGAATCACCTGCGCCGTACCCGTCTTGCCGCCACTGGTGTAGCCGGCGCCGCGAAAGGCCGCCGCCGAGGTGCCCTCGATGTTGACCCCGACCAGTGCATTCTTGATGATGGCAATATTGGCTGCCTTGGCGATCACTTCACCCACCGCTTCACGCGTGGTCGCAGTGGGTGCGCGCGTCAGGATGTCAACCACCTCCTTGACCAGGTGCGGTTTCATCTTGATGCCATCGTTGGCCAGCGTCGCCGTGGCTGAGGCCAGCTGCAACACGGTGAAGTTGTTGTAGCCCTGGCCGATACCCAGCGAGATGGTTTCGCCGGCGTACCACTTCTGCTGATCGGCACGCTTGTAGGCCCGGCGCTTCCAGTCGGTCGAGGGCAGCAGACCATGGACTTCACCAAAGATGTCGATGCCGGTAAGCTCACCAAAGCCAAAGCGCTGCATCTGCTCATGGATGGTGTCGACGCCCAGATCATTGGCCAGCATGTAGTAGTAGGTGTCGCAGGACTGCACGATCGACTGGTACATGTTGACGGTGCCGTGCCCACCTTCTTTGTCGTCCCGAAACCGGTGGTTGCCAAACATGAAGAAGCCGGGGTCCGAGATCGTTTGTTCAGGCCTGCGCGTTCCGGTTTCCAAAGCCGCCAGCGCCATGAAGGGCTTGTAGGTGGAGCCGGGTGGGTAGGTGCCGCGCAGCGCCCGGTTCAGGAGAGGCTTGTCGGGCGATTCGTTCAGGGCTTGCCAGTTTTCGCTGTCAATGCCTTCGACAAACAGGTTCGGATCAAAAGTCGGCTTGCTGACAAAGGCCAGGACTTCGCCGGTCTTGGGATCCATCGCCACCAGCGCGCCGCGGCGATCGCCAAAAAGCTGTTCGATCAGATGCTGCAGACGGATGTCAATGGAGAGCTTGACGGTATTGCCGGGTGTCGCCGGACTGCTGGTGAGTTTGCGCATGGCGCGCCCGCCGGCCGATGTCTCCACCGATTCGACACCGGTGGTGCCGTGCAACTGCGTCTCGAAACTTTGCTCGACGCCGAGTTTGCCTATGTACTCTGTGCCCCGGTAATTGGCCTGATCGTCGGACTCGTCGAGCTTTTCCTTCTCCGACGGGTTGATGCGTCCGATGTAACCGACGACGTGACTGGCGAGTTCGCCGTAGGGGTAGTTACGGAACAGGCGCGCCTTGATTTCGACGCCGGGGAAGCGAAAGCGCTGCGCCGCAAACTTGGCGACTTCCTCGTCGCTGAGCCGGGTGCGCAGCGGCAATGACTCAAAGCTCTTGGATTCTTCCAGCAACTTTTTGAAACGGCGCCGATCCCGCGGGGTGATGTCCAGGACTTGCGACAAGCCTTCAATCGTCTGCTCCAGGTTGTTGATCCTGGAGGGTGTGACTTCCAGCGTATAGGCCGAGTAGTTGCTGGCCAGCACGATGCCATTGCGGTCCAGAATCAGCCCCCGGTTGGGTAGCACCGGAACAATCGCAGTGCGGTTGTTCTCGGCCTGTTCCAGCAGGTCTTCATGACGCACCAACTGCAGGTAGACCAGCCTGGACGCCACGAGAAAAAAGCAGACCAGCACGACCAGCGTGACCACCAACACCCGCGCGCGAAAGCGCGACAGGTCGGCCTCAACGTTGCGCAGCTCGGTCATTACAGGGGTCTGTGCGCGTCGGGGTCGGGCGAGCGTCTTTGCGGGGCCAGCAAAATCACGCTGACCACCGGCCACAGCAGCGACTCCAGAACTGGCGCCAGCAGCATCAGCCAGCCCGGGGACGCACCACCGGCGGCGAGCCGGCAAATCAGTTCGATGGCGTGCGCCGCGGCGAACAGGGGGAACACCTGAAGCGCTTGCGAAGGCACCGGGAACCACAGCAGGCGCCGATGAATCGCGATGGCCAGGAAGCTTAGGACCGTATAGGCCAGGGCTTGCTGTCCGAGCAGGGCGCCCTGATGCACATCGACAAAAATGCCAAACACAAAGGCGACGCCGACACCGATGCGCTGCGGCTGGTGAATGCTCCAGAACACCAGCACCAGCGCCAGAAAGTCAGGCGCCCAGGCGGCGCGTCCCAACAGACCCATGTTCTGCAACATGTTGAGTCCGAGTGCGCCCAGCAGGCTGCCAAAAATGAAGAAAGGATTGGCCGGCAGCAGCAGCTGGTGGCCCCGTCGCATGATCATCGCTTGCCACCTTTCCTGACGGTGGCGCTTGGTAGCTCGACGGCAGGCCGGGGCGCGATCTGGGTGGCAATCGGTTTAAGTACCATGACGTGACCGACACCGGAAACCAGTGCCAGTGCCTGGCAGGTGATGCGGGCAAAGGCCGAGTCAACCCGGCGTTCCACCTTTTCCACCTTGGCTACCGGCAAGCCCGGCGGATAGACGCCGTCGACGCCACTGGTGGTCAGCAAGTCGCCGGCCTGTACATCGGCATTGGCCGCCATGTAGCGCAACTCCAGCGCATTGGCGCGCAGGGCCGGATCGCCAAAAGCCACGCCACGTGCACCCGTGCGGGTATTAAGCACGGGAATGGCCTGGTCGCGATCCGTCACCAGCGTCACTTCGCTGACCATCGGGTAGACCCTTGTTACTTGCCCGAGGACGCCGTTTTCGTCGAGCACGGGAGACCCCGCCAGCACGCCTTCGAGCGCACCGCGGTCAATGACGACTTTGTGGGTGTAAGGGTCGGCCGCGTCGTACAGCACTTGGGCGGCCTGCCATGAGGTGCTCACCTTGTCGCGCAGACCCAGCAACTGGCGCAGGCGCGAATTCTCCAGTGTCAGTTGTTCAACCTGATTGGCGCGTTGTGATTGAGCCGCGAGCTGGCGGTGTGCGGCTGCTTCGCGTGTCTGGGACGACTTCAGGGATTCAAAGTACTGAGCCCCTCCCTGCGCCAGCAGCACCGGACGCAGTACCAGCCATTGCACCGGGTACAGGATGCTGGCAACGACGACGCGCAGGGGTTTGGCAATCTCGAAACGCGCATCGGCCACCATCAGGAACAGCGCCAGGGCACTGAACAGGGTGAGTTTGGACAGGGCCGATGGGCCCTGCCTGAAAAAGGGTGGCGGAGTACCGTCCAGCGTACCAAGCGGCATCGCTGTACCCGGACCTTATTCGCTGGTGAAAATGGAGCCCAGACGCTCCATCCGCTCCAGCGCAATGCCACAGCCGCGCACGACACAGGTCAGCGGGTCTTCCGCGACCAGCACCGGCAGGCCGGTTTCTTCGGCCAGCAGGCGGTCCAGATCGCGCAGCAGGGCGCCGCCGCCGGTGAGCATCATGCCGCGGTCGGCAATGTCGGCACCGAGTTCG
>JBAXOZ010000170.1:0-5223 GCA_037132975.1 Comamonadaceae bacterium
TCAATCACGGCCGGTTGCGCTGCTTGCGCTGCGGCGAAGACTGCAGCGTCACGGGCCTGTGCCACGGTGCACAGCGCAAGCGCTGCGCTGGCAATGAGGGTGAGTTTACGAATTGGGGTCATGGCTGCCTCCTGGCGAGTTAGGGGATTCGCGCAAGTGTGCCACAGCGCCCGTGTTGCGGCTAGCGGTGCACGTGGCGGTGATCGACGTCCGGAAAGTGCGCATGGCTGTGCTGCATTTCGCCGTGCCAGTGCGGGTGCTCATGCTGCTCGGTCAGATGCAGATACAAGCCAGCCGCCATCAGCACGCCGGCGCCCCAGAACCAGGCTGAAGTGGGTTCATCGAACAGAGCCACCGCGATGGCGGCACCGATGAAGGGCGCCGCGCTGAAATAGGCTCCGGTGCGTGCCGAACCGAGTTGCCGCAGTGCCACCACGAACAGCGCGAGGCTCAGGCCGTAGCCGACAAAGCCGATCAACAGCACCGAGCCGGTGACGCCCCAAGCCGGCATGGTTTGAGCGCTGGCCAACGCCAGACCGATGTTGATGACGGCTGCGCTCAGGCCTTTCAGGCCGGCAATGAACAGGGCATCGGCGCTGGAGACCTGACGTGTCAGGTTGTTGTCGATGGCCCAGCACAGGCAGGCCAAGACGACCAGCGCGGCGCCAGCCGTACCAACGGCCACTCCGGTGCCGCCAGGCCAGGCCAGCAGGAGGGCGCCCAGGGCGATCAGCAGCATGCCGAGCACGACGCGCCGGTCGGTCGCTTCCTTGAAAACCATCCAGGCCAGCAGAGCCGTCAGCACGCCTTCCAGATTGAGCAGCAAGGAGGCCGACGCCGCGCTCATGCGGGCCAGACCCAGCATCAGCAGGGTCGGGGCCAGCACGCCGCCGCAAGCGATGGCCGCCAGCAGCCAGGGCCATTGCGCCGCTGTCAGAGCGGGCTTGCGCCAGCCGCGGTCGCGCAGCAAGCGCACCAGAGCCAAGCCCGCGCCACTGCCCAGGTAGAGCAGTCCCGCCAGCAGCCACGCGGACAGGTCGCCGACAAATTGTTTGGCCAGCGGGGTGCTCGCGCCAAACAGGGCGGCGGCGGCCAGTGCGGCGATAACGGCGTTGGAGGGCTTGCTGATGCTCACCGGCGTATTGTCCAATGATTCGAAGCCGGGACTGCCGTACCATAGCGCCATGACCAGCACAACACTCGACGCCGCGCAGGAGGTTTCCCTGAAGCAGGACGCCAGCATCATCGCGCTGGTGGGCCTGGCCCACGCGAGTTCGCACTTTGCCCACCTGCTGTTGCCATTGATGTTTCCGGTCTTCATGAAAGAGTTCGGCCTGAGCTACTCGGAGGTAGGCCTCTTGATGACCACCTTCTTTGTGATCTCGGGCTTGGGGCAGGCTGGAGCCGGTTTTGCAGTGGACCGACTCGGCGCGCGACCGCTGTTGCTGGCGGCGTTGGCGATCTTTGCGCTATCCAGTGTGGCCGCCTCGATGGTCACGGGCTATACCGGCCTCTTGCTGGTGGCCGCAATGGCCGGACTGGGCAATGCGACTTTTCACCCGGTGGACTTCACCATTCTGAACCAGCGGGTCTCCGCGCCGCGGCTTGGCTATGCCTTCAGCGCCCATGGTCTGACCGGCAATCTCGGCTGGGCGACCGCGCCGCTGTTTTTTGCCGGCATCAGCAGCGCTTTGGGCTGGCGCACGGCCTATCTGGCGGCGGCGGTCATGTATGTTGGCATTTTGCTGTTGATGGTTCTGCAGCGCGACAAATTGAAGACGCAGATCGCTGTCGTCCATCCAGACCTGCCGGTTGAGCACAGCATGGCCTTCATGAAGCTGCCGGTGGTCTGGTGGTGTTTTGGTTTTTTTCTGCTCTCGACCATGACGTCGGCCGTGGTGCAGAGTTTCTCGGTCTCGATCCTGCGTGCCATGCATGGCGTCAGTTTTGAGGCGGCGACGCTGACCTTGTCGGCCTACATGCTGTGCGGCGCGCTTGGCATACTGGTGGGTGGCTTTATTGCCACGCGCGCAGCCAGCAGCGACCGTGTGGTGGCGATCTCGATGGGCTTTGCAGCGCTGTTGTTGGTACTTTGTGGCACGGGTCTGCTGGGTGGCACGCTCACCATGCTGGTGCTGGCCAGCACCGGCTTTGCGGTAGGGATTGGTGGCCCTTCGCGCGACATGATGATCAAGAAGGCCACACCCAAGGCGGCAACCGGCCGCGTCTATGGCATGGTCTATTCCGGCCTCGACACAGGCCTGGCGGTGGCACCCGTGCTGTTTGGCACCTTGATGGACCGCGGCTGGTATGGCGCGACCCTGATGGCTGCGGCGCTGGCGATGTCGCTCAGTGTGCTGGCAGCGCTGGGGGTAGGGCGGCGCAGCAGGCTATGAAGGCGATCCACCCGATTTGTCATTGCGAGCGGAGCGTGGCAATCCATGACTCCGGCCTCGCGGCATGGACTGCCGCGTCGCTTTGCTCCTCGCAGTGACGAAGTGATAACGATCTCGCGATGACGACGCTTCGATGACTAGCAAGACGTGTCGTTGAACTCGGCGCCGACGCGGCGCTTCATGATGCTGGCGTAGCGCTGCGGCGCCAGACGACTCAGCCACCAGGCCAGGCGAGAGGTGCGGTCTGGCAGTAGCAGGCGACGACTTTCAGCCACTGCGACAAAAATGCGTTCAGCAATGTCTTCTGCGCTGGCTTCGCCACCCGTAGTCAGGCGCGCACTGCCGGCTTGTGCGCCATCGCCACCCAGTCCGGCGGCGCCGATGCCGGTGCGGATGAAGGAGGGGCAGACCAAGGTCACGCTGACGCCCAGATCCTCGACCTCGCTGCGCAGGCTGTCAAAAAATCCGTGCAGAGCATGTTTGCTGGCTGCGTAGCCGGTACGACCGATCAGCGGTGAGAAGCCGGCGACGCTGGAGATGGCGGCGATGAAGCCACGCTGGGCCGTGATGTGGGGCAGGGCGGCATGGGTGAGATTCAGTGCACCGAAAAAGTTGACTTCCATGACCTGACGGATCACGTCGATGCGGGTGCTGCTGAGCAGGCTGCGGTGACTGATGCCGGCATTGTTGATGAGGCCGTCGATGCTGCCAAAGCGGCTCAGCGTGGCGGCCACCGCGGCCTGGCCACAGGCGGGGTCGGCGATGTTGCCGACCAGCGCCAGGGCTTGCACACCGCGCTGTTTCAAGTCGGTGACCAGGGTGTCGAGTCGCGCCGCATCCACATCCATGGCAGCAATACGACTGCCCGCGCTGGCATAGCGCTGGCACAGTGCAGCGCCCAGGCCGCCAGCGGCGCCGCTGATCAGCACCACCTTGCCACGCATCTCTCGCTGATTCACGATGTCTTCGGCTGTTGCGAGGTTCGCCAGAGTTCAAACGCCTCGGACGAACTGAGTTGGGGCACGTAGCCAAACACGGTCTTGAGAAGCGTGTTGTCCAGCACCGGGCGGTAGCGCAAGAAGTCAAGCTGCTCCGGTCCGTATTGGGTCAAACCGAGTTTCTTCAGCAGCCAAAGCGCGCTCTTGAGCAGCCAGGCCGGCAGCACAACGCAGCGCTTGTTCAGGCGAGTGGCGATCTCGAAGATACTCAGTTTGCCGTCGCCGGCCACGTTGAAGATGCCGGTGCTGGACGAATCAATGCCATGCAGGATGGCACCCACCACGTCCTGGTCGTGGATGAAGACAAAGGGGCTGTCAGAACCCCGGATGGCGATCAGGCGCGGCTTCTTGAACAGGTCGGTGATCTGGTTGTTCACCGTGGCGCCCAGAATGGTGCCTATGCGCAGGATGACCTGCTCCAACTGCGGCTGTTGCTGCCGATACTCGGCCAGCATCTCTTCGACCAGGCGTTTGTGCCAGGAGTAGGCAAAGCTCTGGTTGCCGCGCACGGCGTCGCTCTCTTTGAGCCAGGCCGGGTTGTCGGCGTGGTAGCCGTAGGCCGCGCCACTCGACGAAACAATGATTCTTCGAACCTCGTTGCGCACGCAGGCCTCCAGCAGATGGCGGGTGCCTCCTACATCAACACTGTACTCAAACTCGCGGCTGCTGTTCTTGCCGGGTGTGACGATGGAGGCCAGATGCACCACGACGTCGGGCCGGTGGCGCGCCACGATGGTTTCGACCTCGCTCGAGCGGATGTCGGCCACTTCGTATCGCACACCCGCCAATCGATGCGCCGGAGCGCGCAGGTCCAGGCCGATGGCCGCGATGTCCGGGCGCTGGGCCAGGCGGGCCAGCACCTGCGAGCCAAGATAGCCCGAGCTGCCGGTGACAAGGACACTACGCAAGCTCACGCCAGACCTTTGCTCTGCAGCGGCGGGCGTCGGCTCCAGAAGGTGGCGATGCTGAGGCCGGCGACGATATGCCAGATGCCCCACCAGGCGGTGATGACGGCCATGCCACCGAGGCCGTCGAAGAAACTGAAGATCAGGATCAGACCGAGACCGGAATTCTGGATGCCGCACTCAATGGCGACGGCACGCCGGTCGCGCTCCGGCAGTTTGACACCCCAGGCCAGGCCGTAGCCGGTGAGCAGGGCGCAGGCGTTGTGCACGAACACGACGCCAACCACCATGCCGACGTAGAGCTTGAAGTACTGCCAGTTGGCACCCAGTGCGGCCAGCACAAAGAGCAGGAAGAACAGCAGCGAGAAGATCTTCATCGGCTTTTGCACGCGCGCCGTCAAAACGGGCCAGCGGCGCGAGACGAACAGGCCGACAGCCAGTGGCAAACCAAGCAGCAGAAAGACGTGCAGGAACATCTCGAGTGGATTGACCGCTACCTGACGCAACAGCGGCTGCGCCGGTGCGTACAGACCGCCCCAGAAGGCGATGTTGAGCGGCGTCATGACGATGGCGGTCAAGGTCGACAGGGTGCTGATGGAAACCGACAGCGCCGTGTTGCCGCGCGCAAAGTGCGTCAGGAAGTTGGAGATGTTGCCGGCCGGGCAAGATGAGACCAGGATCATGCCCAGCGCGATGCTGGGGCGGGGTTCGATCAGCAGCACCAGCAAAAAGGTGAAGGCCGGAAACACCAGGTGGTGCCCCAGCAGGCCGATCACCAGCGCGCGCGGTGTGCGCAAGGCCTCTTTGAAATCATCGGCCTTGAGCTCCAGCGAGACGCCGAACATGACGAAGCCCAGCACCACATTGAGCAGCAGCAGCGACTGCGGGCTGAAGTTCAGGCGAACCAGATCGATGTCGATCATG
>JBAXOZ010000171.1:0-5189 GCA_037132975.1 Comamonadaceae bacterium
ATGCTCCACGGTGATGAACTCGTGGCGTTGTTGGCGTGCCTCCACAAACGCCATGTGCAGGCTGACTTCCAATTCTTGGGCAATCATCTGGTTTCCTTTTGCCTTGCTGTGTTGTTTAACTGTAAACCGTTTCCCGAATACCTGTTTGCACCGGTGCTCAATTGGCTAAAAATCCACGGGCTCGCTGATGCACTTGAGTGGATGCCCGGCCTTGTGCGCCGCCTCCAGCACCTGATCGACCTTGGTGGCGGCGATGTCCTTGGAGTACACACCGCAAACGCCTTTGCCGTCCAGATGGATCTTCAACATGATCTGCGTGGCTGACTCCAGGTCCTTGCCAAAAAACTCCTGGATCACCACCACCACAAATTCCATGGGCGTGTAGTCATCGTTAAGCATCACCACCTGGTACATCTGCGGCGGCTCCACGCGCTGCGTGCGCCGCTCCAGCACGACCGAGTCGCCCCCGCCCACGTCCCGGTCCGGCACCTGGGGCGGCGGAGTTGACGGTTTGAATGGATTGTTGGTTGCCATGGAATTGATTCTATCGGTCGCGACAAGGCCCTGCCTTGCTCCTTCGAATTGGAGCCAAGCCGCCAGCTTTCAAGGAGGCTAAGCAAAAAAGATGCCGCAAAAGGCCAATTAAGGGCCCAAACCGGCGCGCTACAGAAAGATGGGCATCTGTCGAATCCTTGATTTGGCACCCACTACCCACTACATCGCATGTCCTCTGAAAACCACAATTCCCATTCAACCCGGTTGGGCGCGCTCATGCTGGGCGCCATCGGCGTGGTGTTTGGCGATATTGGCACCTCGCCCCTGTACGCCTTGAAAGTCTCGATCGAGGCCACCGGTGCCAAGGACAGCAATGAAATTACCCAGGCCGTTTACGGCATTCTGTCGCTGATCGCCTGGTCGCTGATGGTGGTGGTCACGATCAAATACGTGCTGATCATCATGCGTGCTGACAACAATGGCGAAGGCGGCGTCTTTGCCCTGACGGCGCTGGTGTTGCAGCGCACCGCCAAGCACCCGGGCACGCGCTGGGCCACCATGGTCGCGGGCGCGCTGGGCGCTTCGCTGTTCTTTGGCGACAGCATGATTACACCAGCGATCTCGGTGCTCAGTGCGGTCGAAGGGCTCAATGTGCTGTCGGCGGACCTCAAACCCTACATCCTGTACATCGCCCTGGCGCTGATTACCGGGCTGTTTGCGGTGGAGCGCTTTGGCACAGACCGCATCGGCAAAGTGTTCGGGCCGGTGATGGTGGTCTGGTTCCTGGGGCTGGCAGTCCTGGGCCTAACCCACATCGGTAGCAACCCGGGCATTTTGTACGCGCTCAACCCGCTGACCGGGCTGAACTTCCTGTTTCACCATTCCGGCGTGGCCATCGCAATCTTTGGCTCGGTGGTGCTGGCCGTCACCGGCGGCGAGGCGTTGTACGCCGACATGGGACACTTCGGACTGCAACCCATCCGGCGCGCCTGGCTGCTGATTGTTTTCCCGGCCCTGCTGCTCAACTATTTTGGCCAGGGCGCGCTCTTGATCAGCGACCCGACAGCGCTGGACAACCCGTTCTACCGCCTGGCTCCGAGCTGGGCGCTGATTCCGCTGTTGATTCTGGCCTTCATGGCCACGGTGATCGCCTCGCAGGCGGTGATCTCGGGGGCGTTTTCGATTGCCAACCAGGCGGTGCAACTGGGCTACATCCCGCGGCTGCGCATCAAGCACACGTCGGCTGACGAAATTGGCCAGGTGTACGTTTCCAAAATCAACATTTTTCTGTTTCTGTGTGTGGTCGGTTTGGTTGTTGGGTTCAAGACTTCGGACAATCTGGCATCGGCTTATGGAATTTCTGTGACCGGGGTAATGGCACTCAATACCCTGTTGGCTGCTTACGTCATGGTATTCATCAAGGGATGGAATAAATGGGTGTTTCTGCCACTCTTCGGTTTTCTATTGCTCATTGATCTACTTTTCTTCGGAGCCAATTTGTTCAAGTTCTTCGAGGGTGGCTGGCTACCGATTGCTGTAGCGGCCCTGTGTCTAATGCTTATGCTGACTTGGGTCAACGGCCGCGAGCGCCTACTCGATGCACGATGGACCGGTGCCGTCACGCTGTCCGATTTTCTGGACTCCCTGGCATCAAGATCCCCGCACCGGGTAGCGGGAACTGCCATCTTCATGGTACCCCACCAAAATATTGCTCCGCTGGCATTGCTGCACAACCTCAAGCACAACAAGGTGCTGCATGAACGCGTGATTCTGATGAACCTGGTAGTTGTCAACGTCCCCCATGTCAAGGACGAAGATCGCCTGAAGATCGAACACCTGGACCACAATTTCCACGCGGTGCAAGTGCGCTACGGCTTTATGGAAGAGCCGCACGTGATGCGCGCGGTGGCACTGCTGCGGGCGCGCGAATTTCACTTCAGTCTGATGGAAATTTCATTCTTTGTGGGCAAGGAAAAAGTGGTTGCCAAGCACTCGTCGCCACTGTTTCTCGCGCCATTTATCTTCATGCACCGGGCGATGCAAGGGGCATCCGAGTACTTCAAGATTCCGTTTGACCATGCCATCGAGATTGGCGGTCATATCGAGCTTTAAGTCAGCCTTGCCCCAACCGGGCGAGGCGCGCACGCCGCCGCCGGGCATCAAACCAGCAGAAAGAATCCATTGAGCATGGACAAAAAGCCCAGCGCACCCAGCGCACCACCAGCGAAAAACAGTGCCGGAATCGATCCAATGATGGAAACCGACAGCAGCACGATGGCGATCTGGAGCATCCCTTCGGCATAGTCGAACCAGGGGTCCTGGCGCATCGCGTAGTCTCGTGCCGCTTCGTGCTCGCGCGCCCGGACCAGCAACTCCTTCTTGCCTTCCTTGGTTTCGGGTTCGGATTCGTAACGGTCCACAGTTTTCTTGTATTCGTCGATCTTCTTCTGATGCAACTCTTTCACCGCAGCGGGCATGGCGGGTTCGCGCGCCAGTTGCAACTCCAGATCGGACGCTGCGATTTTGAGTGCTGTTTGCCGTATCGACTTGGCCTGGTAGAACGCATAGGCATTGGCTGCCAGAATGTTCTGCTGGGTCGCCTCCTTGCCGGCGTTGGAGCCGCCCAGGCTGGTGATTGCCAAAACCATGGCCAGAATCGAGATCGTCAAGGCAGTCCGGTTCTTTTGCTTGTCAGCGCTGCTTTCAATCAATTCGGTGGTTTCGAGAGCATCCATATCCAACCTTCCATCGTGATGATTTTTGACCGCTTTGCACCGTGATTTTCGGGCCACAGTGGTCTCTTGGGAGACTGGCTAGTGGACGGAAATTACGCTACAGTACACGCAGGTTTTGCCAGCATAGCACAGATGTTTTCCAAGTTGACACAAGACGCCATCCGAACGGCGAATGAGGTTTCCAATGCCAGCTGAATCGGCAAGGTGGCGAATCATGATGGATGTCCTAGCTCGCACCGGTGCACGCTTGCTGCTACTGCTCGCAATGCTTGTACCGCTTGGGGCGAATGCACAACCGGTTGCGGTACGCGACCTGGCCGTTTTGGTGGACGCAAACGGCACCGAAACCATCTCCAGCGTCAGCAGCGCTGACGCGCAGCATCGCTTTGTTCCACTGGCTGGCGTGTTCAATGCCGGCTACACCCGCAAGGTGCACTGGCTTCGTTTTACGCTGCCTGCAGCCGCTTCGCCCTGGTGGCTGGAAGTCGCACCCGCCTACCTTGATGACCTGCAACTGTTTGAGCCCACGGCTGCGGGGTTTAGCCAGCAGCGCTCTGGAGACTGGCTGCCCTTTAACAGCCGACCTGAAAAATCCCGCAATTTCATTTTCAAACTCACCCCCTCTGACTCAGCCAACGCCACCTATTTCCTGCGCCTGCAAACCACCAGCAATTCAATGGCAACGCTGCAGCTATGGCAACCCGAGGATTTCAACGCTGCCAAAACCACCGATTACCTCAAGATTGGCGTTTTGTACGGCTTCATGCTGCTGACCCTGGTGACCAACATCATTCTCTGGCTGGTGCTACGCAAGCCGGTATTTGGCTGGTTTGGCCTGTTTATCTTCGCCAACCTCGCCAGCAACTTTGCCAAAGATGGCTTGATGAGCCAGTATGTGCTGCCCAATGCACCCCGCACCGCCGATTACCTGGTGGGTTGCACCATGTTCTTTTTTCTTTCGGCCAGTGCGCCTTTTTTCCGGCATGCACTGCAGATCACGCGTGCGCACAAATTTCTTTTTGCGCTCTACCGCCTTCAGGTCGTGGCACCCCTGGTGATGATGGTCTTCGTCTTCACCGATTACTTTACCGAAGCCAGACAGATCACTCTGACCCTATCGTTTCTGGTCGGCTTGGTGGTCCTCATTCGATCCTTCAGGAACTGGCATTCTGACGAAACCGAAGGACGCTACATCAGTCTGGGCATGGCACTATTCCTGTTGGGCGGAATGAATGCCGTGCTGATTGTGCTTGGCTGGGTGCCCGGTGGACTCTCGGGCGGAACCTTGCAGCAAGCAGCTTACGTCGCAGTGATCCTGATTTTCCAGATTGCCTTGACCTTGCGCCTGCGCCGCTTCAGCGATCTGCAATTGCAGCTGGAGCAGCAAAACGCGCGCCTGCGCGAAGAACACGTGCTCATCGAAGAGCAGGCGCGCGCAGAACTCAAGAATGCCCTGAGCAAGAAAATTGCTCTGCTGGAAACCCTGGAGCAACAGCAGGCAGAATTGCAAAAGAGCGAATTTCTGTGGCGCCGTGCCATCGAGGGCACGGGCGACGGGGTCTGGGACTACAACGTGCAAACCGGTGAGGTTCAGTTTTCTGACCGCTGGGCCGAGATGCTGGGCTATGCCAAACACGAAGTATCCGGACGCTTCGAATCCTGGGGCAACCTGCTGCACCCGGACGACCGCCAGCGCGTGCTCAAAGCCGATCAGGCCAGTCGCGACGGGCAAACCCCCGCCTTTCGTGCCGAATTTCGCATGCAATGCAAGGATGGAAGCTACCGCTGGATCTTGAGCCGCGGAACGGTTGTTAGTCGGGACAGCAATGGCAAGGCGTTGCGCATGATTGGCACACACACCGACCTCACCGCGCTGCGCCAGGCCCAGGCCAAGATCGAACGCCTGTCGTACTACGACGGCCTTACCAACCTGCCCAACACCTACTTGTTTGAGAGCAC
>JBAXOZ010000172.1:0-5182 GCA_037132975.1 Comamonadaceae bacterium
CTTCATTGATCGTGCTCGGCACAATGCCGCGAATGTCGTAGGCCTTGAAGATGGAAGCTGATAACTGCATGGTGTTGTTCCCGAAAATGCGGTATGACCGCTGCGCACCGAATTGTAGGTCGCCGCCCGTTCCATGGGCATGTCCGAAAACGGCTGGAAAGATCAGCGCCAAGGCGAGTTGCCCGCGTATCATCCAGCGCATGACAGGCCTTGAAGACGAATCGATCAACGAGCAGCGCTATCTCGCACTGAAGGCCAGGGATTCGCGTTTTGATGGCCTGTTCTTCACCGGTGTAACGTCCACCGGAATCTACTGCCGGCCAGTGTGCCGCGTGCGCACGCCCAAGCTCGAGAATTGCCGCTTTTTTTCGCAAGCAGCGCAGGCCGAGGGGGCCGGCTTTCGGCCCTGCCTGCGTTGCCGGCCAGAACTCGCGCCGCGCGCTCCTGCCTCCCGCCGGGAAGCTGATGCTCGGGTCTGGTCGATGCAGGACGCTTCCAGCATCCTGGCCGGTCAGGCCGCCGATCTGATCGACCGGGCTGAAAGCTGGAACGGCACAACGCCCAGCATGCAAGACCTGGCGCAGCGTGTGGGCGTCAGCGACCGCCATCTGCGCCGCATCTTCGAGGCACGCTTTGGTGTTTCGCCCTTGCAATACCTGCAAACCAGGCGTCTGCTGTCGGCCAAGCAGTTCCTGACCGACACCACGCTACCGGTCAGTGAGGTGGCGCTCTTAAGCGGCTTTGCCAGCGTGCGCAGTTTCAACACCGCGTTTGCCCAGCACTACGCCTTGAACCCGAGTCAACTGCGCCGCAGCCATGACGCAGGCGGCTCAAGCCGGGCCGAACCTGGCTTCATCCTCAAACTCGCCTACCGCCCACCCTATGATGTGCAGGCCATATTGCAATTCTTTGCCAGCCGCAGTGTGGCCGGCATGGAATTGATCTCGCTCCTGCCGGGTTCCATGAGCATCAGCAAGACGGTGAGCGTGGACATCTGCCAGCAGCATTTCAGCGGCTGGTTGGTGGCTCGCTTTGACGCTGTCGGTCACCACCTTGAACTGCGACTGAGCGACTCGCTGCGACCGGTGCTATCCGTCATGCTGGCGCGCGTGCGATCCATGCTGGACCTGGACGCCGATCCACTGGCCATCAACGCCGTGTTGCACGCCAGCTTTCCGCGGGGTGACGGTTTGCGTGTGCCCGGCAGTCTGGACGGGTTCGAGCTCGCCGTGCGTGCGGTGCTGGGTCAGCAGATCACCGTGGCGGCTGCGCGCACCCTGACGACGCGCCTGGTGCAAGCCTTTGGCGAGCCGATTCAGACGCCCATTGACGGTTTGAATCGACTTTTTCCGCGAGCCGCCACGCTTGCCGCAGCCAGCCCTGATGCGCTGGGGCGCCTGGGCATCGTCAAGCAGCGTCAGGCAGCCATCCAGGCACTGGCAGGTGCCGTTCTGACACAGGGCCTGCAATTGCACGCGGGTGCCGATGCTGAGGCCACGATGGTTGCACTCAAAGCCCTGCCCGGCATCGGTGACTGGACTGCGCAGTACATCGCCATGCGCGCACTGCGCTGGCCCGATGCCTTCCCGGCCGGCGATGTCGCCTTGCAACGAGCCTTGGGCCTGCAGGGCAGCAGCCATCCCGCCAAAGAGGCAGAACTGAAATCAAAAGCCTGGCAACCATGGCGCAGTTACGCCGTGATACGAGCCTGGCAGGAGCTAGTCACATGAAATTCGCCGCATCCACCGTTCAAGCCTTGCACGACAGCCCACTAGGAACCATCATTCTGGCCGCCAGCGAAGAGCGACTGTTAGGTATCTGGTTTGCCGGCCAGCGCCATCAGCCCGACACCTCGCACTGGGCACGTGACGAGCAGCATCCGCTGCTGCGGCGCGTCAAGACCGAGCTCGATGAGTACTTTGCTGGTGAGCGCCACGCTTTCGATCTGCCGCTGGACATGGCGTGCGGCACGGCCTTTCAACAGACCGTCTGGCGCGCCCTGCTGGCCATACCCTATGGCAGCAGCACCAGCTACGGCGCTCTCAGCAGTGCCATCGGCAAACCCCGCGCCGTGCGCGCCCTCGGCGCCGCCGTGGGGCGCAATCCCTTTAGCATCGCGGTGCCATGCCACCGCGTGATCGGCAGCACGGGTGCCCTGACGGGATACGCAGGTGGACTGGCGCGCAAGACCGCCCTGCTGCAACTCGAAGGCGTGCTTTGAGTGTGGCTCGGATCATGAATTCAGGTGTGATTTATGCGGCCCTGGCCTACACAGCCTGGGGCTTGTTGCCGATCTTCTTCAAGCAGCTTTCCCACGTCAGTGCGTTCGAGGTCGTGGCACACCGCATGGTGTGGGCCCTGCTCTTCCTGCTGTGTGTGCTGCTGCTGCTCAAGCGCTGGTCCTGGCTGCGAGACCTGACCCGCCAGCCCAAAGTTCTGCTGTCCTTTGGCGTATCGGCACTGCTCTTGTCGGTCAACTGGTCGGTCTATGTGTGGGCGGTGCAGAACGCCCATGTCATCGACGCCAGTTTGGGCTACTTCATCCTGCCTCTGGTCAATGTGGCTTTCGGATACATCTTCCTCAAAGAGCGACCACGCCGTGTGCAATGGCTGGCCCTGGCGTTGGCAGCCACCGGTGTGCTGTGGCTCACGCTGCAGGCCGGGCGCCTGCCCTGGATCGCTTTGCTGCTGGCAGCTACCTTTGGCATTTATGGACTGCTGCGCAAGCTGGCCCCACTGGGTGCGCTGGAGGGTCTGACGCTGGAAACCCTGCTGCTCTCACCCTTCGCCCTTGGCATGCTGGCCTGGTGGGCATGGCATGGACAGGGCGCACTGGTGCAAGCCGATGCGCAGACCATGGCTTGGCTCTTGCTGGCCGGGCCGCTTACCGCCATTCCCCTGCTGCTGTTTGCCGCCGGTGCGCGACGCATACCGATGGCAACACTGGGCATCCTGCAATACATCTCGCCCAGCCTGCAGTTGCTGGTAGGTGTGTGGCTGTATGACGAGGTCTTGGCGCCAGTACGAGCCATCGGCTTCTGTCTGATCTGGGTTGCTCTGGTCGTGTACAGCGTGGACAGCTGGTGGAGCGGACGCAGGTCCGCCCAGCGTCGTCTCTTGAGAGAGTCTTAGCTTCACGGCACCGCGAGCATGCGCTGGCGGCGTGCCGCCTCTTCGGACCGGGCGTCGTCGATCTCGCGCAGGACACTGCCCAAATCCACGGCCGCGGTTTTTCGATCAAAGTGACCGGTGAGAACCAACTCGGTGGAGAGCAGACCCGTCTGGTACAGGGTCCAGATTTCAGGGCCATAGTCGGTGCTCAGCAATTCCGGGGCAAATTTTCCAAAGAAGTCACGCAGGTTGGCGACATCGCGCAACAACATTCGTTGCGCATGGTTGTTGCCCGCTGCGTCCACTGCTTGCGGCAAGTCGATGATCACGGGGCCATCCCCAGCCATCAGAATGTTGAACTCCGACAGGTCGCCGTGGATCAAGCCGGCGCACAACATGCGCACCACCTCGGCAATCAGTGTGGCATGGTGGGCTTTGGCCTGTTCCGGGGTAAAGACGAGATCGTTCAGACGCGGGGCCGCGTCGCCCTGCGCGTCCACCACCAGTTCCATCAGCAGTACGCCATCGTGGAAATTGAAGGGCTGCGGCACACGCACGCCCGCCGCAGCCAAGCGATAGAGCGCGTCTACCTCGGCACTTTGCCATGCAGCCTCCTGCGCCTGGCGCCCGAATCTGGTTCCCTTGGCCATGGCACGGGCTTGCCGCGTATTCTTGACTTTGCGGTTTTCGGTGTAGTCCACGGCCTGTCGAAAGCTGCGCTGCGTGGCTTCCTTGTAGATCTTGGCGCAACGCGTTTCATCGCCACAGCGCACGACGTAGACCGTGGCTTCCTTGCCACTCATGAGTTGGCGCACGACCATGTCGATCAGGCCCTCGTCAATGAGGGATTGCAATCTGCGGGGTGGTTTCATATTGGTTTATGTCGCTGGTCGGCGCTGAGAGAAGTGCCAGATCGCCAGCACCAGTGCCGTGATCTGAATCAGACTTCCGGCAAACAGGGGGAGTCCCAAGCGAAGGTCGCCTGCCGGTGCATCCGATACCAGCGCCAGCAAGCCTGCTCCAGCCAAAGGTGCCAGCACAGCCACCATGCTGTTGAGCGACGAGACGGCGCCCAGTGTTCGGCCCTGGATGCTGGCAGGGGCCGCGCCCGACACGATGCTTTGCAATGTGGTACTGGTGGCGGCCGAGGGCATGTTCAACACGATGATGACAAACACCATCCAACTCTGGGGCGCCAGGCCGAAAGCGCAGAAGGCCACGGCCGAGGTAGCCAGTCCGATCACGGCCAGCCTTTGCGGAGAAATGCGCTTCAACACATGTTTGAGCAAGAAGCCTTGCATCAGCACGTTGACAGCGCCAACCGCCATGAGCGACAAACCGGTTTCATGCGGTCCCCAACCAAACTTGAAGGTCGTAAAAAGAACCCAGGTCGAATGCAGCATGAACTGCGCCAGGTTGCTTAGAGCGATAACGGCAACCAGTGGGCCGACGCCACGCAGGTCGAACAGTCCGCGCAATGCCGACACAGGGTTCGCCTTGCGCCAGTCAAACGGTGTGCGCCTTTGCCTCGGCAGGCTTTCGGGCAACACAAAATAGCCATAAATCCAGTTGATGACAGCCATTGTCCCGGCAGCAACAAACGGCAGTCGCAGGTCAATATTGCCCAAGACACCGCCCAAAGCCGGCCCCAGAATGAAACCTACGCCCATCATGGCACCCAGCAGGCCAAAGCGCCTGGCACGGTCTTCTGGTGGCGTGATATCGGCAACGTAGGCATTGGCCACGGCAATATTGGCCTGCATGGCACCGCCAATGAGCCGCACCCAGACCAGCATCCACAGACTGGTGGCCGCAGCCGTCATGAAGAAGTTGAAGGCCAACCCCGAAAACCCGATCAGTAAAACGGGGCGGCGACCAAAGCGGTCGGACAGGGCTCCGAGGATCGGTGAGCCAAAAAAGTTGGCGATTCCGAAAGAAAACGAAACCGCACCAAACCAGAATGCCTGGTCGGCTTTGGACTGGGTAAACAGCCCGACCAGGTGCGGCAGCACCGGAATCATCAGGCCGATCGCCATCATGTCGATCAGCACCGCGATCATGATGAAACGCA
>JBAXOZ010000173.1:0-5162 GCA_037132975.1 Comamonadaceae bacterium
ACTGGAATTCCGATCCGGCCTTAAATGAGATGAGCAATGGCGGCAACATCGCGCTGACGGTCAACGTAGGCGAGGTACGCCTGGATCCACTCGATGTGACCAAGGTTGCATGGGGAGGAAACCTGGCTGACATGAACCAATATGCTTGGGCCAACGGCACAACAGGCAACGACACGTTTAGCGCAGTAGCCGGCACCAGCGACATCAGCAGCGCCACGCAGGCCTTGATGGTGCGTGACCAGCGTGGCGTCAATGTTGATCTTGGGGCGGGCAACGACACGGCGACGGGCTCGGCCTATGGGGACAACTTCAGCATGGGTGCGGGGACTAACTATGTTGATGGTGGTACTAATCTGGGCACCACACCCTGGGGCGGCAAAGCGATTGACTCGATGGATGTCTACGTCATGGCTGGCGCGACACCTGCGCTGACCGCTGCAGTTGTTGCGGCAGTGACAGTGACGACGCTCGATGCCAGCAGTGGCAGCGACACTGACAAGGCGGCTTTTGCTGCGGGTTACACCAGCAAGATCGTCGCGGGCAGCGAGATCGACTACGTCAAGAACATCGAGAACGTGAACGTTCAGGTCTGGAATGATGCGAACCACAACGGTCAGAAGGAGTGGTACCAGGACCAGAGTAAAAATGAAGTTACATACGGGCGCAACATAGCGCTGGCGCTCAATGTAGGCGAGATTCAGTTGAAGCCGGGTGATCCGACCATGACCAACTGGGGCTCCAAGCTGTCGGATCAGAATCAATACGCGTGGGCCAATGGCACAACGGGTAACGACACCTTTAGCGCGGCAGCGGGGAGCAGTGACATCAGCAGCGCCACACAGGCCTTGATGGTGCGTGATCAGCGTGGTGCCAGCGCTGATATGGGAGCTGGAAACGACACGGTGGTTGGTTCGGTCTATGGGGACAACTTCACCATGGGTTCGGGGACCAACTACGTTGATGGCGGAACCAATCTGGGCACTGACTCCTGGGGCAATAAGGCGCAGGACTTGCTTAATATCTTTGTGGCCAACTCGACCGAGGCTAGTGCGGTGACGGTGACTGCACTTGACGGCAGTTCTGCAGACGCCACTGACATTGCTGCCCGCAGCCAAGGCTACACCAGCAAGGTGGTGGCGGGCAGCGAGATCGACTATGTCAAGAATGTTGAGAACATCAACATCCAGATCTGGACGGACACGAACGGTAATGGACAGAAAGACTGGAATTCCGATCCGGCCTTAAATGAGATGAGCAATGGCGGCAACATCGCGCTTGTCGTCAACGTAGGTGAAGTTCGGGTAGACCCGAGCCTTCCAGATCATGTCTTAGGTGATTCAAGCGCCACCGGTTTGCTCAGCAATCAATGGACTTTTGCCTGGGCTAATGGAACAGCTGGAAGTGACAACTTTAGTGCCGCAGTAGGCACTACTGCAATTACCCAGGCAACTCAGGATTTGATGGCAACCAATCAACGCGGCGTTAATGTTGATATGGGAGCAGGCAACGATACAGCGACCGGCTCTTCCTATGGGGATTTCTTCACGATGGGGTCCGGGGTGAACTATGTCGATGGCGGAACCAATCAAGGTGTCCAACCCGGTAGCACACTTGTCGTAGCCATTGACGTATTGAATGTGGTTGTTTCGAGCACCGCTGATGCCGCCGCGGTTTCTGTGGTGCAACTCAATGGGTCGATGTCTGGCGATGATCTTGCAGCTTTCACCAGCAATTATCAGTTCAAGGTTGTTAGTGCAGCCAGTGGTGAAACTGATTACCTCAAGGATGTGGAGCGAATCAACATCAAAGTATGGACTGACGCCAATAGTAATGGTGCAGTCAACAACGGTGAGCTTGTCAATTACGGTGCTCGTGCGCTGGCACCATATATTGCTGAGAATGTACCCAACGCCACCAACGGCCCATTTCTGGGTTTCGCATTGGGCAGCCAGTTCGCTGACCAGATTGATGGCACCGCGGTCTTGACCGCACTGGGCAAGACTCTCAACGCTGCTAACCCTTTTGGTGTCTATATTTCAAGTTTGGGGGGGAATGATACGGTCGTCGGAACGGCCGGTTATGACATTACCGCAGTTAGCCAGTATGGTTCGCATTTGGTTGATGGCGGAACTGATGCGGGTTACTACTATTACACGGCCGGCACGCCGGTCATCGTGTCGGACCAGTATCGCCTCTGGGAACAACATTCCTCAGTGGTGGATGCCTCAAAGTCAAACGGAGGATTGGTAGGAGGTGATTTCAAAGCCGGCAATTATCGCCTCGTGAACCTTCAGGATTGGTCTGCTTTTGGGACTGACAGTCTGGATCATTTAAGCAGCGCGGCTGTAGGTGAGTTAAAGGATAAGATGAATAGTTCAAGTATCTCGACTACCGATGTTGCCAATATCGCAGCAACAGCCTCGCAGTTGAATTTGATCGGAACCAGCGGCAATGGCTATACATGGGCTGTGGTCAAGTACGATGCGGCTACGCCCGGTGCGACATTGTTGGGCGTCGATTTTCTGAAGGGTATTGAAGGCTTGCAGTTTGGTCTTTGGTATGACTTCAATCACAATGACAGCGTTAACGGCAACAACACCAACGAAACTGTGACCGTATCGAATGTCACGATCGCGGCCGATGCCTACACGCTGGCTGAGTCGGACAAGACTTGGCTCAATGTAAACGTGGGCGGCAGCACTAAGTCGTATGCAGGCGTGGTGAATGGCACTTCATTTACTGACACGATTGACCTGAGTGGGTTAACCGCGCCTGTGTACCAACTAGCGGGCGCTGGATTCAGGGTGGCAGACTATGCTGGCAACGATTCAGTACTTGGTTCTGGCGGAGATGATTTGTTTGGCCTGGGCGTCGGTGATGACACCATTGATGGTGCTGGCGGAACCGACGCGGCGGCGATTTTCTGGAAGCCGGATGCGAGCGCCACTTTGAGCCAAGCGGCAAGCAAGGACGCAATCACGGGTATCACGACGATCACGGTCTCGCAAACCAAAGCAAGTACGACGACCGCGCTGTTTACCCTGGTCAATGATGGAAGCAATGCGCACTGGACGTTTCAAACAAGCGGCAGTTCGGCCGATGCGTTCATACGACCGACGGGTAGCTCATCCCTGAGCGTGGGTACCGATTTGTTACTCAACGTAGAGTCGGTGGATGTTTACTTGCAGAGTGCGGTAGCCTTTAGCACAGGTATTGTTAGCACCACCACGCCGATGGAAATCACCCTGATCGGCGTGGTCTGAGAGAGTGAATTAGTTCAGACCAGCAATCCTTCATAGCGCTCATTGATTACTTTCTGTTTGTAATCAATGCCGCTGAAGGCAATGAAATCGTCTAGGCTGCGTGTCTGCCCCAAGCCGTAGGCGCCGGGCAGGCCGTCGCCGCACAGGAGTTGTGTCAAGCGGGTCTTGGCGCGCTGCGTCAGGGCGGCGCCAGTGAAGGTGCGCTGCGCGTCAACATCGCCGTACCAGTGATGCGTCTCATGTGGCGTATTGGCCATCTTGTATAGGTGATACAGCGGTACCCAGGTTGGGTGAAAAATGTCCCAACCTCGGGTGTAGGCCCGCACCGCCAGGCTTTGCTCTTCGCCGTGAAAGTACAAATACGGATCGTAGGGCACCTGCTCAACAAACTGTCCGGCACAGAAAATGAACCCGGCGGCAACATGGCAGCCAGCAACAGCCTGGTCGGTGAACATGTGTTTGCCAATGAAGCGCAGCACCACATCGTCCGCGCTCAATGGCGTTTCCGGGTGAGGGCGCAGCACCAATGCAGTCTTTCCCTCGGATGGTGTGTACTTCGGCACGCCATCGACCATGTCAAAGCGGTAGGGGTAGGTGCTGATGATGGGCTTGTCGGCGCGCGACAAGAGTTGGCTGTGCTGCGCACGCAGGTTAGCGTCCCAGTCCTGCTCAAAACACGTGTGTGAATCGATTTGCAGCAGGTACTGCTCTCCGTCATAAAGTGAGAAGGCCAGATTGCGTGCCCAACTCACACCTAGCGTGTCCTGCGGATGCACATGTAGGTAGCGGATTTGGCTGCCATAGGGCAAGGCACGAACGGCGTAGCGTTGGTCGACGATATTCTGATCGATCACCGCAAAGCGCAGCAGGTCCGGTTGCTGCGCCTTGCTGATCGCGTCCTGCAAAGTAAAGAACAGCATCGGGTCCAGATACGACGCCATGCTGATAAATATCCTCTGGTCCATCCTGCAATTCCTGGCTGGGTTGTGTTTGCTTCCGCAGGAAGAAAAATTCGCTAGCGATAAGTTAACGGGCTTTTCTTATGGCGCCGTATTCTTAACTCCCCTACTGTAGCGTAACTCAGCCATCGAGTAAGCCTGCGGGTTGCACTAATCGGCCGAGCAGCTGGAGTTTGTGGCGACAGCGGTGCCGACCGGAGGTTTGCCGATCATTCATGATTGAAATCCGGCACTAGCCAACCAGTGCACGCTGGTAGTGATTTCCAAGCGACAAATTGAACATTTCCGTCATACCCGGAAGCAGTCAGCCGGCTATACCCGGACCTGGTCGATTACAGATATCCCTTTGATCGAATCCACGACCACACTGCAGTCGTTGGGCCACTGGAAGCAATGACCGGTATCTGGCGGTCAATTTCAACTTTTGTAAGTTGAGTTGCGCTGCCCAGCATGTCTAAAGCTTTCCCTAGACCAACCGTCCATTCTTGATCGTTGTTCGGTTCATCCCCTGGCACCTGTGCCGCCCTCCTCCATACCCCTGAGTGCTTGCCGCACGCGTTCCAGGTCGTAGCGCACCGCATCACCCAGCTTATAGAACGGGAGCAGGCGTTTGCCGCGCCGATCTTTGCGCACCCAATGCACCGACATGCCGATGCATGCCGCGACCTGGTACTCAGTGATTGCGAAAAGTGGGAGTGGAGAATCTACGAACACGGCTAACCCTTGAGGTATGCACCGGCACAAACGCCGATGGTCAAAAGGTCACCCCGTGAATGCGGGGAGGTGGAACGCAGCCGCTCCGGTTAATATGCCGCGATTCTATGGATGGACCACAGAACCGTGTGGAATTTAAATTTCAAGGCGTCGCTTTCGCGCTACTCTCAATGAAGTCGGCCACGGTCTGCCAGGCCACGCGCATTTGGTTCTCGCTTTTGCCGAC
>JBAXOZ010000174.1:0-5111 GCA_037132975.1 Comamonadaceae bacterium
AGTCAGGCTGGGCGTCAGGTCTGCAATCTGCTCGCCGTGCACCATCAGTTGCAATGTCCCCTGCTTCATCCCAACCCACCAGGAGGGTGGCTCCAGATGCTGGATGTTGTAGGAAGCGGCATGTGCATTGAAGGCAAAGCACAAAAACAGAAAGAATGCGGGATAAAGGCGCTTCCTGACAGGTGATTTCATGGAATTTTGGGCAGCAGTCATGTCTGCAAGGTTAATCGATCCCGCCGGGTTTGGTATCGGCAAGTTCATGCTCCCACGCAATCTGCGGCATGGGCTGGTTTATCCCAATAGGCAAGTACCGGTACCGGATTAAAATGGAATCCTTTCCAATGCCATTACAGGCACTTGATTTTTGAACAGGAACCCCGCATGCCCGGTTTCAGGGCCATCACTATTGCAGGCAAGGCATTTTGGCTGGCGGCAAGCCTGCTGGCTTGCGGCCTGGCGCACGCCCAGAGTCAGAGCCTGTCGGTAGCGGCCTACCCGGCGGTGGACGAGATCATCAAAAGCGCCATCCCCACCTGGAACAAACTGCACCCGGATATGCAGATTCGCCTCATCAGCCGCGAGATGGAGAACCACCACACGGCCATGACCACGGCCTTGTCCACTCGCTCCAACCTGCCCGACGTGATGGCGCTCGAATTCAGTCGCCTGGGCCGATTTGCCAGCGCCGGTGGACTTGAAGACCTGGCCCAGCCGCCATACCTCATTGGGCAATACCAGTCCCGCTACGTTTCCTTTGCCTACAAGCAGGGCACGGCCAAGGGCGGCGCCGTGGTTGCGGCGCCCACCGACGTCGGCCCAGGCACCATGCTGTACCGCTCCGACGTGCTGCAAAAGGCTGGCGTGACCGAGGCCGAACTGACCCAGTCGTGGGAGAGCTTTGTGGCAACCGGACTCAAGATCAAAGCGCGCACCGGTGCCTACCTGGTGTCAAATGCGGGCGACGTGAAAGACATTTTGATCCGCTCGGGCATCAAGCCGGGCGACGGCCTGTACTTCGACGCCCTGGGCAATGTGCTGGTCGACTCGCCACGCTTTGTGCGCGCTTTTGAGTTGGCGCGCACGATTCGTCAGAACAAGCTTGACGGCAGGATCCCCGCCTGGTCCAACGATTGGACACAGGGATTCAAGAGTGGCGGCATCGCCACCCAAATGTCGGGCGCCTGGCTGGCTGGCCACATGGCGGCCTGGATCGCACCCACCACCAAAGGCCTGTGGCGCGTCACGCAGCTGCCCGAGAAAACCTGGGCGGCTTGGGGCGGCACCTTCTACGTCATCCCGAAAAATGCGCAGAACAAGACACAGGCTTGGGAGTTCATCAAGCTCATGACCCTCAACCGTGACTTGCAGCTCAACGCCTTCAAGGTGAAAGACGCCTTCCCCGCGCTGCTGGACGCCCACACCGATCCCTTCTACGACGAACCTCTCGAATTCCTGGGCGGCCAAAAGGCGCGCCAGTGGTGGCGCGAGGCTGCCATGAACATCCAGCCCATCGGCGTCAACAAGCTCGACAACATCGCCGACGAAGTGGTCAACACCGAACTGGACAAAGTGCTCAACCACGGCAAGGACATTCGCGCCGCGCTGGCCGACGCCAAGGCACTACTGGACAAGCGCGCCCACCGCTACGACTCGCGCCGTCTGCAATAGAGGAGCCATCGCATGAAACGCCTGCCCCGACTATCGCCTGAGCTGGCGCCCTATGTATTCCTGAGCCCCTTCCTCCTCCTGTTTGCGGTGTTCGGCATCTTCCCTTTGGTGTTTTCGTTCTATCTGGCGTTTCAAACCTGGGAGCCCACGGGTGGCCTGGCAGCGATGCAGTTTGTCGGCTTGGACAACTTTGTCTTCACGCTGCAAGACGAATGGTTCTGGAAGTCGATGCGCAATACGCTGTGGCTGGCGCTGGCCACGGGCATCCCGCAGCACCTGGTGGCCATTCCGCTGGCTTACTTCATTCACACCTCCTACAAGCGCACGCGCAATGCCGTGGTGGGTATCTACTTTTTGCCCTACATCACTTCGTCGGTAGCGATTGCCATGATGTTCAGCACGCTGTTTTCCACCGATTACGGGCTCATCAACCAAGCGCTGCACGGCATCGGACAAATCCCTGGGCTGGGCTGGTTGGCACCCGCACAGCCGATTGACTGGCGCAACACCGCCGAAACCATCAAGCCTGCGGTGGCCACCGTGGTGTTCTGGCGCTACCTGGGCTTTAACGTCGTGCTGTACCTGGCCGCGCTGCAAACTATTCCCCAAGACATTTACGAAGCCGCCACCATGGACGGCGCGGGACGCTGGCAGCAGTTCTGGCACATCACCCTGCCCAGCCTCAAGCCCATGATGTACTTCGGCGTCACGCTGTCGGTGATCGGTGGCCTACAGTTGTTTGAAGAACCCTTCATGCTGATCGATCACCGCGGCGGAACTGACCAAGCCGGCTTGACGACCGCCATGTACATGTACCGCACGGCGTTTGACTTCAACGACTTCGGCACTGCCAGCGCGATGTCCTGGTTGCTGTTCCTGTTTGTCGCGCTGCTTACCTGGCTGACCAACCGCGCCTTCAAGGAGCGTCAGCCATGAAAACCGAACGCTTGGCTCCCTGGGCGGCGTATTCTCTGGTGGGCGTGGGCACGCTCATCATGATGGCGCCGTTCTACTTCATGTTCGTTTACGCCACGCACAACCGCGACGCCATCTTCACGCTGCCGCCACCGCTGCTTTTTGGCACCGACTTTTTGGCCAATTTCAACATCCTCATCAGCAAAATTGCGCTGTGGCGCAGCCTGGGCTGGAGCCTGTATGTGGCGCTGGCTGCCACCGCGCTGACCCTGCTGTTTTGCAGCATGGGGGGTTACGCCTTTGCCATGTTCGAGTTTCGCTTCAAGCGTCCTCTCTTCACGCTGGTCATGGGCACCATGCTGCTGCCGTCCTTCCTGGGCATGATCCCGTCGTTCATGATCATGGACGCGCTGGGTTGGCTGGACCAACCGCGTGCCCTTTACATCCCCGGCGCGGCCAGCGCCTTTGGCATTTTCATGATGCGCCAGTTCGTCAGCAGCGCCGTGCCACGCGACCTGATCGAAGCGGCGCGCATGGACGGCTGCGGCGAATTTCGCATTTACTGGACCATCGTGCTGCCACTCTTGCAACCGGCTCTGGGTACCTTGGGCCTGATCACCTTCATCGGTTCCTGGAACAACTTCATCGGGCCGCTGATCGTCATGCGCTCGCCCGAGATGTACACCTTTCCGCTGGCGCTGCGCAGCATGCACAACCCGGCCGATACCGAGTGGGGTGCGCTGATGGCCGGGGCAGCGATTGCCACCATCCCGCTACTCATTTTGTTTGCCATTTCTTCGCGCCGCCTGATCGACGGTCTGACCGCCGGCGCTGTACGCGGCTAACTTTTACCCCTGTTTACTGACATGTTCAACGCCAACATATCCAAGAGTGCCTTCCCCGCCGACTTCACCTGGGGTGTGGCCACCAGCGCCTTCCAGATCGAAGGCGCAGTCGACGCCGACGGCAAGGGTCCTTCCATCTGGGATGACTTCTGTCGGGTTCCCGGCGTCATCGCTGATGCGAGCGATGGTCGACAGGCCTGCGCGCACTACCAGCGCTGGGCTGACGACCTCGACCTGGTGGCCAGCCTTGGTGTGGATGCTTATCGTTTTTCCATCTCCTGGCCTCGCGTTCAGGCACTGGGCTCGGGCGCCTTCAATGAAGCAGGCTTCGCGTTTTACGAAAGACTGGTGGACGGCATGCTGGCACGTGGCCTGAAGCCGTTTCTGACGCTCAACCACTGGGATCTGCCGTCCGCCTTGCAGGCCAAGGGCGGCTGGGAAAACCGCGACACCGTGCAATGCTTTGTCGATTACGCCTGCGAGGTCGGGCGACGCCTGGGCGACCGTGTGGCGTCGATCTGCACGCACAACGAACCCTGGGTGATTGCAGTGCTGGGACATGAGTCGGGCATCTTTGCACCGGGTATCAAAAGCCGCGCGGTCGCCATCCAGGTAGCGCACCATTTGTTCCTGAGCCATGGCTTGGCGCTGACAGCAATGCGCGCCCAGGGCTGCAAGGCCGACATGGGCATCGTGCTAAACCTGTCGCCCGTCGAGCCCGCCACCGACAGCGATGCCGACCGCGAGGCAGTGCGCCAAGCCGACGGCAACGGCCTGCGCTGGTACCTGGAAGCACTGCTGAGCGGCCAATACCCAGCTGAATTTTGGAGCGCCATGGGCGCCGATGTACCCACGGTGCTACCCGGCGACATGCAAGCCATGCGAGTGCCTATGAACTTTCTAGGCATCAACTACTACACCCGCGTCAAGGCCAGTGCAGGCGCGCCCTACGACGTCAAGAGCGGCGGCCTCGAAGTCACTGACATGGGTTGGGAGGTGTACCCGCAAGGCATCACAAACTTGCTGCTGCGTCTGCACCGCGACTACGCCGCGAAGGGCCTGCCGCCACTCATCATCACCGAGAACGGCGCGGCATTTGCCGACACCATGAGCGCCGATGGCCAGGTGCACGACGCGCCGCGCGTGCGGTATTTGCAAGACCACTTTGCCGCCGTGCACGAAGCAATGCGCCAGGGCGTGCACGTGGACGGCTATTTCGTCTGGAGCCTGCTCGATAACTTCGAGTGGGCCTCGGGCTACGAGAAGCGATTTGGCATCGTCCACGTGGACTACGCGACACAGCGACGCACGCTCAAACACAGTGCACTGTGGTACCGCGACTTTCTGCGCGGCCAGCCCTCCTGATGAATTGATTGGAATCCGACATGGGACATCTCGCACTTCGGGGAATTCGAAAAAGTTACGCTGAAACCACTGTCATTCATGGCATCGATCTGGACGTACGCGATGGCGAGTTCCTGGTTTTCGTCGGCCCCTCGGGATGCGGCAAATCCACCATGTTGCGCATGATCGCGGGACTGGAGAGCATCACAGGGGGCGAATTGCTCATCAACGGCCAGCGCGCCAACGAAGTACCAGCAGCGCAGCGGGGTGCCGCTATGGTGTTTCAGAGTTACGCCTTGTACCCGCACATGACGGTGGCGGAAAACATGGGTTTCTCCC
>JBAXOZ010000175.1:0-5102 GCA_037132975.1 Comamonadaceae bacterium
CCAGTAATCGGGTCAAATCCCCCAACAAAAAGCCCGGCTTGCCGGGCTTTTTTGTTGGGTCCAGCGGTCGTCGTGGAAGCGGTGTTTGGACAAAAGTCTGACTTCGAACAAGCTTACTTCTCGTAGGTTCCCAACAACCGCGAGGCTGTTTGATGAGAATCAACATCTGATCACTGATTTCCGTTAGCCTTCGTCTGTTCTTTGTATCCGTGGGTGCTCGTTGGCGCTGTTAAGGATGGCTCGGGACACGGTTTCTTGAGGTTCTTTTGGCCAAATTAGGAGAAGAGATGAAGATCAAGTTCATGCGCTGGGGCCTTGCGGCCCTGATGGTCGGAGCGCTCGCAGCGTGCGGTGGCGGTTCCGACGGCAATCCTGGTGCTACCGGCGCTGCGGGCGCGGCAGGTGCAGCGGGCGCGGCGGGTCAGGACGCTGTTCCTACGTTGAACGCTGCGGCGCTCACGCCCACCGATTGGGGAGACTTGTCGCTCAAGGGTTCTGTGACGGCAGTCGATATGTCCAAGGGCACACCCATCGTGAGCTTCAAGATTACGGACGCCAACGGCACACCCGTCAAGGGCTTGGGCTTCACTTCCAAGTCCTCGACGGCTTTGATGGCAGGCTTGGCGAACATGAACGTGACAATTGCCAAACTTGTGCCAGGTGCCAATGGCAGCCCGAGCAAGTGGGTCAACTATCTGGTTATGTCCACACCTACAGTGTCCAGTCCGAACTCGCTGCCGACGCGTCCCACCACCGACTCTGTCGGCACCTTGGTGGACAAGGGCGACGGTAGCTATACGTATACCTTCTGGCGCGACGTAACCAAGATGAAGGCCGCAGTCGATGCCGCCACCTATACCGGCAACAACGTCAAGGCCGACCTCGGCGACGTGACCTATGACCCGACCCTGACGCACCGTGTGGTGGTGTATGTGGGTGGCAATGCGCGTGGTACCAGCACCAACGCTGCGGACGGCTCCGGCAACAACACCGGCATCCCGGCAGTGGTCATTAAAGACCCTGCCAATATTGTTTATGACTTCATTCCGGCAACCGGAAAGGCTGTTGCCGCAACCGACGCGCAACGTGAAATTGTTTCGATTGACAAGTGCAACACTTGCCACACCAAGCTGCGTCTGCACGGTAATCGGGTTGATACCAAGTTCTGTGTCGTGTGCCACACCGACCAATTGAAGTATTCCAATGCCGAAGCCACCAAGACGGCAACTGGTTACGTCATCACCGATACCCAAGGAAAGATCAACGGCTTTGCAGTTGCAGACTTCCCCAATTTCGTACACAGAATCCACATGGGTGAAGAGTTGACCCAGACCGGTTACAACGCCCAAGGCGTGAAGGTCAACGACATTACCTACCCGCAAGACCAGCGCAACTGCGTGAAGTGCCACACGGCATCGACGGCCACACCCCAGGGTGACAACTGGAAGAACGTACCCAATCGCCTGGCGTGCGGCGGTTGCCACGACGGTATCAACTTTGCCACTGGCGGCGGTATCAACCTGAGTGGCAGCTATGCCGGTCACATCGGTGGAGCCAAGGCCGACGACAAGCTGTGCACGGTGTGCCATGATTCCGACAGCATCAAGACGTATCACACAGCGGTTCTGCCGCCCAACCCGGCCAACATCTATGCTGTGCCAGCCGCCAGTGGTGGTAACAACAATACCAATGCGTCGTACATCGCAACCGTGCGCGACAACCTGCCTGCTGGTGCCTCGCAGGTTACATGGGACCTCAAGAGTGTGTCCGTCAATGCGAGCGCGCAACCGGTGTTTGTGTTCCGGTTCCTGTTGGGTGGCTCACCTGTCGTGTTCAACACCTACAGTGCCACCGGCAAGACCGAAATGATGGACAACTTCGTGGGTGGCCCCAGTGCCTATCTGATGTTTGCCGCGCCGCAGGATGGCATCACGTCACCGGCTGACTGGAACAGTTCAACCACATATGGAACCTATATCAAGAACGTTTGGAGGAACACCGGCAAGAACGACGATGGCACCGCAATGTCTGCCACCGCAGCTGGCAGCTTGACGTTTGACGCGGCGAGCGGCTACTACACCCTCACCTTGACTGGCGTGAAGGTCCCGACAACGGCGACCATGATGGTCGGCGGCATCGGCTACACCTATGGCCTGCTGACGACTCAACCGCTGACGCAGACCAACGTGCCCGGCTATACCTACAACACTACGACCAAGATTGGCGGCCTGAGTGTTCCTGCTCCTAACGTCAGCAAATACGTAACAGGTCAGACCGCCCGTCGCACTATTGTGGAAACCACACGTTGCAATAGCTGCCACCAGGCGCTCGGTGTGTTTACTGCCAAGACCTTCCATGCGGGTCAGCGCAATGATGCAGCAACCTGCAACTTCTGCCATAACGTCAACCGCGTCAACAATGGCTGGGGTGTCAACATCAAGGAAGCGGTGCACTCGATCCATGCCTCTGGCAAGCGCGTCAACAAGTTCTCTTGGGAAGCGTCTTCTGGCGACAAGTACTGGGAAGTTACCTATCCCGCATTGCTGAATAACTGCGAAGCCTGCCACGTGCCTGGTTCGTATGACTTCAGTGCTGCTACCAATGCCGCCGCTGTTCCCAAGCTGCTGTGGACTACTGTGGCGACGGGTACGGTTCCCAGCCCCGTGAACGTGGTAACGACGGGTGCTGAAGCTATCCCCGGAACCTATTGGTCACCGTTCGTGACGGCTGGTGCAGCCTATGGCTCGGGCTATTCGATTGCTGCCGCAACCGGAGCGATCACGGAAGCTGCTGGTACAACGCTGGTGAGCTCGCCCATTACCTCGGCTTGCGCATCCTGCCACGACACGCCCGCGGCCTTGGGCCACATGAAGGGCAATGGTGGTCATTTCTATGACCAACGTTCTGCGGTGGGCATCTCCACGCAGACCGGTGAGCAGTGCCTGATTTGCCACGGTTCCGGCAAGCCCGTGGACATCAAGAATGCACACATGAACTTCTGATGGCAAGTGACGGTGCCTGACGGCACCGACTCTTGAAACATGGAACTTGCAACCCGAATGTGGCGACGCATTCGGGTTGTTTTTTTGCAATTTTTCAAAGTGATGCTTTGGCAGCGGTTAAGATCGGGCCTGCTCGCAAACACCAGTGAAACTTCAATATCTGCGGGTCTGAATCTGGTGCGCGTTGCCTTCGATTTGCAGGAATAACGGTATTTCTATTTATAACGGGAACACAGACGTGAAACATTCATTTCTGAAATGGGGTCTGGCATTGGTGGTCGCGGCGAGTCTTGCTGCGTGTGGAGGCAGCGGTGGTGGCGGATCATCGTCGGCCAACCCGGCGCTGCTCAGCGCAATCTCCAGCGCAAGTTCGGTGGCAACTAACGACACGGCAGTCAACGCTTCGGCTGGGTTTGCTGCGGTGCAAGCCGCTGGCATTGCTCCGGTCACTATCAATAGTCCGCCCAAGGTCAATTTCACGGTCTTTTCCGATGGTGCGGTAAAGAGCGATTTGACCGCTGCCAATGTGAGCTTTGCCATTGCCAAGCTGGTTCCCGGTTCCAACGGCGACCCGGATCAGTGGGTCAATTACATCTACCGTACCGAAACCGCCACGGCGGGCGTAGGCCCCGGTGGCAAGCCGGTGCTGGCCAGTGCCAAGCAGGCCACAACCGATGCCAAGCAGACCGACCCGGCATTGCTGGCGGCGCAACTGGTATACAACCAGGGCGGCTACTACACCTACACTTTCAAGACCGACATCAAGGACGTCACACAGACCAACGGCGTGGTGTTTGAACCTTCCCGTACACACCGCGTAGCCATCCAGCTAAGCTACAAGAACGCGGCCGGTGACCTTATCCTTGTGAACCCTTACTTTGACTTCACGGTGGACGCCAACGGCAACGCCGTCGCTGTGACTGATTCCGCCAAGACACGCAAGATGACCGACGTGACCTCGTGCAACGGTTGCCACGACAAACTCGGAATGCACGGCGGTGGTCGCGTGGACACGCAATACTGCGTGATGTGCCACAACCCCGGCACTACCGACGCCAACAGCGGCAACGTGCTCAATCTCGCGACCATGGTGCACAAGATCCACGCCGGCAAGCTGCTCAACAGCACAGTGGCAACGGGTGGTGAAGACTACACCATATGGGGCTACCAGAACAGCAAGCACAGCTACGCCGATGTAGGATTCCCGCAGGATCTGAACAATTGCAGCAAGTGCCACTCCGCTTCCAACCCCAATACGCCGCAGGGTGACAACTGGAAGACCAAGCCAAGCAAAGAAGCCTGTCTGACCTGCCATGCCAACAACGTTGGCTCGGTATGGGATGGCAAGCACCAGGTCATTGCGGTCACGCTCAATGGCTCGGGCGCTCTGGCCAAGTCGATGACCAACAAGCAGTGTGCGTCCTGTCACGCGGCCGGAACGGCCGTCTCCGCTGAGAACGTGCACTGGAGTCAGGCACAGGCCGATGCAGCCAAGTACAAGATGAACATCGAAAGCGTCGCGCTCAACGACACAGCCGATCACAAAGGCCGCACCGTGACCGTCAAGTACTTTGTGTCCGACCCAACCAACGGCGACGCCGCCTACAACCTGGTGACGTCCGACTGCACCGGCACCGCTGCAGCCCCCGTGTGCGCGAGCACAGCGCGTTTTGGAAACGTCCGTTTCTATCTGGGCTACCAAAACATGCTGGGCCAGCCCGATGCGGTTACCGAGTACTCGGCCTACAACAATGGCGGTAGCGCTGCCAGTGCCTACGCATACAAGGGCACAAATGACGGCAAGAACCATTACCAGGTCAACATCGCGCTGCCCGATGACACGGCAATTTCGGTGGCCAAGGGCACAGCGCGGGTGATCAGCATTGGTCAGATCAAAGAGAACAAACTCGCGCTCAATGCAGGTGTCAATCCCCGACCCGAGATCACACCGGCGGTGTTGGTGGATATTGGTATGCAGCACACCTACCAAGAGTTCGCGATCACAGGCAAGTTGCAGGCGCGCCGCACCATCGTCTCCAGCGACAAGTGCAACGTTTGCCACGGCATGCTTGGCACCACGTCCGCGTCCAACACCTTGCC
>JBAXOZ010000176.1:0-5086 GCA_037132975.1 Comamonadaceae bacterium
TAGGCAGAACTTGAAGCTGCGATGCACCGACGGGAACACAGCTTCGCGGTTTTCAATGTCGTACAGGCTCACCAAGCGCCCGCTCTGGGTGATGTGACCAAAGTAGGCCTTGGTACTGTCGTCCGTAGCAATGCCGGTGGGCACGATGAAACCGGCGCGCCCTGATGGCGATGTGATTTGCAGAATAGTTTCGGCAAACAAGGCATAGGTGTTCACATCACCCACACCCGTGAGCGGGTAGCGCCCGCCGTCCACACCATCCACATGCATGAACACACTGGCAGCCTCGGCCACGCGGCGTGCGGTGATGAATTCGGCGTACAGGCGTTGCTCGGCGGCACTTTCTGTGGGCGTTTGGTGGACACTGTCGGTGGGGTAAAGGTGTTGGCTCAACATCCCCTCACTCAGCCACTGGATGCGCTGGCTGCGCTCTGCCTTGTTTTTAGCCGCTGCCACGGCGGGATGGCGGGTGGCAAAGAACTCTTCTTCCTGCAGCTTGATGCGTTCCCAGGGTGGGTTGCCCAGTACGCAGTCAAAGCCGCCCGTCGCAAACACCTGGGGAAACGCCAGTGGCCAGTGCAGCACTTGGGCCTGCTGGCAAGCCGCATGGGCCGCTGCTACCGTGGCTGAATGCACGGTGTCCTGCTCTTGCAAGGTGTGCGGCGCGGTGAGTGCGGCGTGAAGGGTTTCGCTGGTGGGCACCAAGGCTGCCGTGTCAGCGGTTTTGGTCATCAGGTAGGCACCGACCATCAAATCTGCCGCCAGCCCAATCGGGCTGTTCGTGGACTGCTCACAAAATTGAATGTAGGCGTGCTCTTTGGCGGCTACTTCTTCGGGGGTTTCGGCGCTCAAGGCCTCGATGGCACGCAGGGTCTGCAGGCCAGTGGCGTTGTCAAAGCCCAGCAGCACCTGGCCACTTTGCATGTCTTTGGCAATTTGCTTCAGGCCGGCCGCATTGGATTTGGCCAGCTGCTTGCACACCTCTTTGTCGTCGCCACTCAAGGCTTTGAACGCATCCTTGGCAATGCCTTTTTCCAGCGCGTGCAGGTCGGTCAAGCCCAGCAGTGCGTCGCCGCATTGCAGATGGTGGTCCAGAAAACCCAGCGGACGACCTTCTTCAAAGCCTTCCAGCCACAGCGCGGTGCGCGCCAGTTCCACGGCCATGGGGTTGCGGTCCACGCCAAAAATGCAGCGGGCTATGACCTCGCGCAGGGCATGGCGGTAGGCCTGCGGGGTGACAACACCATCGGGCGAGCGCAGGGCCGCCAAGCGCTCAGCCAGGCGGCGCGCGGCGGCCAGCAAAAAGTGGCCGCTGCCGCAGGCAGGGTCCAACACGCGGATGGACAGCAAGGCTTCGATGGGATTACCGGGATTGGCAGCCAGGCGCTGCTCGATTACGGGGTCCAAAGCACTTTTCACCAGCTCTTGCACCAGGCTGTCTGGGGTGTAGAAGCTGCCGGTGAGCTTGCGGTCGTTACCGGCGGTGCTGCCCTCGCTGGTGATGCCTACAAAGCCAAAGGTGCGGGCGTGCAGGTCGACCTCGGGCACCAGCTCCAGCAAGCTCTCGTAAACGCTGCCCAGCTCTTCGGTGCCCATGTTGCGGTAATCGATGGGGGCCAGGCTGCCACCGGTCTGGCTGGCCCAGCGCATGCTTTTCATGGCGGACAGCAGGTCGGAGTTGGTGAGCTGTGCACCATCCAACGAGGGGCATTGGGCGGGGGCGAACAGGCCACCCAATGCGGGCAGGCCCAAGCGCGATTCACCATGGGCCAGGCCTTTGAACACAATTTTGACGCTCTGCCACAGGTCATCAAACCGGGTGCGGGCACGGCGGCGCAGGGCCATGTCGCGCAGGCGGGCCAAGGCATAGCCCTGGGCGTAGGTTTGAGAGGCGGCCAGCTTGGCGCGTGCGTTGGTGGGGTCTTCATCTGGCTGCGGGGCGTTGGGTATGAGCCCGCGCTCTTCCACGCTGAAGACGAAGATGAAGCGGTAAATCAGCCGCAGCAGCTGGGCAAAGTACGCCTCTTTGGTGAGGCTGCCATCTTGCAAGGCTTGGCGCAGGGCATCGTTGGCAGGGTGCTGCACAAAGCCTTGGCCCAAGGTGATGAGGGCTTCGGTCACGCCCAGGCGCAGGCCGTCGCGCACGCGGGTGCCCTCTTCTTGGCCTGCCTCGCGCCAGGCCTCCCAGACCACGGGCGCGGCTGCGTCCGCAGTGCCACCCACCAGACCTGCACGGCTGGCGTGCAACAAGCGCCAGACGAACGCAAATTCGGCAAAGCGCTGGCCGCTGAGCAGGTCTTGTAGGTCAATGTCGAGGTAGCTGGGGCGCGTCAGTGTGGCGGCATCGCGCAGCAGGCGAATGGTTTTGCCGTTGGTCACCAGCGCCCATTGGTGGTCCGGGCTGGCGTTGAGAAGCTCCTGGGCCAGCTGGAATGGGGTTTTTTTGCGGCTGCCACTGCCGGCGATCGCAAAACGGGTGTCGGCTTCGTCGAGGCCCAGGGTGTGCGGGGCCACCACGATGGGCAACGGGTGCCGCGGGTGGAGAGGTTGGTGCGGCGCGCTGGCCAGATGGGTGATGGGGTAGCTGCGCTCCCCCAATTCGATGCCGGTGACGGCCCCCACGGAGACGTAACCAAAGGCATCGCGCAGCAGTTCGGTGACGAAAGTGGCGGTGGCGCGTTGGGCATCGAAGTCGGTGCGGTCCAACATCGGGGCAAAGCTGCGCCACTGGGCACAGGCGATCTGGAATGCGCGGCTGTACTCGTCTTTGAGCTTGAGGCCTTTGGGAATGCCGTAATCGGCCTCGGCTTGCAGGCGGGCTTGGCCCAGGGCGGCTTTTTCCAGCACGTCAGGCAGGAAAAGGCCGCCTTCCAGCTTGAGGGTGGGCAGGTTGAGCGTGGCGGTGTGTTTGCGGACGATTTTCATGGCAAAAATTACAGAGCGTCCGGCAGGAGGACATACACACCAATCACATCGACCGGCAAACACGGGGCCACGCTGTACTGGCCCACATCGCGGGCAGCCTCACGCACACGGCGGTGGTCGGCCAGCAGGGCCTGGGCGCGTTCATGGGCCAAGGCTTCGAGGCGCTGGGGGTGGGCTTGCAGAAAGTCCAAAGCCTGCACCACTTCGCGGTGGATGGCTTCACGGGGCAGGTTGCCGGTGGGCTGGCATTGCAGCAGCCCGGCGGTGGCCTCGTCGCTCAGCCACTCTGGCGCACTGCGGCCTTTGACAGCCAGGGCCACGGTTTCCTCGGCCATCATCTGGAACGGCTGGCGGCGGCGCACGTAGCCCAACTGGTGGCGCAAGCGCAGCAGGTACACGGTGGTGACCACGTCCACGGCATCGGTGATGGTGGCAGCACTGCGCGCGGTGATGGCGGATTCGCCCTGCAAGGCGTTTTCAATCAGATGATCGGCAAGCACGGTGACCAGGGGGTGGCTGCGGTGCAACTCGGCAAAGTCCAGTTGCAACACAGGCTTGCGGATGTCGGGGACCAGGCCTTCATCGGCCAGACGTTGGCGCAGAGCCTCGGGCAGGTGCTGCGTGGGCAGGCGGAACTGTTCGCGGCGAGCGGGCTCCAGCGGGGCGTTCAAGCGGGCACAGGCGCTTTGCACAAAGCGCTGCACGTCAGCACTGCTGCCCAGGGCGATTTGCTGCTTTTGCCACTCGGGCAGCACTTCGTCGGGGCGAATGCGACGCTGGGCGAACTTGGTTCTGTTGAGCTTGGCTTTTTCCAGGGCGTCGGTCCACTGGGTTTGCAGTGGGGCCAGCACTGCTTCAGCATCGGCAAACATGTCGGGGGTGTATTGCGTGGCGTGGCGCTTCATCAACGCCGCTTTGACCAGCGCTTGATTGATGCGCAGCTTGTCCTCAGGCATGGGAACCAGAACACCCAGTTCTTTTTGGATGGCCTCGCCTTTGCGCAAAATGACGTTGAGCACAAAGCCATCGACCGGGTTGTCCTGGCCATAGAGCATAGTGCAACGCACCTCAGGGGCACGCTGACCGAAACGATCGACCCGGCCTTCGCGCTGCTCATGGCGGGTGGGGTTCCAGGCAAGGTCGTAGTGCACAACTGCGGTGAACAGGTGCTGCAGGTTGATGCCCTCAGAAAGGCAATCGGTGGCGACCAAGATGCGCCCTCCGCTGGCCTCTGCACCTTCCTCCATGTCTTCAATTTTGCTGCGCCGCTCCTCGGGGCTGAGCTCACCGGTGACCACGTCCACCAGCACTTTGGGAAAGTGCTTTTTCAGCTCCGCGCCCACGTAATGGGCGGTTGCCACGTAGCGGCAGAACACCACGGGTGCGAAACCGTCTTTCACCAAGCTCTCCATGTGCGCAATGAGCGTGGCCAGTTTGGGGTCACCTGCTTTGCCGGACAAGCGGTGGGCTTCGAGGATGAGGGTTTGCAAGCGCTGGGCGTCCTGCAGGCGGTCGCCAATTTGCCCCGCTGGCTCCAGGTCGCTGCCGCCCAGGTCGTCGGCTTGGCCGTCGTGCAGGCGGTCGTCTTCGAGGAGATCGTCTTCACTTTCAGCGGCCAGTGCTTGGGTCTTGCCTTCGAGGCGGGTGGTCAGTGCCTTGACTGCGGCGGCCGGGCTGGAGGCAACACAACGCAACAAGGCCAGCGTGGCGTACCAAATGAGGCGGGCACTGCCTGACTGGGTTTGCTCCACAGACTCGGCCATCTCGCGGCAGTACGTTTGCACCGCATCGAAAAAAGCACCCCAATCGCCCGTGAGTTTGTAAGTGAGCTCGGTTTTCATACGGCGGGCAAAGCCACGACCGTCTTGCGTGTCCGCCTGCCATTCCACGATGTCTTTGCGACGGCGTTGCACAAAGTGGCGGGCGAGCTTGTCGCGCAAGGGGTCATCTGCAGATGTGAGGTTCTGCAATCCCAAAAACGCGGGGTCGAGCAGGGAAAGCAGGTTGTAAAACGCGACCTCGTCACCGGAGTGTGGCGTGGCGGTGAGCAGCAGCAGATGGCGCTCCGGGTCCTTGGCCAGGCGCTGAAGCAACTCAAAGCGCAGCTGCTTTCCGGCACCACTGCTGGCACAGGTGTGGGCTTCGTCCACGATGATGCACT
>JBAXOZ010000177.1:0-5057 GCA_037132975.1 Comamonadaceae bacterium
TAATTACTTTGGGGACAGTGCCTGCTGCGGAATTCGTCTGCTATGCAAGTCAGGTGTCTCAGTTGGCAGATACCCGCCGACGCTTTGCCCTCACGCCGGCTGAGTTCCGGCTCATCAACCCCAACACCTTGACCTGCCCGACATTTCGCAGTGGGCGCGATGCTGCGTTGACCAAAAAACTCTACCGCACAGCACCCGTGCTGATCCGTGAGGCTGTGGTTGAAGGCAAGGGCAAAGATGCCAAAGTAAAGGCGCCAGAGGTTAACCCGTGGGGAGTTTCGTTTTCGACGATGTTCCACATGTCAAACGACAGCCACCTATTCAAAGACAGTAGTGCCTCTGACCACCTGCCCCTGTATGAAGCCAAGCTTATCCACCAGTTTGACCACCGTTGGGCCACCTATACGCCGAACGGTGACAGCCGGGACATGACGCTGGCGGAAAAGCAAGACCCCCACAGCAGCGCCATCCCGCGCTACTGGGTTGACCAGCGCGAGGTGTGGTTGCGCTTGACCAACCTGCCCGAAGGCTTGCGCAAGGCCCTGCGTGATCGCAACGATGCCGCCACGGTGCTGTGTGCCACGCAACTGTTATTTGGCCACTGGCTGGTATCACTACACAGCGTGAACGCGAAGTTGGGTTTGTACACCGCCTGGCAGGCGTTTGTGCAGCAGTACCCCTATGCCCAGAAAGTGGCCCCGGTGTCACTGGGCTTGTGTGGCAATAACCCGCCATGCTTCAAGCCCGTGGACGACAACTACCTGCCCGCCGAGGGGAGTTTTGAGGTGGCAATGTCCAATGAACGGGCCAGTACCGCTTGGTACGCAGTGGATCCGCATGCGCTGGAGCAGATGCTGGCATTCACCGCCCGGCACATCGACCTGCACGACCCCGCGATGGCGCTGCAAAGTGCCCAGGATGTGCTGGACTTGGCCGAGCGTTGGTTGGAGCAGTCTTGTCCGAGGTGGTTGATGGGGTGGCGCGACATCACCAATGCAACTAATGAACGGACCGTGATTGCGTCTTTGATGCCGCTTGCAGGTGTTGGCAACAAAGCGCCCTTGTTGCAATTGCCTTCATCCATTTCCGGCCGTCATGCGGCGGCCTTCTTGGGAAATTTGTCAGCGCTCGCGTTTGATTTTGTGGCGCGTCAAAAAATTGGTGGCACCACACTGAACTACTTCTATCTGAAGCAATTCCCTGTGTTGCCGCCTGACCGCTACACCGAAGCCGACCTCGCTTTCATCGTCCCACGCGTGCTCGAACTCACCTTCACAGCGCACGACCTCTCGGGTTGGGCGCAAGACCTGGGCTACAACGGCCCGCCATTCGCCTTCGACCCAGACCGTCGTGCCGTCCTGCGCGCCGAGCTCGATGCCTACTACGCCCGCCTGTACAGCCTGACTCGCGACGAGCTGCGCTACATCCTCGACCCTGCCGACGTGATGGGCGACGATTACCCCAGCGAAACCTTCCGGGTGCTCAAAAACGGCGAGATCCGCGATTTCGGTGAGTACCGCACCCAAAGGTTGGTGCTTGAGGCGTGGGATCAAATGTTTCCGGGAGAGTGACCATGTATGACAGAATCAAAACAGACATTACCCAGACGTATTACCAGCAGCATTACCCCAATGAAGGGCAGCGCTTCGTGGCATGGTACGTCCGCAACATCCATGGCCAGGATGCGCAGCAAGCAAGGCTTTGCATCACAGATGGAGCCGATGACAAACAGATCGATGCGATCGTCATTGATGAAGATGCGCAGGCCGTTTACGTTGTGCAGGGCAAGTTCATTGGCTCTGGCAGCGTCGATTCGGGCCCACTGCGGGAGGTGCTGTCATCCTGGGTTCAGCTGAAGGACTTGGCCGGCTTGCAGGAGAACGCCAACACCAAGCTCAAGCAGCGCCTCACGGATTTGTCGTTGGCATTGGAGGATGGGTACGACATCCACTTTGAGCTGATCACAACGGGAACCCTGACGGATTCCGCTCAGAACGATCTGGCCACTTTTCAGAAGGAATTGGCAGAGTCCGATGATCTGCCCGCAACTTTGACCCTGGTAGACACTGAAGAGCTGCAACGCCGATACGAACTGGCCTTGCTGAAGGAGAGCCCGTTTCTCAAGCATGATTTGAAGCTTGAGGCGGGCAAGTTCATGAACATGGAGATTGCCGGTACTGCAGTGGTGGTGGCAGCGCTGCCTTTGAAGGATTGTTTGACCATCCCTGGGATCAAGGATGGTGCGCTTTTCCAGAAGAACGTGCGCCAATCTCTGGGGCTGAGCAACAGTGTGAACAAGCAGATCAAGGCGACGATTTATGGGGATCGTCACCGGGATTTCTTTTTCTTCCACAACGGCATCACTGCCATTTGCTCGCGCATGACCCTGGAGAAGGGCACCCTGCACCTGCAGGGGCTCAGCGTGGTGAACGGGTGCCAGTCGCTCACCACCATTCTGTCCTGCAGCGAAAAGGTCAAGAAGCTGGACGAAACGTATGTGATGTTCCGCTTTTACGAGATCCCGCAGCACGACCGGGCAGACCGGATCAGCATCTCGACCAACTCGCAGTCCACCGTGAAGCCCCGGGATCTGCGCAGCAACGACAAGCGTGTTTTGGCCCTGAAAAAGGCCTTTGAGCAGCGGTACCCGGATGGGCAATTTTTGTCGAAGCGTGGGGAGCAAATCCAGGCGGGAAAAAATGCTGCGCGTGCCATTGACCTTGGCACCCTTGGCAAGAGTCTTATGGCTTGGCATTCGCAGCGGCCAAACATCTCGTACAGCGAGACAAAGATTTTCGACAAGTATTTTGAACAGCTGTTCAAACGAGACTACACCCCTGAGCGAATCGCTGCGCTTCAGGATTGGATGACCGCGCTTGAGCCATCTTGGGGCAAAGACAATCCGCAGGGGTTCAATGAGACGCTTCTGGCAATGCGCTCGTACGTGCCGCACCACCACCTGTATGCAATTTCAATGTGTTTCTCCGTGGCAAGCAAGCACACAGACCGTGTGCCGGCACCGGATGTGGCATGGCAGCAGGCTCAGGAAAAGGGCATCGTGGAGTGGGTGGTAACGGTGGCGGCGACGGCGCTGAACTTCGCGCTGGAAGCGGCTGCCAACGAAACCCAGCCGGGCGGCAAGGTGTTCAGTCCGGTGAACTGGATCAAGACGAAGTCGTGCTTGAGCGGCATAACCAACGCGATTTCGATGCAGTTGATGATGATGCCCAACATCCCGGGCGGCAAGGAAAAGCGAGATGCCCTGGTGCTGGAAGCCAACGCCTTTGAATACCGGTGGCAAGCAGACTGATGAACCCGCTTCAGCGCGCTCTCATTGAAAAGGCAGGCCATGACAATGGCTTCGAAAATGTGTTGCCGAGCGGTGGTCTGGGGGTGAATTTGGGCTCAGCGAGGCATCCTGCGAAAGTGACCGTGACGGCATCGGAGGATGGATTCTGGGGTTCAATTCAATCAGGCTCGGCCACGCTGGGCCAGGAACTGGCACGGACTTTTCCAGTCTCCGACGTTTCGGCGCAAGGTTTTGTCTTGGCGACGGAGGCAGTTTTGGCCCGATGGTTGCGACGCGCCGCCGCGTTGTCGCAGGCGTTGCCCAACCAGGCGGTGGTGGCGTTTGAGGCGCAGCTGCAGCAGGAGCTTGCAGCCATGCCCACGGAGGCCGCGCGGAACACCGAGGTGGAGCGGATGGTGCGCCAGCGGGTGGGGCAGCAGGCCTATCGCCAAGCCATGCTCGATTACTGGGGCGGAGCCTGCGCGGTGACTGGCCTGGCTTTGCCGCAAGCCCTGCGTGCCAGCCACGCCAAGCCTTGGGCTGAATGCGCGTCAGATACCGAGCGGCTGGACGTGTTCAATGGTTTTTTGCTCAGCGCCAATCTGGATGTGCTGTTCGACAGCTTCCTGCTCAGCTTCTCAGAGGCGGGCGAATTGCTGGTGTCCAAAACCATCTCGCCGAGCGACCAGCATAAATTGGGGCTTGCCGCAGGCATGCGGTTGCGCTGGATGTCTGTGCAGCACGGTCCTTATTTGGGTTTTCACAGACAGCGGTTTTTGCAGATGACCACCGAATCAAGTCAAATTCAACGACCAGGTGAATATGAACCGGCAGAGCAATCTGGAACGCTTGGTTGAACCATATTTTGCAACGAAAGTATAGTATTATTCGTTGCAAAATGAGCAAGCACGCCGGTTCAATTGACGCCCAAGTTCTGCAGCGCATCCAGTCGCAGGGGCCGGGCTGGGTGTTCACACCCGCTGACTTTGCCGATCTTGGCAGCCGCACTGCAGTGGCCAGCGCACTCGCGCGCAGCAAGGCGGCCGGTACGATTCGCCTTTTAGGGCGCGGCCTGTACGACACGCCGGTAGTCCACCCGGTTTTGGGTATGCTTTGGCCGGCTATTGAATCGGTGGCAAAGGTACTGGAGCGTAAAGAGGGCATACGGCTGCAGCCATCGGGTGTGTACGCGGCGAATCTGTTGGGTTTATCTGAGCAGGTGCCTGCCCAGGTGGTGTTTCTGACAGACGGCGCTACGCGTACGGTGAAGGTAGGGCCTACCCAGATCAGCCTTAAGCGCACAACACCGCGCAATATGGCGGCGGCAGGCCGGTTGAGCGCCATGATGATTCAGGCGTTTCGAAGTCTTGGTGCGACCAACATTACGCCGCAGCGCATTGCGCGCTTGCGTGAGAACCTGCCAGCAATGGAACGTGTCACGTTGTTGCACGATATTGCATTGGCACCGGAGTGGATGCACACCCATTTTCGTGAAGTGGCCCGGCCATGAGCAGTAGATTCACTGCCATGTCGATCCAACCGACAGGCTTGTTCGATTTTTTAGTTGTCTCCGTCCATTTTAAAGTCTGCGGACTTACAGTCATCACTTGTCACGGGGTGGTGGGCATTTTTCCGTTTGTGATCACAGGTTCAGACAGACTCTCGGCCATGATCAACTGACCTTTGCGGTCTATACGCAACATGCGTGCTGTTCCGCCTTTCGCCATCAGCATCATGTCCATCGGGCCTTTGTCTTCGGTAGGTGTCG
>JBAXOZ010000178.1:0-5034 GCA_037132975.1 Comamonadaceae bacterium
TGGCCAGTCTGGGCTGCCATAACTACCAGGGCTATCTGTTCAGCCGGCCGTTGCCGGTGCACGAATTTGAGACGTTTTTCAGCGGCGGCTAGAAATCGTCCCCGCATGGAGGCTTTGGCCATCCAAATTGGCTTTTGGGTCAATCCCGTTGAATCCTTTACGAGCTTGTACTCTCCTCCAGGACTCTGTACCAGGTGGCATCCGGTTGCCACTCAGTGGCCCACTTGGGCATCTGCGCGGCTGGCATGGGCCGCGCAATGCCGTAGCCCTGCGCCAGTTGGCAGCCCAGTTGCAGCAGCAGGGAGCCGTGTTCGGTGGTCTCCACCCCTTCTGCAATGACGTCTCGCTTGAAGGCCGCTGCCATACCGATGATGCCTTGCAAAATCGCCCAGTCGGCAGGGTCTTCCAGCATGTCGCGCACAAAGCTCTGGTCGATCTTCAGCATGGCAACGCGTAGTCGTTTGAGATAGGTCAGTGACGAATAGCCGGTTCCAAAGTCGTCCAGCGCAAACGTGACTCCGATCTGGGCACAGGCTTCGATCACGTCGGAGACTTGGGTAATGTCTTCCAGCGCACTGGTCTCAAGCACTTCGAGTTCAAGGCGGGCGGGCTTTACTTGCGGATGCTTTGCCAGAATGACTTTCAGCCGATCCACGAAGTCGCTCTGCTGCAACTGGCGCGCACCGATATTGACGCTGACTGCGATCTCCAGTCCCGCTTCCCGCCAGAGCTCCATCTGGGTCAAGGCCGTGTCAATGACCCACTCGCCAATGGAGACAGCCAGCGCATGGTCCTCGATCACCGGCAGGAACAAGGCAGGTGCCAGCAATCCTTTCTCAGGATGCTGCCAGCGGATCAGGGCTTCGGCACCAACGATCTGGCCGCTTCGCATATTGACCTTGGGTTGGTAATGCAGGACAAATTCATGATTGTCCAGCGCGAGGCGGATGCGTTCCACGCTTTCGTGACGGCCACGGATGCTGCTGTCTTGCTCGGCGTCGAAGAAGTGATAGCGGTTCTTGCCAGCCAACTTGGCCTGGTACATGGCCTGGTCGGCCTGGCGCAGAAGTTGATCAGCGTCGATGTCCTGTCGTTGCGGATAGAAAGTGACGCCCAGACTCGCTGAGACTTGAAGGCTTTGCTGTCCTACCCGAACCCTCTGCGAGCAGGCAGCCAGCAGCCGGGTGAGCGTGCTGCGGCTGGCAAGTTGATCCTCCAGATCGATCAGCACCGCAACAAACTCGTCGCCACCGAGTCGGGCCAGGCTGTCACCCTCGCGCAATGCCTTCTTCAAACGTTGTGCCAGTGTGATCAGGACCTGGTCGCCAGCGTCATGGCCGTGCCGGTCATTGATGGCCTTGAAACCGTCGAGGTCAAGATAGACCACGGCGAGATGATGCTCGCGCCGCTGAGCCTGCGCCATGGCCTGCTGTAGCCGGTCGGCCAGCAGCACGCGGTTGGGCAGACTGGTCAGCGCATCAAAGTGGGCGATATGCTCCAGCTGGCTTTGATGCTGCTTGATCGCGGTGATGTCAGAGAACAAGCCCACATATTGCTGCACAGCGCCATCAGCATCCCGCACCGAACTGATGGTGAGCAATTCGGCGTACGTCTCGCCGTCCTGGCGGCGGTTCCATATCTCGCCGCTCCAGTGCCCATGCTCGGTCAAGGCGCGCCACATGGCTTCATAGAACGCATTGTCCTGACGATCGGACCTGAGGATGCTCGGGCTGCGTCCCAGCACTTCTTCGCGGTCATATCCGGTAATGCGGGTGAATGCTTCATTGATATCGATGATGGTGCCACTGGCGTCGGTAATGACGATGCCCTCGCGGGCATGACTGAAGACGTTGGCAGCGAGCTGGAGTTTGGCCTCGGCCTTCATTCGCTCGCCTATGTCGACCACCAGGCCGATCACATTGACCGCATTGCCTTCAAGGTTTCGCACGACAGTGACCAGCAGGTCTACCCAGATGAGGGTGCCAGTGCGAGTCAGGTAACGTTTGTTCATCCGATATTCGTCTCGCTGCCCGGTCCGCATTTCGTTCAGGTAGACCATCTCCGTAGCAAGATCATCGGCATGGGTGAATCGCGCAATATTCATTCCGATCAATTCCTGGTGCTCGTACTCCAACATCCGCGCCAGGTTATCGTTCACTTCGAGCAAAGTCCCCGTTGCGTCAGCGACGGCAATCCCCGCATAGGACTTCTCGAAGACACCACGAAAGCGGGTTTCGCTACGGTGCATCGCCGCTTCGGCGTTCAATCGTTCCAATTCACCGGAGGCGCGCACGACAACTCGTGCCAGCGTGGACTCCGCAAGGTCTCGATTGCTCAACTCACGTCGACCAATCACCGCGATCAGGCCGATCGGTTGACCCGTATGGCTCCACAAGGTGACCCCGATGTAACTCTCGGCATGCAGTTCCTGCAAAGCCGTATCGTTGGGGAAGAACTGGCGAACACTGGCTGGGAAACAGCATACCTTCTGCCCAACCACATCGCCACAGGGTGTGTCGCACAAGGCGTAGGTCAGGTTATCCTCGAATTGGCCGTTGTGCCAGACAGCTAAGGTTGTGGCGTTCAATTTGTCGCCTTCGAGCCTGTCAATGCAGATGTAGTCCATCTGGAGGCTTTGCGCCAGGAAGCGCGCCAGCGCATCAAAGAAGGGTTCGGCGTCTGGACTGCTCCCGGCCTGCGCAAGAAATGCATCGACGGCCTGGGCTTGTTTGCGCTCAGAGATGTCGGTGTGCATGATCACTGCGCCATCTTTGGCGTCTTCACCCAATGGCATGACGGTCATCAAGAACCAGCGCTGCCGTTGCGGTGAATCGCAACGGTATTCGAGTCTGAAGCGAGGCAAACACCCTCCCAGCACCGATTGAATACCAGCGCTGGCCTCCAAACCACCATCAGTTCCCGCAACGGCGCAAACGGCAAGGTAATTGGTACCCACATCAGTGCGCGGCGCAGGCTTGCCAGGCTCATGGCAGTTTTCCAAAGAAAACTGCTGCCAGCGTCCGTTGACATCCAGAATCAACCCGTTGCGGTCCACAATGGCAAATTCGGCATCGAGGGAATCCAGGATGCTGCTCTTGAAGGATTCGCTCTCGCGCAGGGCCTGCTCCGCTTGCTTACGATCCCTGGTGTTGCGAATGATGCTGCTAACGAACCAACCATCGTCGCTTTCCCACTTGGACAGTGAGAGCTCAAGGGGAAATTCTGTTCCATCCTTGTGCAGTCCATGCAATTCAACGGTCTTGCCAATCACCCTGTGCTCACCGCCGGATCCGATCCGCCTCATTCCTTCCAGATGTTGCTCGCGGTAGCGCTCAGGCATAAGCAAGGTTAAGGGCCGATTTGTGGCCTCCGATTCGGTGTAGCCAAAAGTGATCTGGGCACCATGGTTCCAACCAACGATGTTTCCTGCGCTGTCAGTGGTCACTATGGCGTCGTGGGCCGATTGGGTGATTGCGCGGCTGCGCGCCTCGCTTTTTTGCAGCGCCCGCTCGACCTTCCTCTTATTGCCAATGCTCGTGATCAAGAAAGCGATCAACATCGACTGGGCGACAACGAATCCAGCAATACCGATCACATAGAACCTGAATTGTTCCCAAAACGTCGGCTCGCGATTCACGAACACCGTGTCGCCGGTCAGTCGACTCGCATCGCCACCCCAGCGTCTGATCTGCTCCCAATCAAACATGGATACTGGCGTGTTGGGAACGATGGTCACTTGCTCGGCGAGCCGGCGACTACCGCGCAGTATGTCCATGGCTATCAAAGCAAACTGCGTTGCGCTGTCGCCGAGCCGAGCCACGACACCGCCAATGGTTCCGGTGCCGATTGTCAAATCGACGAGGACGAAAAAAGGTGCTTGGGCAACTTTCAGGAACCGTGCAACCGTCTCTGGCGGCACAAATATCTGGCCTTTGGCGTCACGGGTAATGCCAACGCCCAGAATGACTGTGTTCTTCGGCGCGTTAGTCAGCCTGGCCTCAATCTCCTCAAGACTCAAGGCCTGGGTATCTTCGATCTGAAGCTTGCCTTGCCATGGTGCAAGGTCGACTCGGATATTTTCCGCGCGCGAACGTTCGACTTCACTGCTGCCCTGGATCACGATGACGCGCTCGGTGCGGGGAAAAAGCTCCAGCGCCCGCTCAAGCGTGCCACGGTAGTCGAATCGTGTCGACTGGAAAACAAACTGCCTTGGATCTGATTCGGCGCCGGGCGGCAACTGCGCGGTCCAACTCAAGACCGTTGCCAGCGGCGCAAGACCCTTGGCTTCATTCAGAAGGAAGTCCAGGGCAGGTTGTTGAATACAAAACACCAAATCAATCGGGACGTTGGCGTACCTTTGCAGCAACAGTGCTGCCGTTGCCCGTCGACTGTCCTTGCTGGCGTGGCGCGCCAGGTCGAGATGTTCGACATGAATGTCGCTGCTCTTCAGACCACCCTTTTTCAGTCCGGTGATCAATCCTGCAACGTACTGGTCGGTAGCGGCCGCGCCAAGGTAGGCCGATACCAGGATCAAAGCATGCTTGCCAAGTGGCACTGGAACAGCAGAGGGGACTTGCCCAGCAACGACTGTCGAGACACCAAACAAGGTCATCAGGAGGGCGAGCAGCAGGCATCGAACGCTCCTGCGTCTCGACCCAACATTGCCCACCCATCTTTGAGCTGGTGGACGATTTAATTGACGCGTCATCCTTGCCTCTCTGGTATTGCAGCCCCGCCTTTCGCACGGCTCCGCCCCTATCCGTTATTAGCGGCACTGTTTTCCGATTCTTTAAGGTTGACTACGAGGGGTGCAACTCGTTACAAGGTACAAGGCATCTATTTGGTCTGGTGCCCAGCACGGCTTCTGCACAACCGACTGAATACACCTCCGCTTAACGGTCAAACTTGGGATGTGGTGGGCGTTGAATTCAACGGCGCTTCGCGGACTTTGAAAGGCAAGAATTGAATGGCTGCATTCCGACGCTCCGGTCGAACGCCGTAAAGAAGCCGTTCATGGCGAACTGCAAAGTGCCC
>JBAXOZ010000179.1:0-5034 GCA_037132975.1 Comamonadaceae bacterium
AGTCCAGATAACGCGGCGTGTGGATGGCCTGCAAGACCCTGTCGTCAAATACTGTCGGCTGACGCACCGGACCCAGTTGGCGCCGCTCAATCTCAGCCAGCACATGCTCGACGCGAGCCGGCACTTCGAAGCATGGCACCAGTTGGCCCCGAAACATTTCCAGCTTGCCCTGGTGCAGGGTGTGCAGGTGGTTGTAGAAGATGATCATCGCCCGCCCCCTGCGTCAAATCCGTGCCAGCACATGTCGCAACGCCACACCGGTATGCGTACCCAGCGCCACCACGTCCTCGGGCGTGGCCGCAGCAACAACGCGGCCACCGGCCTTGCCGCCATCCGGACCGAGGTCGATGACCCAGTCGGCTTCGGCGATCACATCCAGATCGTGCTCGATCACGACCACGCTGTGACCGCCATCGACCAGCCGGTGCAGCACCTTGATCAGCTTCTCGACGTCGGCCATGTGCAGCCCCACGGTCGGCTCATCCAACACGTACAAGGTGTGTGGCGCCTTTTGCCCGCGCCGCGTGATGTCGTCACGCACCTTGCTCAGTTCAGTCACCAGCTTGATGCGTTGCGCCTCACCACCGCTCAGCGTTGGTGAAGGCTGACCCAGCGTCAGGTAACCCAGACCCACGTCCTTCAGCAACTGCAGCGGGTGGCTGATGTTGGGCATGGCGGCAAAGAAGTCGACCGCCTCGTCCACCTCCATCTGCAGCACGTCGCCGATGTTCCGGCCGCGCCAGCTGACGGCCAGCGTCTCCGGGTTGAAGCGCGCGCCCTTGCAGGTTTCGCACAGCACTTTCACATCCGGCAGAAAACTCATGGCGATGGTGCGTATGCCCTGCCCTTCGCAACCGGCGCAGCGGCCTTCACCGGTGTTGAAACTGAAGCGGTTGGCCGCATAACCGCGCGCCTTGGCTTCCAGCGTGTCGGCAAACAGTTTGCGGATGATGTCCCAGAAGCCGATGTAGGTTGCGGGGCAGGAACGTGGCGTCTTGCCGATGGGTGTCTGGTCCACTTCGAGGACACGGTCAATGCTCTCGAAACCGCTGACCGACTCGCAACCGGTCCACACGATTTTTTCGCCAGAGGCCAGCGCATCGCGTCCGGCCTTGGTGCTGCGTTTTTGCACGGCCATCTGCACATTGGCCAGCAGCACGTCGCGCGCCAGCGTCGATTTACCGGAACCAGAAACGCCAGTGACAGCGACCAGTCGGCTCAGGGGAATATGCGTTGTGATGGCTTGCAGGTTGTGGAGGGTGGCGCCAGTTACTGTCAGCCATTTCTGCACTTCGGGGGTCGTGAAATTGGGCCTCTCTACGATGGATTGCCGCGGCCTGCGGCCTCGCAATGACGGATCGATGTCGTCATTGCGAGCGAAGCGCGGCAATCCATCTTGCGCGCCCGATCCCTCTGCTCCCGACGCAGCGCAAGCAACGACAAGTCGTCGGTCTTTCAGCGGATGCTTCATCGCATGAAGCAGATAGCGCCCGGTCTGCGAATCGGCTGCTTTCACGATGTCCGCAACCAGACCCTCCGCCACCAAACGTCCACCGCGCTTGCCAGCGCTGGGGCCGATGTCGATGATGTGCTCGGCGTGACGGATCGTGTCCTCGTCGTGCTCCACCACGACCAGCGTGTTGCCCTTGTCGCTCAAGCTTTGCAGGGCACCGAGCAGAATCTGGTTGTCACGCGCGTGCAGGCCAATGGTCGGCTCGTCCAGTACGTAGCAGACGCCTTGCAGGTTGCTGCCCAACTGCGCTGCCAGCCGGATGCGTTGCGCCTCACCACCGCTGAGCGTGGGCGCACCCCGGTCCAGCGTCAGATAGCCCAGACCGACCTGTTCCAGGAATTCCAGCCGACCCTTGATTTCCGGAATCAGATCGCGCGCGATGTCAGTCTCACGCTGGCTCAGGCGCCCTGCAGCTTGCAGTCCCTCCACCCACTGCCGGATGTCGGTCACGCTCAGGCTGGCAATCTCGGTAATGCCAATGCCATTGAAGCTCACGGCGCGAGCCGTGGCATTGAGCCGCGTCCCCTGGCAGGTCGGGCAGGCCGCATCGAGCAGATCCTCCACCTCGGGCTCGGCAAAGGTCTGCTCCCGGCCCTTGTTGTCATCGTCGCGCACCGAATCGTCGAAGACCTTGCGCTGCTCCTTGCTCAGCTTGACACCGGTACCGACACAGTCCGGGCACCAGCCGTGCTTGCTGTTATAGGAGAACAGGCGCGGATCGAGTTCAGCATAGCTGGTGCTGCACAGCGGGCAGGCACGCTTGGTGGAGAACGCATCCAGCGTGCCGATCGCGGCCGTTGAAGTCCCGTCCTGCATCGCTTCGCGCAGGCCATCGAGTTTGCTCAGAATATGGACGACCCCTTTGCCGTGCGTCAGCGCCGTGGCCAGTGCAACCCGCAGTTGCGCTTCGGATTGCGGCAACACGTCCAGGCTCGCGACGGGCAGTTCCACCGTGTGCTCCTTGAAGCGGTCAATGCGTGGAAAGCCTGTGGTCGGTAGAAAGTTGCCGTCGATCCGCAGGTGCGTGAAACCGCGCGGCCGCGCCCAGTCAGCCAGTTCGGTGTAGACCCCTTTGCGGTTCATGACCAGCGGGCTGAGCAAGCCGATGTGCTGCCCCCGGAAATTCTTCAGTAGCTGCGCGGCGATGCTGTCTGGCGTTTGCGGCGCCACGGCTGTGCCGTCGTGAATGCAATGCTGGGTACCAAGCTTGACGTAAAGCAGGCGCAGGAAGTGCCAGACCTCAGTCGTGGTGCCCACGGTGGACTTTCTACCGCCGCGCGAGAGCCGCTGTTCGATCGCCACCGTCGGCGGAATGCCGTAGACCGCGTCCACTTCCGGGCGCCCGGCCGGTTGCACGATGGAGCGTGCATAGGCGTTGAGCGACTCCAGATAGCGGCGCTGGCCTTCGTTGAACAGGATGTCGAAGGCCAGGGTCGACTTGCCCGACCCGGAAACTCCGGTGATGACACTGAATTTGCCGCGCGGAATGTTGACGCTCAACGATTTGAGGTTGTGCTCGCGGGCGTTGATGATCTGGATGTTGTTGCTTCCCCCCTCACTCCCCCCGGCCCTGCCTGTCATTGCGGGCTCGACCCGCAATCCATGCTCGCGTGTCATGGATGCCGGGTCTGGCCCGGCATGACGAGAAACGACGGTGCCCGTGCCGACTGGCCAAGTGCCTGAAAAATCGTGCACCTCATGCACCACCCCCATCGCAGCCGCATACTCCCGTAACGCTTTTCCCGTGTGCGAGGTGGCGTGCAGCATCACATCTTCGGGCCGGCCAAAGGCGACCACCTCACCACCTGCATCGCCACCTTCGGGTCCAAGATCAATCAGCCAGTCGCTGGCACGGATCACGTCCAGATTGTGCTCAATCACGATCAGCGAATGGCCAGCGTCCAGCAACTTGCGCATGGCGCGCATCAGTTTGGCGATGTCATCGAAATGCAGCCCGGTGGTCGGCTCATCAAACATGAAAAGCGTACCGCGCCGCGCCAGCGCCTGCCGGCTCGCACTGCTGCTCCTGGCAGCCTCGGCCAGAAAACCCGCGAGCTTCAGACGCTGCGACTCGCCACCCGACAGGGTGGGTACTGGTTGCCCCAACTTGACGTATTCCAGGCCGACATCGACGATGGGTTGCAGCGCCCGGATGACTTCGCGGTCGGCGGCGAACAAGCGGCTGGCTTCACTGACCGTCAGATTCAACACCTCAGCCACGTTCAGCGGCCTGCCCAACCGATCCACCCTGACCTCGAGAATCTCCGGCCGGTAACGCTTGCCATCGCAATCCGGGCAGCGCAAATAAACGTCGCTCAGGAACTGCATTTCCACGTGTTCAAAACCGGAGCCGCCGCAGGTCGGGCAGCGCCCGTCGCCATTGTTGAAGCTGAATTTGGATGCGGTGTAACTGCGCTGGCGCGCCAGCGGCGCGGTGGCAAATATTTCGCGGATTGCGTCCCAGGCGCCCACGTAGCTGGCCGGATTCGAGCGCGCCGTCTTGCCGATCGGCGACTGGTCCACAAACACCACATCGCTGAGTTGCTCGGCGCCCAGCAGTCGCTCATGCGCGCCCGGTGCATCGGTGGACTTGCCAAAGTGGCGCAACAACGCTGGCGCCAGCACGTCCTGGATCAGCGTCGATTTGCCGGAACCACTGACACCGGTAACGCAGACGAGTCGCTGCAGCGGGAACTCGACGCTGACGTTTTTCAGGTTGTGGTCGCGCACGCCTTCCAGAATGAGCCGTGGCGTGTTCGGCTCCACGAGCCGCTTGAAGCCCATGCCCACCTGCTTGCGCCCACCAAGATAGGCACCGGTCAGGGTGTCGGCCTGTTGCAGTTCGGCGGTCGATCCATCAAAAACAATTTCCCCGCCGCGCTCGCCGGGTCCCGGACCCATGTCGATCATGCGGTCCGCCGCCATCATCACTGCCGGGTCGTGTTCCACTACCACCAGCGTGTTACCGGCGTCGCGCAAACGCTGCATGGCCAGAATGATGCGATGCATGTCACGCGGATGCAGGCCGATGCTGGGCTCGTCCAGCACGAACAGGGTGTTGACCAGCGAAGTCCCCAGCGCGGTGGTCAGGTTGATGCGCTGTACCTCGCCGCCCGACAGGGTGCGGCTCTGCCGGTCCAGCGTCAGGTAACCAATGCCGACATCGCACAGGTACTTCAGGCGCGTCGTGATTTCCTCGAACAGGAGCTTGAGTGCCTGGGATTCTCCCGGACGCGACCCGGTGTGGCGTGGCATGGATGCCGGATCGAGTCCGGCATGACAGCCCGTTGTCATTGCGAGCGAAGCGTGGCAATCCACGTCTTCAGAACCACCTGGATTGCCGCGTCGCTGCGCTCCTCGCAATGACCAACCCGGAGCAGCCAAGGTCTGCATTGCATCGAAGAAGCGCCGCAGTCGGTCCATCGGCAACATCATCAGGTCATGCAGACACAGACCCGGCAGAGCTTCCAGTTGCTCACGCGTCCACTTGACACCGGAGGGCATGAAGCGTCGGGCCGGCT
>JBAXOZ010000180.1:0-5022 GCA_037132975.1 Comamonadaceae bacterium
CAATGTGGGTGCGCTCCAGCATGACTTCCTTGGCCTTGGTGTACTCCTCCCAGCGGCGCCGCGACTCCATGTCCATCGGACTCAGTTTCCATTGTTTGAGCGGATCATGAATGCGCCCCATGAAGCGGATGTGCTGTTCTTCGTCCGAGATGGAAAACCAGTACTTGATGAGTTGGATGCCCGAGCGCACCAGCATCTTCTCGAACTCCGGAACCGAGCGGAAAAATTCTTCGTACTGCTCATCCGAGCAAAATCCCATGACGCGCTCGACACCGGCCCGGTTGTACCAGCTGCGGTCAAACAGGATGATCTCGCCGGCGCCAGGCAAATGCGCCACATAGCGCTGGAAATACCACTGGGTTTGCTCGCGCGCGTTCGGCGCGGGCAGGGCGGCGACCCGGCAGACGCGCGGGTTGAGGCGCTGCGTGATGCGTTTGATGACGCCACCTTTGCCGGCGGCATCGCGTCCTTCAAACAAAATAACCACTTTGTGCCCGGTCTTGACCACCCAATCCTGCAGTTTCACGAGTTCTGCCTGCATCCGGAACAGCTCCCGGAAGTACTGACGCCGGCTCTGCTTGTACTCTAACGACGAGGTGTCCAGAGCGCTGTCATTGAGTTCGTCGATCTCGCGGTCTTCGAGTTCCAGCTCCAGTTCTTCGTCGTAGCTGTCAGCCAGATCGCGCCGGATGCGTTGCACCAGTTCATCGTCATTTGTGTTCAAACCGGACTCCTGAAGATAGTTTTCCTTGGGGTCAACAGGATAAGACTTTTTTGTGACGATAAGGTGACGGACGTCTAATTGCCAGGCGCCGAAATATGTCACACCACTGTCACACAAGCTACTTATATTCGCACCATTGCTCCAAAGTCATCTTTTCATTCAACTCAAAAGGTATTTCAATGAAAACCAGTTTCAAAATTTCCCTGATCAGTGCGGCTGGCGTTCTTGCCATGTCCGGCCTCAATTTCGCCAGTGCACAGGAAATCACCGGTGCCGGCGCCAGTTTCCCTGCTCCGATCTATTCCAAGTGGGCCGCGGAATACAACAAGGCCACTGGCGTGAAAGTCAACTATCAATCGGTCGGTTCCGGTGCTGGCATCAAGCAGATCGACTCCAAAACCGTTGACTTCGGCGCTACCGACATGCCGCTGACCGACGAGGTTTTGAAGACCAAGGGGCAGTTCCAGTTTCCCACCGTGATCGGCGGCACCGTGCCGGTGATCAACGTGAAGGGCATCGCACCCGGACAAATGAAGTTCGATGGTCAGGTGTTGGGTGACATTTACCTGGGCAAGATCACCAAGTGGAATGATGCCGCCATCAAGGCCCTGAATCCGACGCTGGCCTTGCCCGATGTCGCGATTGCCCCGGTACGCCGCGCCGATGGCTCGGGCACCACATTCAATTTCACCAATTACCTGAGCCGCGTGCACCCCGAATGGAAGGCCAAGGTCGGTGAGGGCACAGCCGTTAACTGGCCGGTGGGTGCGGGTGGCAAGGGCAATGAAGGCGTGGCCGCGTTTGTGAATCGCCTGCCCAACTCCATTGGCTACGTCGAGTACTCCTATGTCAAGCAAAACAAGATGACCTACGCCTTGATGAAGAACCGCGACGGTGTTTTCGTGGCGCCTGATGACGAGAGTTTCAAAGCGGCTGCAGCCGGTGCCGACTGGAATAAATCGTTCTATCAATTGATTACCGATCAGCCCGGCAAGAACGCCTGGCCGATTTCGACGGCAACTTTCATCCTGATGCACATCAAGCAGGACAAGCCGGCCAATGCGACGGAAACTTTCAAGTTCTTTACCTGGGCCTACAAGAGCGGTGGCAAGAGCGCATCCGATCTGGATTACGTGCCGATGCCTGCCAACGTGATTGGCTCGATTGAAAAGGCCTGGTCGCAGGCAACCGATGCCGCTGGCAAGCCGGTCGCTTTAAAGTAATCGAAAAGGCTCTCTGCCCGGGAGTAAGTTTGTGTCAACTACACTGATGGCGAGTCCCTTGCCTCTCAATCAAGCACCCTCTTCGGAACGTGTGATGTCCAATCCACCCCCGCTCAAGACGGCCCGCTCCGGGCCCATGGCAGACCGCATTTTTGGCTGGCTGGCCAAAGCGGCGGCCCTGTTTACCCTGGGCATGCTGATTGCCATTCTGATTTCGCTGACGGTGGGCGCATGGCCAGCGATCGACAAGTACGGCCTGGGCTTTCTTGCCAGCACCACCTGGGACCCGGTGAAAGAGGAGTTTGGCGGGCTCGTCATGATTTACGGCACCTTGATGACGTCCATCATTGCCTTGCTGATTGCTGTGCCGGTGAGCTTTGGCATAGCGGTATTTCTAACGGAGCTTTCACCGGCCTGGCTGAAGCGCCCGCTGGGCACAGCGATTGAATTGCTGGCGGCAATACCTTCCATTGTCTATGGCATGTGGGGTTTGCTGGTGTTCAGTCCCCTCTTGTCGACCTACGTGCAGCAGCCCTTGCAGGCCGCGTTTTCGGGTGTGCCGGTCCTCGGTGCGTTTGTCTCCGGTCCACCGGTGGGCATTGGCATTCTGTCGGCCGGCATCATTCTGGCCATCATGATCATCCCCTTTATTGCGGCGGTGATGCGCGATGTATTTGAGGTGACGCCGACGCTGCTCAAGGAATCGGCCTACGGGCTGGGCGCCACCACCTGGGAGGTGGTCTCCACCGTGGTCCTGCCGTACACGAAAGCGGGTGTCGTTGGCGGCATCATGCTGGGGCTGGGGCGTGCCATCGGTGAAACCATGGCCGTCACTTTCGTCATTGGCAACTTCAACCAGCTCGACTCGCTGAGTCTGTTTCAGGCCGCCAACAGCATCACCTCGGCGCTGGCCAACGAGTTTGCTGAGGCCGGTGCAGGCCTGCATCAGGCAGCACTGATGTACCTCGGTCTGGTGTTGTTCTTCATCACCTTTGTGGTTTTGAGCCTGTCCAAGATCCTGCTTTCGCAGCTCAAGAAGAGTGAAGGGACCAAGACATGAGTACGGCCGAACTGTTGTTGCAGGCTCACGCCCTGGAGCAATCCCGTCTGGCGCGCTACGCGCAGCGCAAGCGGGTCAACCAGATTGCGCTGGCCCTGTCGCTGCTGGCGATGGCTTTTGGCCTGTTCTGGTTGTTCTGGATCCTGATTGAGACCGTGACGCTGGGCGTGGGTGGACTGTCACTCGATACCCTGACCCAGATGACGCCGCCACCGAACGACGCAGGCGGTCTGGCCAATGCCATTTACGGCTCGTTCCTGATGGTTATGCTGGCCACTTTTGTTGGCACACCCATCGGCGTCATGGCCGGCATTTATCTGGCGGAGTTCGACACGCATAGCTGGCTCGCCTCCGTCACCCGTTTTGTCAACGACATCCTGTTGTCGGCGCCCTCGATTGTGATTGGCCTGTTTGTTTATGCCGTGGTCGTGACGCGATTCAAGTCCTTCTCAGGCTACGCCGGCATCATGGCGCTGGCCCTGATCGTGATTCCCGTCGTCATTCGCACGACAGAAAACATGCTGCAACTGGTGCCCTCCGGTTTGCGCGAAGCGGCTTACGCGCTGGGCGCGCCGAAATGGAAAGTGATTATCAGCATCACGCTGAAGGCAGCACGCTCGGGCGTGGTCACCGGCGTCTTGCTGGCGGTGGCGCGCATTGCCGGTGAAACCGCACCTTTGTTGTTCACCGCCCTGAGCAACCAGTTCTGGACCTCCAGCCTGGGCGAGCCGATGGCAAGTCTGCCGGTGACGATCTTCAAGTTCGCCATGAGTCCATACGAGAATTGGCAGAAATTGGCCTGGGCGGGGGTCTTCATCATCACGATTGCGGTGCTGGGTCTGAACATTCTGGCTCGGGTCATGACGCGCAACAAGAACTGAGCTGTGCTCGAAATATTTACCAGATAGGGTCAACATGAACACTGCTATTGCGGCGCAGGAAGTGCCAAAAATTTCTGTCAAAAATCTTGATTTTTTTTACGGCAAGTTCCACGCACTGAAGAACATCAATCTGGAAATTCCGGAAAAAAAGGTTACTGCCTTTATTGGCCCGTCGGGTTGCGGCAAGTCGACGCTGTTGCGCGTTTTCAATCGGATGTTCGAACTCTACCCGGAGCAGCGTGCCGAAGGTGAAATCATGCTGGACGGTGAAAACCTGTTGACCAGCAAGAAAGATGTGGCACTGCTGCGCGCCAAGGTCGGCATGGTGTTCCAGAAGCCAACGCCGTTTCCGATGTCGATCTTTGACAACGTGGCGTTTGGCGTCAAGTTGTTCGAGTCGCTCAACACCACCGACATGGAAGAGCGCGTCGAGTGGGCGCTGGGCAAGGCCGCGCTGTGGGGCGAGGTCAAGGACAAGCTGCACCAGAGTGGCTCCAGCCTTTCGGGTGGGCAGCAGCAGCGCCTGTGCATCGCGCGCGGTATCGCCATCAAGCCTGAAGTGTTGTTGCTGGATGAGCCCTGCTCGGCGCTGGATCCGATTTCGACTGCCAAAATCGAAGAACTGATTACCGAGCTCAAGAACGACTATACGGTGGTGATCGTTACCCACAACATGCAGCAGGCGGCGCGCTGCAGCGATTACACGGCCTACATGTACCTGGGTGACCTGATAGAGTTTGGTTCCACCGAGCAAATGTTTTTCAAGCCCACGCGCAAGGAAACCGAAGACTACATAACCGGCCGATTCGGATAAGGAAACGTCATGCCAGATAAACATCTCTCTACCCAGTTCGACAGCGAACTGAGTGCCGTCTCCAGTCGGGTGATGGAACTCGGCGGTCTGGTCGAGTCCCAGATCCACCAGGCGATTTATGCCTTGTCGCAGTTCAGTCTCGAGGTCGCCAACCAGGTGATTGCCACCGAGGTGCGGGTCAACACCATGGAGGTGGATATTGACCGCGAGCTCTCCAGCATCATTGCGCGGCGTCAGCCCACGGCGCGCGACCTTCGACTGCTGATTGCGATTTCCAAGACCACGGCCAATCTGGAGCGCGTGGGTGACGAGGCCGAGAA
>JBAXOZ010000181.1:0-5021 GCA_037132975.1 Comamonadaceae bacterium
ACGCAGGAGGTCCCGCACCATTTTTGCCCGGTCGCGCATCTCGGGGATAGGCCGCTCGATGCGCAGTTTCTCGTTTCCCGCAAGTTTGATGTTCCGGTTCTTTTGAATCATCGCGATGATGCGCATCGGATCAATGGGTGCATCCTTCTTGAAGGTGATCGTCGTGACCGTGGGTGAGGCGTCCACTTTGATGACGCCAAAGGGTTGGCTTGTCACGCGCAGGCGATGAACTTCGATCAGGGTTTGTGCTTGGGCTGGCAGTTTTCCGAAACGGTCCACGATCTCTTCAAGCAGCGCGTCTACCTGATCGGTGTTCTTCGCGGTGGCAAGTTTCTTGTAGAAGGACAGGCGCAAATGAACGTCGCCGCAGTAGTCGTTCGGCAGCAAAGCGGGAGAATGCAGATTGATATCGGTCGTGGCGCTCAATGGGCCAAGCAGATCAGGTTCGATGCCGGCTTTCAGGCAGCGCACGGCCTCGGACAGCATTTCGTTGTAAAGCTGAAAGCCGATTTCGAGCATGTTGCCGCTCTGGTTCTCGCCCAGCACCTCGCCAGCGCCGCGAATTTCCAGATCGTGCATCGCCAGGTAGAACCCGCTGCCCAATTCTTCCATCTGCTGAATGGCATCCAGGCGCTGGCTGGCCTGCTTGGTCAGCCCTTCCAGATCAGGGACCATCAGGTAAGCATAGGCTTGATGGTGGCTTCGGCCCACACGCCCGCGCAACTGGTGCAACTGGGCCAGGCCAAACTTGTCGGCGCGACTGATGACGATGGTATTGGCGGTAGGCACATCGATGCCGGTCTCGATGATGGTAGAGCACAACAGAAGATTGAAGCGCTGCGCGACAAAGTCCCGCATCACCGACTCGAGTTGGCGCTCCGGCATTTGTCCATGCGCTACGGCAATGTGGGCCTCCGGCAGCAGTTCTTCGAGCTTGGCACGGCGGTTTTCAATGGTCTCCACTTCATTGTGCAGAAAATAGACCTGTCCACCGCGTTTGAGCTCGCGCAACACGGCTTCCCGGATCACGCCATGGCCCTCGGTGCGGACAAAGGTCTTGATCGCGAGGCGACGCTGTGGTGCGGTCGCAATCACACTCAAATCACGCAGGCCTTCGAGTGCCATGCCCAGTGTGCGCGGGATCGGTGTGGCGGTCAGTGTCAATACGTCGACATCCGCTCGCATGGCCTTCATGGCCTCCTTGTGGCGCACGCCGAAACGATGTTCCTCGTCAATGATGAGCAAGCCCAGATTGTGGAACTGCGTGCTTTGACTGAGCAACTTGTGGGTTCCTACAACGATGTCTACCGTTCCGTTGGCCAGCCCTTTCAAAGCGGCCGTGATTTCTCTGGCCGAGCGAAAGCGGCTCATTTCAACGACCTTGACCGGCCACTTGGCAAAACGGTCAACCAGTGTCTGGTAATGTTGCTCCGCCAGCAAAGTTGTAGGAGCCAGCAGCGCCACCTGTTTGCCTCCCGTGATGCCGATAAAGGCGGCGCGCAAAGCGACTTCGGTCTTGCCAAAGCCGACGTCACCGCAGATCAGGCGATCCATCGGTCGCGGGCTGATCATGTCCTGAATTACGGCGTGAATGGCCGCGCTCTGGTCCGGCGTTTCTTCAAAGCCAAAATCGTTGGCAAAGGCTTCATAGTCGGCTGGCGAATAGCGAAAGGCGTGGCCCTCCCTGGCGGCGCGACGGGCATAGATGTTGAGCAGTTCTGCGGCGCTGTCACGTACCTGTTCGGCTGCCTTGCGTCTGGCCTTCTCCCACTGACCCGAGCCCAGTTTGTGCAAGGGTGCCTCGTCGGCGCTGACGCCGGTATAGCGGCTGATCAGTTGCAACTGACTGACCGGCACATAAAGCACGGCCTGATCGGCATACTCCAGATGCAGGAATTCCTGCACTTCGGATTCGCCATCGGCTCCTGACTGGCCCAGATCAAGGTTGATCAGGCCCCGATAGCGGCCAATGCCGTGCGCTGAGTGGACCACCGGGTCCCCGATATTGAGTTCGCTCAGGTCCTTGATCAGCGCTTCGACATCACTGACCTGCTCCTGCTTCTTGCGCCTTCGGGTCGTGGGGCCGGCGGCAAAAAGTTCTGTTTCCGTGACAAAGTCGATGCCGGCTTCCAGCCAGGAGAAGCCGGTATGCAGCGATGAAGTTGCAATGCCCAAGGGCTCCCGACCCAGCTCAAACTGTGCCAAGCTTGCGAAGGAGGGGGCTAGCAGGCCACTGGCATGCAGAAAGTCCAGCAAGCTGGTCTTTCGACCTTCGCTTTCCGCCAGCACCAGGACCCGATGCTCGGTCTGGCGAAGGTGCTCTTTCAAGCGCGCCAGCGGTTCGTCTGCGCCTCGCACCGCCGTCAGATTGGTCAGCGGTTGAAACAGCGCGTTTTCGCCGACGTCTTCGCTTGGCGGTCGGAAGGCCAATTGAGCGTGTTGATTGACCCGGGTGTAGAACTGTTCGGCACTGAGGAAAAGCGCTTCGGGTGGCAGGACGGGTCGTTCAGGGTCACCCTGCACCAGGCGGTAGCGCTCGCGCGCATCCTGCCAGAAGTGCTGAAAGACGAGTTCAAGTTCACCATGCAGCACCACGGTCGCAGCAGTGCCCAGGTAATCAAAAACGGTAGCGGTTTCCTCAAAAAAGAGCGGCAGGTAATACTCAATGCCGGCGGTGGCGATACCGTTGCCAATATCTTTGTAGATCCTGCTCTTGGTTGGATCACCATCGAGCAGTTCACGCCAGCGACTGCGAAAGCGGGCCCGGGCCGCATCATCCATCGGGAATTCCCGGCCTGGCAGCAAGCGGACCTCCGGCACCGGGTACAGGCTGCGCTGACTGTCCGGATCAAAGGTGCGGATGGTGTCGATCTCATCGTCGAACAGGTCAACCCGATAGGGAACCGGTGAGCCCATCGGGAAGAGGTCGATCAGGCCCCCACGCACCGCGTATTCGCCAGGGCTGACCACCTGGCTCACGTGGCTGTAGCCAGCCAGGGTCAGTTGGGCTCGAAAGCTGGCTTCGGCAAGCTTTTGTTTGACCTTGAAATGAAAGGTATAGGCGGCCAGGAAGGCTGGCGGCGCCAGTCGGTAGAGCACGGTGCTAGCCGGTACGATGACAACATCGGCGCCGGTCGTGCTATCGCGCTGGTTGATCCGCCAAAGTGTGGCCAGTCGCTCGCTGATGAGGTCCTGGTGCGGAGAAAAGGTGTCGTACGGGAGTGTTTCCCAGTCCGGGAAGAGGACACAGCGCAGGTCGGGCGCAAAGAATCCGATTTCATCGATCAGTCGCTGCGCATCGGCAGAGTCCGCGGTGATGATAGCGGTCAATTTGCCGCTGTCGCGCTCACGCCATGCCAATTGGGCCAGCAAGAGCGCATCGGAGGATCCGGTAGGTCTGGGTAAGGTGAAACGCTTGCCGGGGAGAAGCTTGGGTAAATCCATGAACGGCTTATTTTAGAATGGGGCACGCCCATGTCTGACCTACCCGAGAATTCACCAGCCGATAGCTCACCTAAAGCACGCTGCTGGGCCCTGATTCCCTGTGCCGGCATGGGCTCGCGCATGGGCCTGGACGGACCCAAGCAGTATCAATCACTGGCTGGCAAGCCTATGGTGCTGCACACGCTGGCGGCCTTTACTGATGTCAGCTGCATCAGCAGCGTCCTTGTGGTGGTTTCCCCTGGTGACTCCTTTTTCTCATCGCACAAGGGCGCTTGGCGCGTTGCTGATTGCGGTGGCACCAGCCGGGCGCAAAGTGTGAGCCACGGCCTTGAATGGCTGCTGCGGCAGGGCGCTTGCGGGGACGATTGGGTGCTGGTCCACGATGCTGCGCGCTGCCTCATTACGCCCGCACAGATCAACCATCTGATCGAAGCCTGCGAAACCGATTCAGTGGGCGGTCTGCTGGCTCACCGATTAGCCGACACGCTCAAGTGCGCGCTGGACGGGCGTGTGACTTCGACCCTGCAGCGCAGCGACAAGTGGTTGGCACAGACACCCCAGATGTTTCGCATCGACCTGCTCAGGCGGGCACTTGCCCAAGCCGGCGCGGAGGTGACCGATGAGTCGAGTGCCATTGAGAGTATCGGTTTGCGGCCACTGCTGGTGAGCGGCAGCGCACAGAACTTCAAGGTGACTTACCCGGAGGATTTTGCGCTGGCGCAAGCGCTGCTGGAGGCGCGCGCGGCAGGTGGCCATGTTTCGGACAGTCTGCCGACAACCGGCGGGAAGGGTTAAGGAGATGAGTTTCAGAATCGGTGAGGGCTGGGACGTGCATGCGCTGGTGGCGGGGCGCAAACTCATCATCGGAGGGGTGGCCATTGATTTCCATCTGGGGCTGCTCGGCCACTCCGACGCCGATGTGCTGTTGCATGCCATCACCGATGCACTGCTGGGCGCGGCGGCGCTGGGTGATATCGGCCAGCATTTCCCGGACAGCGACGAGCGTTTCCGGGGCGCGGACTCGATGGTCTTGCTGGCAGAGGCGGCGCGCCTCGTGAGGCAGAGTGGCTTTCAGATCTGCAACGTCGACAGCACGGTGATAGCCCAAGCACCGAAACTGATGCCCTACCGCACCGCGATGTGTGCACAGATTGCGTCGGCCCTGGCCATCTCGGTCAATCAGGTCAACGTGAAAGCCAAGACGGCCGAGAAAATGGGACCCGTCGGGCTGGGTCAGGCGATCGAGGCCCGCGCTGTCGTGCTGTTGACCCCTTTGCGATGATGGCGCTGGCCAGCGCCTAATTGGGCAGCGTGAAGAGCGGGATATCCTTGTCCAGGGCCAGCGCGTCAAGGGCGCTGCGTGTCATGCCCTGCAGGTAGGCTGCGATGGCCTGATGGGTTTGTGCCGACAGCATGGTCAGGACATTGACATAGGGAACCTGCGCTGCGGCGCACAGGCTTCTGGCAAAGTGGGGTTCAAGCGCTGCCAGCGCCACGCGCCCGTCCTGGCATGCGTAGACACGGTAACCGGCGTGGCCGCCACCGACGGCTGCTCCGGCCTGCGTCAGACCCCAGTT
>JBAXOZ010000182.1:0-5015 GCA_037132975.1 Comamonadaceae bacterium
TGCGCCAGACCGATGCGGCGGGGGTGACGGTGGAACAGGAAGCCACCTCGCTGCTGGTGCGGTAGACGCAGCAGCGAGGTTGTGGACGTCGAAGACGATTACTCGGTAAACAGTTCGCGCCAGGAGACGCGGCGGGCTGGCTGGCCGGAGGGGGCGGTGACCACCTTCGGAAGCAGTGTTTGCGGCCCATTGACATTACCCGACTGCCGAATCATCGAATACAGCGTTCCGTCAGGCAGCAACACCAGATTGGGTCGGGTCGTCAATCCAGCGCCCAAATTGATCCCCACCACGGAGTCTGCACCCTTGACCGAACAGCCTGTGACGTAATCCTGGGTATACCTGAAACTGGTCGAAGTGTCGGTGCCTGCTGTACCGCAAGCTACGCCACTCGATTGGCTGGGTACGTTTGTCGTAAACACCAGTGAACCAAGCCCCAGCGCTGAATCCGTATAAGAGCGTTCGCCCGGCGTGAGAAAGTCCACAAACCAACCGCTGTCAACCGACCAATCCACGGCGTGGCAATCGCTGCCAGAGATTCCCCGTACTGTCTCCCCGGAAGCGCACGCGCCGGAGGTCACCTGGGCAGCCGGGCAAGCCATTTCCGATACGGTTTGCTGGACGAATTTATTGGCGGCCACACGCGGATTACCAAATGTGGTCGTGTCCAGCTTGTCCTTGATGGCATAGAAACTTTGCTGGGTGGTTGTGCCAATGTCTGATACCCCGAGGAACTCGCCGGTCCCGACGTAGACCACCGGAATATCCCCTACCATGGTGACGGTCGGCTTGGCGGTGATCGGCTGCACATTGCCCGATGCGTCCTTGAGCGTGACCATCAACTGTGCGTCGTATCCCGAAGCCCCAATGTTGTTATTGACATCAAAGCGCCAGACGTTGCCGAGCAGATCACCGCCATAGGCGGCCTTGATCGTGGGATCGGACACCGAAGTCAAACGCACTGCAATGCGCGCCAAGCCGCTGGGCGATGCAGCCGTGCCAACGCCCGTGGAAATATCCCGAATCAACGCCCCTGTGTTTGCGTTCACCACATACAGATGCCCTTTGCCGTCGGCGTTGTTGTAGCCAGAGGTCAGCAATAACACCCAGGTGCCGTCGGTCAATTTGCCAAACTTCGGATTGCCAAAGCTGTAGCCCATGTTGGCATCGGTAAATTCCCACTTGTAGACGGGGTTTGCAGGATCGGTGACGTCCAGTGCGTAAAAGCTCTTGCCGCCGAGGTTGAGCCCGCCCACCAGCATGGTCTTCCAGGTGCCAGCAAAAATGTCTCCCACTTCGGGCGTACCGTCCACGTAGAACTGGTGGTTGTCTGCATAGTTCATGTCAGCCAGTTTGTACAGATTGGGCAGCACTGCGGTAGGAATATAGGCCCAAGTTTCGGCCCCTGTCAGCGCATTGAACGCGTGCAGCATGCCATCGTTGGCGCCCACGTACACCATGCCAATCCGGCTAGCCTGCTCGGTGACAAACGTTCCATACCCGTCAGCGGTGTATTGAAACTGTGGCAGTTTCACGTAGCGCGCTTCGGAAGACACAATATCGCCCAGCACATAGGGTTGTGGCGTTCCGCTGGCATCGTCTTGCACGCCATTGGTAAACCAGACACAGGTGCCGTCTGGATGATCGGCATTGGCTGGATAAGCCGCACCACTAACCGCGCTATAGGTTGGGCAAGGACGTGGGCGGTAAAACTTGGACACGCCTTCGTACGTGTGATCGCCACGCAAATATTTCACCAGGTTTTCCCCTGCCGCACCATTGGGCGCTGTGGTTGTGCTCTGCGCAGTGGAACTCAGGCAATTGCTGCCACTCGTACAGAACTGCGACAAGCCCGAGGTCGCCGATGTGTAGGTGAGCGCAGGCGCCTTGAAATAGGCTTGCTGCGCTGAGGACAAATTGGCCCAGGTGAAATCCTGCAGGCCACCATTGTTGACATAGATGGTCCGTTGGGTGGTGTCGCTGCCTTGCATTTTCTGCGCGAGCAAGGAACCGGCATTCCAATTCACGTCAGACAAGGTGGCTAACGTGGCGTCCAGATTTTGCATGGTCACTTCGCCAAACCACTGCACCGACGTGTACGACGAACTGAAGACGTAGTTGTCGCTGGAGGTGATGTTCGGATTACTACTGGCCGCCGCCGCCGCCGTGCCTGGCTTGGGTATGTTGAAGACCTTGGAGACAAAATCCTTCAGCGAAGTAACCAGGGAATCGGGATCGGTGGCGCTGTAGTAGTAGCCATGGCCATTGACCGCCGCATGCCACAGGTCGTCCACGTTCTCAATGTTGCCATCGCTGCCGGTAATGCCGGGGATCGGCCAGTTGCATGCGCCACCAGCCTGCCACGAACAAATACCGCTCCCCGAATTCGCCGTCGTGCCGTGGGCCACATCGTAATAGTCGCCGCTGCTGTCCGCCACATAGTTATATCCCTTGGGAACGCTTGTTGCTGTAGGTGATCCATACACCATGCGCCCACGAACGCCCAGGCCCACGGTGTAGGTCGTCATGTGCTGCTGGGTTTGTGGATCGGATGTCGTTGCCGGCACGTTGTTCGCACACACGTCATTGCCCGTGGTCGCCGGTGCCACCGGGGTACCGGTGCAATTTCCCAAAGCAGCGGTGCGAAGATCAGTGTTGTAGTAATACGCAGCCACATCGGATAGCGACCCGGTGGAGCCACCAGCCCCGGAAACGTCCTGGCATTGCTTTGCCGCCAGCACGGTATAGGGTGACGCGCTCGATTGGGCCACATCGGTGCAACTAGCGACCGTGCTCCAACCGCTCCACGCAGAGTACTGGCAGCCCGTGGTGCTGGACGTGGTGCAGGTGCCTGCAGCCGTCGTCCACGGGCCTGCTGTGCCAGCCACCGCTTGGCAGTCAACCGCCGTACCTGCGGTGTAAGGTGAGCTGGTGGATTGTGGCACTGCCGTGCACGCCGAGGCGTTGGTCCAGGACGTCCAGTTGCCATAGGCACAGGAGGTGGTGTATCCAGTGGTGTTGGTGGGCGGTGTGGAGGTTACCGTGCACGACGGGACGTTGGTAGTGCTGGGTGTGCCCGTGGTGGTCTGGCATCTGGATGCTGGGCTAGCGGTGAACGGGGCACTGGTCGACTGCGCAGTGGCAGTACACGAAGCCACGTTATTCCACCCAGACCAATTGGCATACGAACAGGCCACGTTGCTACCCGTGTTGTAACCCGTCAACGTGACGGGTGTACACGAATTCGGGTTCAAGGTCGTGGTCGCAGTCCCCGTGGAATTCTGGCACTGGGATCGTGCAACGTAATTGGTGGGGCCGGCCGACAGCGCGACCACTGTGCAGGTGTCCACATTGGACCAGTTGGAGGGCGTAGATTGGTACGTGCAGGTCACCCGTGTCCCAGTGGTGTATTGCGCCAAAGAGGCTGCGGTACACGCTGTCAAATTGGAGGTCGTGGTAGCGTTGCCAGCTACGTCCTGGCAGGCGTAGGCTTTGGTCACTGTATACGGCGAGTTGTTTTGACGCGAGACCACGGTGCACGAAGCCACATCGTTCCAGGTGGACTCCGACCCGTTCGTAGAGCGGTATTGGCAGCGCACGCTGTTCGAACTGGTGCATGTGGAATCGGTGTCGGTATAAGAACTCCAGTTCGAACCCGACTTGGTGCTAATTTGCAATTGGTGTGTCTGCTGACGTCGTGCCTGATTGGGCGTTGAAACGCTTTGCAGCAACGTCAACTTCTGCTGTGCCTGGATGGGCGTGGACACCATCTGCAAATTACTGACCTGCTGTTGCGCTTGCTGCAGCGTTTGCGTCTGGCGCAGTTGGCTGGTGCGGGTTTGCAACTGTGGCGTGGTGGTTCGCGTCTGCAAGGTGCTAGTGCGTTGCTGGCGCTGTGTGCCCCCACCATCCCAGTACGGGCGTGGCAGGCTCCCGTCTTCGTTGCCGATCGTGGTTGTGCCGTCGAGTTTGTAGCCACTGCCACTGTTCCAGAAGCCGTCGGTCGACAGAATCGTGTAGTTCTGCTGGCAGGAGTATTCCAGTGGGTCGGTCACGGTTACACCATTAACCGAGGCAATCTTTTTGGCAAACACGCGCCCGGCGTTGGAAAGCGCCGTACGTGTGGGCGTACTGCCGCTGGCGCTAGCGCCATACAGGGCGCTGTACCAATCAGTCTTTTGCGCCGAAGTGAACTTGCCGATGTTGATGAAATCAGTGCCGCCGGCATTGAGGTTCATGTACCCCACCCGGAAGCGGTCGTCAAGCGCACTGAAGGCCAGACCGGTAGCGGTTTTCATCATGTTGATGCGCTTGCGGTAGTAGCTGTACCAGTTGGCAAAGTTTTGTTGCTCACCGGCACCAACCGTTACCTTGGAGAAGACCACACTGCCTGGCGCGGTGCCGCTGGTGGCAGTACCGCTGCCGCTGGCGGTGCCACATTCGCTAACAAAAGTGTTGGAGACGTAATAGTTCTTTTGCGCAAGGGTCTTCTGGCTACCCGTGTAGTTGTAGTAGTAGGCCGCCTGGTTGCTGCTGTCCCCTTCGGCACGGAAACTGGTGCTCAAATTGGTCGTGCCGCTGCCCGTGTTGAAGCCATCGACCCAAGCGGCAGTGAAAGTCGCGTTCGGGTAATAGTGCGGCACGGCAGTGGTGTGGTCGGCGTACACCGGTGGCGTGTAGGTGGTGGCAGGGTTGTAATACATGCCGTTGCACTGGCTGCTGCGGTAGCCATAAAAACCGTAGGTAAAGGGCACCGTGCTGCCGCCATCGCCGCTGTTGTCGGGCATGTGGATCCAGTCCATGCTGCCAGAGTTGTCGAGCACAAACATGATGTTGGGCCGCACTTGATCTGCCGAGGGTTTGGAATAGGTGCTCAGCGGAACACTGGAGATATCGGTGGTTGCAGCGTGCAAACTGCCAGCAGCCCAAAGCAGCCCCGTCACCACGCGCATGAAACCGTTTGAGAGTCTTCGATAAGTCATGACGACCTCCTGAACTTTTTGCACCATGAACTT
>JBAXOZ010000183.1:0-5009 GCA_037132975.1 Comamonadaceae bacterium
TCAGTGCGTCACATAGCCCATGCTCTGCGGCAGCCAGAGCACGATTTGCGGGAACAGCGTCATCAGCAGCAGGGCCAGCACCAGTAGCGCGGTGAAAGCCCAGCCTTCACGCACCATGTCCCTGAGCGGGATGCCGGTCAGCGCGTTGGTAACAAAAAGCAGCATGCCAAACGGCGGTGTCACCAGCCCGATCATCATGTTGACGACCACCACGACACCGAAGTGAACCAGATCGACGCCCAGCAGTTTGGCCGTCGGAATCAGCATGGGCACAAACACCAGCAGCATCACCGAGACATCGATAAAGCAGCCCAGCACCAGAAACACACCGTTGACCAGCAACAGGAACTGCAGCTGGCTCAAGTGCAGGCCGCTGACCCACGCCGCCAGCTGATTTGGAATGCCTTCAGTGGCAAATGCATAGTTGAGCAGGTAGGCGCTGGCGATGATCATGGTGATGACGGCACTGGAGCGCAGCGACTCCAGCGTGACCGCAAACAGCGCCCGGGCTGAGAACGCCTGGTACACACCACCGGCCAGAATCAGTGCGTGCAGTGCGGCCACCGCAGCGGCCTCGGTTGGCGTGAAGGCGCCGCTGTAAATGCCGGTCAGCAAGACCACCGGCAGCGTCAGCGGCAGCAGGCCACGCGCCACGATGCCGGGCAACTCGCTGGCGCTGATCGGATCGTCCTTGGGCATGTTGCGATGCCTTGCGATGAGGTGCACGCCCAGCATCAACAGCGCGGCCATCAGCAGGCCAGGCAAGACACCGCCCAGGAACAGGGCGCCGACCGAAGTGCCTGATACCAGCGCGTAGATCACCATCGGAATCGACGGCGGGATGATGGGGCCGATGGTGGCGCCGGCCACCACAACGGCTGCGGCAAAGCCGGGCGCGTACTGCGGCTTCTTCAGCATCTGGCGGATCGAGACCAGGCCCGGCCCGGCGGCGTCGGCAATGGCGCTGCCACTCATGCCGGAAAAAATAACACTCACAACGATATTCACCTGCGCCAGACCGCCGCGCATGTGCCCGACCAGCACGCGCGAGAGTTGAAACAGCCGTTCGCTGATGGTGCCGGCGTTCATCAGGTTGGCGGCCAGCACAAACAGCGGCACAGCCAATAGCACGTAGCCGTTGTACAGACCGTTGAGGATTTGCTCGGCGGCCAGCCCCAGGTCCTGCCCCTTGACGATCAGGTAGGCAATGCCGCTGGCCAGCATGGCAAAAGCAATCGGTGCGCGCAGCAGCATGCCTGCTACCAGCACGACCAACAGCGTGATCAGCGCATTGCTCACAAGTGGTGCCGCCAGTTACGGCCCATCAGCCGGAAGATACGCCACGCATAACGCACCACGAGCGCAATCAGGAAGAAGGCAAAGGGAGCAAAGACCCAGTTGAAGGGCAGACCCAGCACCGGTGTCGACTCGCGGCGCATGAAATGGATGTAGTCCAGCGATCCGGGCAAGCCCCAGGCGGCAAGCACGCCTATCAAGGCACAAGCGGCGATCGCCATGACACGCTGCATGGGTGGCGTCGCCTTCTGGTAGAGCAGATCAAAAGCGACGTTTTCCTTGTCACTGCAGACCAGTGCGGCACCCCACAAAATGGCCCACAAATACAGGATCACCGCCGCTTCGTCGGTCCAGGCCAGCGGCTTATTGAAGGCAAAGCGTGCCACCACCTGTACCACGAAGACCAGAAACAGCAGGGCAAACAAGCCGACCCCGATGGCATTGGCCGCGCCGCGCAAGTGTTTCAACATCAGCTGTTACTTGGTGGCGTTGATTCGCTCCAGCAGGCCTTTGGGCCAGAGCTTGGCATATTCGGATTGCAGGTAGGTGGCTTGCACCGACTTGCGGAAGGCGTCCAGGTCCGGTGTGGTGACGCTCAGGCCCTGGCTTTTGAAGTAGCTGATCAGTTCCTTCTCGTCAGCGATGCGGTTCTCGTTGTTGTAAGTGGCAGCGGCCTGGGCGGCACTCTTGAGCTTGCCCTTTTGATCCGCGCTCAGACTGTCCCACAGCTTGTTGGAAACCCCGATGAAAAGCACGTCCACCAGATGGCTGGTGAGGGTGATCTGTTTGGTGACCTCATAGAACTTGGCACTTTTCACAGTGGGCAGCGGATTGTCTTGGGCGTCGATGGTGCCGGTGCGCAGACCCAGATAAACCTCGCCGAAGGCCAGCGGGGTTGGTGTGGCGCCCAGCGCCTCACCCAGAAACAGCCATTCCTTGCTGCCGGGCATACGCAGCTTGACACCCTTGAGGTCCGCCGGCGTGTTGACCTTGCGCACGTCGCGCAGGCTGAGCTGGCGCGTGCCGTAATAAATCGGCGCCAGCACCGTGATGTCCATCTTCTGACTGACCAGTTTGAACAGTTCGTCGCCAATCGGCCCATTGAACACCTTCATCAGGTGCGCCGGGTCGCGGATGATGTAGCCGGCCGTGAAGATCGAAAACTCGCTCACCAGCTTGGCAATGTCGAAGGCGGAAATGGTCGTCATCTCCAGATTCCCGCGCGCCATCGCCACCGGCTCCGCGCCCTGCTTGAAGAGCGAGGCGTTCAGACTGATCTGCACATCAAACTGTCCCGGCAGGGTCTTGTCGAGTTGGTCCTTGAGCACGGTCCACATGCGTGCGTGCCAGTCATCGGGCACCGCTGGTGTGGAGATGCGCAGCGCTCGGCGTGCCTGCGCCAGGCCTTGCTGGCTGGCCATACAGACGGCGCTTGCCAGCGTCAACCAGTGGCGACGCCGGAGCGTGGATGCGGTGAGAGCGGTGCTGAAAATGGCTGGCATGACTTTTCTTGGGGATGAAATTTTGATAACCACAGGATCGACTATCGTATAGCGATCGTGGCATGATACGCGCCACAGTTGCCAAACTTCCAATGAATACCGAAAGCACACTCTCCACTTTTGTTGCCGTTGATGGCGACAATCTCGCCATTCAGGACTGGCCGCTGGCAGACGAACAGCCGATGCGCGGCGTCGTTCTGCTGGTGCATGGTCTGGGCGAACACGCTGGCCGCTATGACCACGTGGCACGCCGGCTCAACAGCTGGGGTTTTGCGGTGCGGGGACCGGACCAGTACGGTCATGGCGAGTCCGGTGGCGCCCGCGGTGGCTTGCCCACAGCGCACCGCCTGCTCGACGATCTGGCCGACATCGTGGACAGCACGCGCCTGCGCATGAGCTCGAAGACGCCCTTGATCTTGCTCGGCCACAGCATGGGTGGTCTGGTGGCAGCGCGTTTCGTTTCGCTGGCCATGCGGCCAGTCGAAGCGTTGGTGTTGTCGTCGCCGGCGCTGGACCCGGGTTTGAGTGCTTTTCAAAAATTCCTGGTTTCGGTGCTGCCGAAAATTGCACCGGACCTGCGGGTTGGCAATGGCCTCAACCCCTCCATGATCTCGCATGACCCGGCGGTGGTTGCTGCCTACCGCGCTGACAGGCTGGTGCACGACCGCATCTCGGCCCGACTGGCACGCTTTATTGCCGATGACGGTCCGGCCACGGTGGCGTTGGCGCCGACCTGGAGAGTGCCAACGCTGTTGCTCTACGCCGGGGCCGACAAACTGGTGAATCCGCAGGGCAGCCGTGACTTTGCAGCGGCAGCGCCCAAAGAGGTCGTGACGGCGCGCTGCTTCGAGACGCTGTACCACGAGATCTTCAACGAGATCGACCCCGAGCCGGTGTTTGCCGAACTCAAGGCCTGGCTGGATTCACGTTTCTAAATCAAAGTTTCTCGGTCTCACCCGAGCGCGGTTGCCACTTCATCAGGTGGCTCTCAATGCGTCCTACCGCTTCATCGAGCACCAGGGCAAATGCTGTCAGCACCAGAATGCCGGCCATCACGGTGTTGATGTCAAAACTGCCTTCGGCCTGCAGGATCAGGTAACCCACACCCTGGCTGGAGCCCAGGTACTCACCGACCACGGCGCCCACAAACGCGAGTCCGACCGAGGTGTGCAGCGAGCTGAAAACCCAGCTCGTGGCGCTGGGCAGGTAGACCTGGCGCAGCAACTGGCGTTGGCTGGCACCCAGCATGCGCGCGTTGGCCAGCACCACCGGGCTGACTTCCTTGACGCCTTGGTACACGTTGAAGAACACGATGAAGAAGACCAGCGTCACGCCGAGTGCCACCTTGGAACCCATGCCCAGACCAAACCAGACGGAAAAGATCGGCGCCAGGATGATGCGTGGCATCGCGTTGAAGGCCTTGATGTAGGGCTCCAGCAGGGCCGAGGCCACGGGTGCCAGCGCCAGCCACAGGCCGCCAGCCAGTCCCAGGGCGGAGCCCACGGCAAAGGCCATCAGTGTTTCCGCCAGCGTCACGCCCAGGTGCTGGTAGATGTCGGCGTCGCGCACAAACCAGGACCAGATCCGGGTGAAGATCTTCAGCGGCTCGCCAAAAAAGAAGGCGGCCTGGCGCTCGTCGGCAAACATCATGGGCGGTATCAGCCCGGGCACGGTCATCAGGTGCCAGAACAGGAACAGGGCCAGCAGCAGGCCCAGTTGCCAGAACCACAAGGTCTGGCTGCGCGGTTTGATCAGTTTCCACATAGGCGTCTGCCGTCCTCAGGCAACCTGCAGCTGTTGCTGGTAGCCTTTGAGCACTTCATCGCGCAGCACCGACCAGATGGCCTTGTGCAGTTCAATGAAGCGCGCCGTGATCTTGACTTCAGCCACGTCGCGCGGGCGCGGGATGTCGATCACGAACTCGCCGATCGGGTGGCTGCCGGGGCCGGCGCTCAGAACCACCACGCGGTCGCTCATGGCAATCGCCTCGTCCAGATCGTGTGTGATGAAGAGGACGGCCTTTTTCTTGGCGGCCCACAGCGCCAGCAACTCGTTTTCCATCAACTGGCGGGTTTGAATGTCGAGCGCCGAAAACGGCTCGTCCATCAGAATGATGTCGGGGTCCAGTACCAGTGTCTGTGCCAGACTCACGCGCTTGCGCATGCCGCCCGACATCTGGTGCGGGTAGCGGTCACCAAAGCCACCCAGGCC
>JBAXOZ010000184.1:0-4949 GCA_037132975.1 Comamonadaceae bacterium
ACCGCCTGCCAGTAACCTGGTGGTGGGATGAAGGGCACAGCGCGCGCCGGCTCCGCAATGACCGCCGCCACATCACCCTCGCGCTCCAGCACATAACGCACCATTGCCGCGCAGGCGAGCTGGCATTGATCCAGCCGGGGTTGGCCATGGTCGTCCACTGCGTGACCGTAGGGACAGCGATAGCAGCCAAACGGCGCCACGTGTTCGGTGCCCGGCAGCAAGGGCCCGACGGCGCGGCCGCTGCGAAACAAGGACTCGCCACCGACGCTGGAGGCACCAAAGCCGGCACCGTGAAAAGAGTCCCAAAAGCTCAGGGTCTTGAAGCGTCCGGTGGCGATGCGCGCGAGCTTGATCGCTACTTCCACCGCATCCGAGCCGCCGGTCGTGAACAGCACCTTGCCGGCGCTTCCGGTCAGCGACTTGAAACGCACGCCCAGCGCTTCGGCCAGTTCGACCGCACGGTCACTGGCAAAGCGGCGCGGCGCAAAACTCAGGGTATCGAGTTGCTGCTTGATGGCTGTAATGACGTGCGGATGGGCGTAGCCGACGTGGTGCACGTTGTTGCCATGAAAATCCATGTAGCGCCGGCCAGCCGTGTCTTCGATCCAGATGCCTTCGGCGCGGGCGATGGCGCTCAGGCAGGGGGTGGATACTGACTGATGCAAAAAGGCCGTACTGTCACGCGCCAGCAGGCTGCGCGTGGTCTCGTCCAGATGTTCGGCCTGCCACTGCCTGCGCCGCGGCGACTGGTTGACATCGCCTTCGCTTTGAGACGGCCCGGCAGCCATCTTCAGGTCGCTAGCGAGCGCTGGCGCAGATCGTTGTCGATGGTGCGCTGCTTGCTCAGCATCACGTGATCAAACATGGCTTGTCCGGCGGCCTGCGCGTCGCCCGAAGCAATCGCTTTCACGATCTGCTTGTGCTCATTCAGAAAGGTCCGCATCAGACCGGCGTCAGCCAGATTTTGGCGCCGAAACAGCGAAAGCTCCTTGATCAGTCGGCGATAGGTATCGGTCAGCTTGCGGTTGCCGCAGATCTCCACCATGCGGTCATGGAACTTCAGGTTCAGCACATGGTACTGGTGGGCATCCTGCGCTTTCACCGCGGTATCCATCTCGGAGACCATGGCCTTGATTTCCTTCAATTGCTCGGGTGTGATGCAGACCGCCAGTCGTTTGCCGATCCAGTCGTCCATGGCGGCGCGCAGGTCGAATATTTCGAGCGCTTCGTCCATCGGGATGGCGCGCACAAAGACACCACGGTTCTTTTCGGTGCGCACCAATCCGGCTTCGTCCAGCATGCGAAAGGCCTCACGCACCGGCCCGCGCGAAACACCGAGCTTTTCCGCCAGCGCGGCTTCGTTCAATTTCGACCCCGGTGCATAGTCGCCCACCAGAATGGCTCGCTCAATCTCCTGCTGCACCACCGTGGTGAGCGAACTGCTCTGCAACAGTGCGATGGTGGGATGAAGTGCCGCATTCATGTTTTTATTACAACACAAAAGGCTTTTGTTGACAATTTGCAAAACACAATTGACAAACGACGGGACTCAGGTTCAAATAAATGCGTTCGTTGGCGTTTTGTCATCACGCCGACATAATCCGGTCACAACATTGCAACTTTTCACCTGAAGGAGCTTCACGTGCGTCTGTCCACTTTGTCCAAATCCCTTCTGCTGACCGGTCTGTTCGCCTTCGCCGCTGCGGCGTCGGCACAAAAAACCCAGTTGCTGGTTTACACCGCGCTGGAGACCGACCAGCTCAAGGCTTACCAGGAAGGCTTCAACAAGTCCTATCCTGACATTGAAATCAAATGGGTTCGCGATTCCACCGGCGTCATCACCGCCAAGCTGCTGGCCGAAAAAGCCAACCCGCAGGCCGACGCCGTGATGGGCGTTGCCGCCTCCAGCCTGGCGTTGATGGACAAGCAGGGCATGCTGATTCCCTATGCTCCGCTGAATCTGGACGCCATCATGAGCCAGTACCGCGACAAGAAGCAGCCTCCGGCCTGGTTTGGTATGGACGTCTGGGGTGCCACGGTGTGCTTCAACACGATCGAAGCCAAGAAGAAGAATATTCCGAAGCCCGAGACCTGGCAGGACCTGACCAAGCCGGTTTACAAGGGCCAGATCGTGATGCCCAACCCGGCTTCCAGCGGCACCGGCTATTTTGACGTGGTGGCCTGGCTGACGCTGTTTGGCGACAAGGAAGGCAAGGGCGGCGGCTGGAAGTTCATGGATGGCCTGCACGAGAACATTGCGCAGTACACGCACTCCGGCTCCAAGCCCTGCAACATGGCCGGTAGCGGCGAGTTCACCGTCGGCATTTCCTTCGAGTACCGCGCCAACAGCAACAAGGCCAAGGGCGCGCCGATTGATCTGGTGTTCCCGAAAGAAGGTCTGGGCTGGGATCTGGAAGCCTTTGCCATTCACAAGGGCACCAAGAAACTTGACGCTGCCAAGAAACTGGCTGACTGGGCTTCCAGCAAGGACGCCATGCTGCTCTATGGCAAGAACTTCGCCATCACCGCGCAACCCGGCGTTGCCGCACCCCTGGCCAACGTGCCCAAGGACTACGAAGCACGCCTGGTCAAGCTCGACTTCAACTACGCGGCCGAGCAGCGTGAACGCATCCTGAAAGAGTGGACCGCACGCTACGACGGCAAGACCGAAAAGCGCTGATCCCACTGCGCTTCATGAGCCGCATGGCGCGACTGTGCGGCTCTACCCATTCCCGGCATGAGTTCACCTCCTTTTCTCGATCTGCGCCACATCCGCAAGGAATTTGGCAGCTTCACCGCGCTGCAGGACATCAACCTGGAAATTCGCCAAGGCGAATTTGTCTGCTTCCTGGGTCCCTCGGGCTGCGGCAAGACCACGCTGCTGCGCATCATCGCCGGGCTCGAAGTCCAGACCTCCGGGCAGTTGTCGCAGGGCGGTCGCGACATCTCGCTGCTGCCGCCGGCGCTGCGCGACTACGGCATCGTGTTTCAGAGCTACGCGCTGTTTCCGAACCTGAACGTCACTGACAACGTGGCCTACGGGTTGGTCAACCGCAAGACCTCCCGGCCCGCCATCAAACAGCGTGTCACCGACCTGCTCAAGCTGGTCGGGTTGCCTGGCAGCGAAGCCAAGTTCCCGGGACAACTCTCCGGCGGGCAACAACAGCGCATCGCTCTGGCCCGCGCGCTGGCCACAGCACCCGGTCTGCTGCTGCTCGACGAGCCGCTGTCAGCGCTCGATGCGCTGGAACGCATCCGCTTGCGCGGCGAAATCCGCGCGCTGCAGAGAAAACTCGGCGTCACCACCATCATGGTGACGCACGATCAGGAAGAAGCGCTGAGCGTGGCCGACCGGATTGTGGTGATGAACCACGGCGTCATCGAACAGGTCGGGACACCGCTGGACATTTACCGCGAACCGGCCTCACCCTTTGTGGCGGACTTTGTTGGCAAGGTCAACATCCTGCCGGCGCGCGTGCTTGCCGGCGAACTGCTCTTTGGCAGCATGTGCGTGCCTTGCGAAGGCCCGGATCGCGAGGCGCGGATTTACCTCCGGCCCGAAGACGTGCTGGCACGCCCCATCGCGGCGGGCGACGCTCACGTGTTTGACGCCAGCATCGACAAGATCGAGTTTCTGGGTTCCTACTGCCACGTCCACGTGGGCTCGCCGGCGCTGGGCAGCCACAAGCTGATGGTCTATCTGTCACTCAATTTTCTGTCCGAACAGTCGCTCGAGGTCGGCTCCACGCTCGCACTCAAACTGCTGCCCGAGCGCATCAAGGTGTTCTGATGTCAGCCGTTCTGCCAGGGCCCCTGACGCGCGCTGTCAAGCTCAAGCAGCACTGGGTGGATCGACTGGCGCACCTGCTGATTGGCCTGATCGCGCTGGCATTAATCGCCTTTCTGGCGGGACCGCTTTTGTCGATTCTGCTGCAGGCGCTGCAAGGTCACGACGGCGAGTTCATCTGGTTTGACAATTTCGTCGAGTACGCCAAGACGCCGGCCCTGCTGGGCAGCCTGTGGAACAGCCTGTGGGTTTCATGCGCGGTGACGCTGATCGTGGTGCCGCTGGCCTTTACCTTTGCCTACGCGCTGACGCGCTCGTGCATGCCCTTCAAGTCATTGTTTCGCGGCATCACCCTGATACCTCTGCTGGCGCCCTCCCTGCTGTCGGCGATTTCACTGATCTACTGGTTTGGCAATCAGGGTGTGCTCAAGGACTGGATGCAGGGCCTGGGCATCGCCCAGATCTACGGCGCACCGGGCATTCTGCTGGCCGAATGTCTGGCTGTCTTTCCGCACACGCTGATGATTCTGGTCACGGCCCTGAGTCTGTCCGATGCACGCCTGTTTGAGGCGGCCGATGCGATGGGCACCACGGTGTGGCGCAAGTTCTTCACCATCACGCTACCGGGCGCCAAGTACGGCCTGATCTCGGCGGCACTGGTCACCTTCACGCTGGTCATGACCGACTTCGGTATTCCCAAGGTGATTGGCGGCAACTTCAACGTGCTCGCCACCGACGTTTTCAAGCTGGTGATCGGCCAGCAGGACTTTGCCAAGGGCGCAGTGGTGGCGATCCTGCTGCTGGCACCGGCCGTGCTGACTTTTGGCGTCGATCACTACGTGAGCCGGCGCCAGACCGCCATGCTGACAGCGCGCGCCGTGCCTTATTCGCCCAAACCCTCACCGGCCTACGACCGGCTCATGACGCTGTACTGCGCCGCCATCGCCGCCCTGGTGCTGGCGATGCTGGGCATGGCCGTGTTCGCCTCCTTCGCCTCGTTCTGGCCCTACAACCTGACCCCAAGCTGGCGTCACTACGAGCTCGGCCTGCTCGACGCCGAAGTGGGTGTGGCCTTCTTCAACAGCCTGAAGATGGCCGCTGGCACCGCGCTCTTTGGCACGCTGCTGGTTTTTGTCGGCGCCTACCTGCTGGAAAAAACCAA
>JBAXOZ010000185.1:0-4924 GCA_037132975.1 Comamonadaceae bacterium
ACTGCTCAAGTCAGCCTACCTGGGCAGTTTCTTCGAGTACACGTTTGAGACCGCGCTCGGTAGTGTCTTTGTGGTTTCGCCGGACTTGACCGACGTCCTGCCGCTGGGGATCGAGGTCTGGCTGACGCTGGCTGATCATGGCGTTTCGGTGGTCGCCGGATAATGCTGCCATGAACCAACTGGACGCACTTAAGCGGTACACCACGGTGGTGGCTGACACGGGGGATTTCAGGCAGATCGACGCCTACTTGCCGCAGGACGCCACGACCAACCCGTCGCTGATTCTCAAGGCTGTGCAAAAGCCGGAGTACCGGTCTTTGTTGACGGACATCGTGGCAGCTTACCGTGACCGACCACTCGACGAAGTCATGGACCGTCTGCTGGTGCGTTTTGGCTGTGAGATTCTGTCCATCATTCCGGGGCGCGTCTCGACCGAGGTCGATGCCAGACTCAGTTTCAACGCGAGTGCAACCGTGGCCCGCGCCGAGCGCATCATCGAGCTCTATCAGGCACAGGGCATTCACATCGACCGCGTACTGATCAAGGTGGCGGCGACCTGGGAAGGAATGGATGCTGCAGCACAGCTGGAGCGCCGTGGCATCCACACCAATCTGACTTTGCTTTTTTCGTTCTGCCAGGCCGTGGCTTGCGCGCAGGCCAGGGTGCAACTGATCTCGCCGTTTGTCGGCCGCATTTACGACTGGTACAAGAAGTCGGCCGGCGCTGCCTGGGTCGAAGCGGATAACGCGGGTGCCAACGATCCCGGCGTCAAGTCGGTGCGGCAAATCTACAACTACTACAAGAAATTCGGCATCGCTACCGAGGTGATGGGTGCGAGCTTTCGTAACGTGGGACAGATCACGGCACTGGCCGGCTGTGACCTGCTGACCATCAGCCCCGATCTGCTTGCGACCTTGATGGCAAGCAAGGCGCCGCTGTCGCTGGCCCTGGACGCCAAGGCGGCCCGGTCGCTGGAGCTGACGCCTGTCAATTACGACGAAGCAGGCTTTCGTTTCGCACTCAATGAAGACGCGATGGCTAGTGACAAACTGGCCGAGGGCATTCGCGCATTTTGTGCCGATGCCGTTCGGCTTGACCAGCTGTTGCTGGCAGCCTGAAACCCAATTCAAGGACTTTCCATGGAACGCATTCGCTGTGACCGAACTGCCACCTGGCGCGGACTGCAAAACCTGTTCGCAAACGGTGGCCAGACCTTGGATCTGCGCCGCGCCTTTGCCGATGACGAGGGGCGCTTCGAGGCCTTCAGCCAGAGCGCACCGCACGTCTTCGCCGATTTGTCGAAGAACCTGATCGACCGTGCAACGCAGCAATTGCTGTTCACCCTGGCGCGCCAGTGCGGCCTGGAGCCGCACCGAGATGCCATGTTTTCCGGCGCTGCGATCAACAACACCGAGCAGCGAGCAGTGCTGCACTGGTTGCTGCGCAGTCCGGCGATGCAGAACGGTGTCGCGTCAAACCTCGCGGGTGAACTGGCGCAAGTGCATACGGTGCTGGGCGCCATGCTGGCCTACGCGCAGAGCGTGCGCGCGGACGAAAGCATCACCGACATCGTCAACATCGGCATCGGCGGTTCCGATCTGGGGCCGCAGATGGCTGTGCTCGCGCTCGACGCCTTTGTGCTGCCGGGCAAGCGCTTTCACTTTGTCTCGAATGTGGACGGCCATGAACTCGCCGCCGTGCTGCAGCGGCTCAAGCCTGATAACACCCTGTTCCTGATTGCCAGCAAGACCTTCACCACCATCGAGACCATGACCAATGCGCGCTCGGCGCGGGACTGGTTCGAAGCCAACGGCGGCAAGGACGTGGGCCGGCACTTTGCCGCACTGACGACCAACGTGGCAGCGGCCAAGGCCTTTGGCATCCGCACCACCTTTGGTTTCTGGGACTGGGTTGGCGGCCGTTATTCGGTCTGGTCGGCCATCGGGCTGCCGCTGGCGATTGCGATTGGCGAGCAGGGATTTCGTGAATTTTTGGCCGGTGCGCATGACATGGACCAGCACTTTCGCAGTGCCGCGCTGGAGCAGAATTTGCCGGTTCGCCTGGCGCTGCTGGACGTCTGGTACCGCAATTTTCATGGCTTTACCAGCCGTTCCATCGCGCCCTATCACAGCGCGCTGCGGCGCCTGCCGGCCTATCTGCAACAGCTCGAGATGGAGAGCAACGGCAAGTGCGTGGATGCGCAAGGGCAGGCCTTGCGCTTTGCCACGGCGCCAGTGTTATGGGGCGAGCCCGGAACCAACGGCCAGCACGCCTTTTTTCAGATGCTGCATCAGGGCACGGATGTGGTGCCAGTCGAATTTGTGGCGGTTCGCAAGCCGAGGCATGCTTTGCCAGGTCACCATGAACTGCTGCTGGCCAACGTGCTGGCGCAGGCGCAGGCCCTGATGGTCGGCCAACGTGATACCGGTGGGCACAAGAATTTCCCCGGCAACCGACCCAGCACCTTCTTGCTGCTCGATGAGTTAACGCCGACCACGCTCGGTGCCCTGATTGCACTGCAGGAGCACCGTGTCTTTGTCAGCGGTTCGCTCTGGGGCATCAACAGCTTTGACCAGTGGGGCGTGGAGCTCGGCAAGGTACTGGCCAAAGACCTGCAGGCGCGCCTGCAAACAGGCGATGTCAATGGCTTGGACAGTTCGACCGCTGGTTTGCTGCAGCACTTGCGCTAATGGAAATGGGTGTCAACGCGGGTCCCGACCCGCAATCCATGAACCTGGTTTTCGATTTCGGTGCGGTCCTGATTGAGTGGCAACCGGCCAGGCTGGTGGCATCGCACTTTCCGGAGTTGGCCGCAACACCCGAGGCAGCGCAACAGGCGGCACGTTCCATCTTTGGTCATGCGGACTGGCATGACTTTGATCGTGGCGCATTAAGCGCTGACGGCGTCGCGCAACGAACCGCACAGCGCCTGGCTTTGCATTTGGATGAAGTGCGGCGGCTGGTGTCAGGCATTGGTGAGCGCCTGACTCCGATCCAGGAGACGATGGACCTGGTGGCTGAGTTGGCGCAGCGACGCGATCAGCGCGGTGATGTCCGTCTGTACTACCTCTCGAATATGCCGGCACCCTATGCGCGCACGCTGGAGAAGAAGTACGCCTTTCTTTCATGGTTTGACGGCGGTATTTTTTCTGGTGACGTGCAGCGCAGCAAGCCTGATGTGGCCATTTACCAGTTGCTGCAGAGCCGATACGCCCTGGAGCCGGCGCAGACCCTGTTTGTTGACGACGTACAGGACAATGTGGATGTCGCCTGCAGCCTGGGCTGGGGCGGATTGCGTTTTGTTTCGGCGCTGCAGCTGCGCTCAAGTCTGGCAAACTTGCTGCCTCAACTTTAAGGAATTTTATGAAACTGGTGCGCTATGGCAAGCCTGGCAAGGAAAAGCCCGGCATGATCGACGCTGAGGGTCGTCTGCGCGATCTGAGTACCGTGATCCCTGACCTCGGTCCGGATCAGCTCAGCGATGCCGCACTGGCGCGCCTGCGCCGTCTGAAGCCGCAATCGCTGGCCTTGGTGCCGGGCAAGCCACGGCTCGGGGCGCCCGTCGCGAACATCGGAAAATTCATCGCCATCGGGCTGAACTACGCGGATCATGCGGCCGAGGCCGGTATGCCGATTCCGAAAGAACCCGTGATGTTCACCAAGGCTATCAGCTGCATCCAGGGTCCGAACGATCCCGTCATGCTGCCCAAGGGGTCCGTCAAGACCGACTGGGAGGCGGAACTTGGCGTGGTGATCGGGCAGAGGGCGCGCTACATCTCGCAAAAGGAGGCACTCAACTACGTCGCTGGCTACTGTGCCGTCAACGACATCAGTGAGCGCGAGTTCCAGATCGAGCGCGGCGGTACCTGGGACAAGGGCAAGGGTTGCGACAGCTTCGGACCGCTCGGCCCCTGGCTGGTGACACGTGACGAAGTACCCAATCCGCAAAAGCTCGCGCTCTGGCTGGAGGTCAATGGCCAGCGCATGCAAAGTGGCAGCAGTAAAACCATGATTTTTGGGGTTGCAAAAATCGTGAGTTATGTGAGCCAGTTCATCACCCTGATGCCCGGCGACGTCATCACTACCGGCACGCCGCCCGGTGTTGGCATGGGCCGAAAGCCACAGCAGTTTCTGAAAGCCGGCGACACCATCGCCATGGGCGTGGAAGGCCTTGGCGAGCAACGCCAGACCGTGGTGGCCTTCAAGCGGTGAGATAAAGAAGCGCAACAAAAAACCCGCGAGGCGCAAGCCCAGCGGGTTTTTCTTTGTGTCGAATCTACAGCGTAGTTCGACGCAGCATGAGGCTCCAGGCCAAGGCGCAAGGGCGAAGACAGTGGCAGCGCCACGGCAAGCCCTTGCAACGAAGGCCTGGAGCCTCAGGCAAGGAGCCCAATTACATGCCCATGCCGCCCATGCCGCCCATCCCACCCATATCGCCACCACCCATGCCGCCCATGCCGCCAGCGCCTTCGGCCTTGGGAGCCTCAGCCACCATGCACTCGGTCGTCAGCATCAGGGAAGCCACAGACGCTGCGTTTTGCAGAGCCGTGCGGGTCACCTTGGTTGGGTCCAGGATACCCATTTCGATCATGTCGCCATAGGTGTCGTTGGCGGCGTTGAAGCCGTAGTTGCCCTTGCCAGCCAGCACGGCGTTGACCACGACAGAGGCTTCGCCACCGGCGTTGAAAACGATTTCGCGCAGCGGCGATTCGATGGCCTTGAGAACCAGCGCAATGCCATGGTCCTGATCAGCGTTGTCACCCTTGATGGTGCCGGCAGACTGTTTGGCGCGCAGCAGCGCCACGCCACCGCCAGCCACAATGCCTTCTTCCACCGCAGCGCGGGTAGCGTGCAGGGCGTCTTCGACGCGGGCCTTCTTTTCCTTCATTTCGACTTCGGTGGCAGCGCCAACCTTGATCACGGC
>JBAXOZ010000186.1:0-4901 GCA_037132975.1 Comamonadaceae bacterium
AAGCCGTACGCGTCGTCGCAGGCACTTTCATTCTTCTGTCGCTGGCCCTGGGCATTCCCGGCAGCCCGATCTTCATGAGCCAATGGTGGCTCGCCTTCACCGCCTTTGTTGGCGTCAACCTGCTGCAAAGCGGGATCACCAAATGGTGCCTGATGGAAACCATCATGAGCAAGCTCGGCCTGCGTCAAGGCAACTGATCAAGGAGGAAACATGCAACTGGTCTGCCCTCATTGCGGCACCAAGAACCGCGTGCCGCCTGAAAAACTTGACCATGAGCTGGCCTGTGGCCGTTGTGGTCAAGACATCATGGCCGCCGCGCCTTTTGCGATGAATGACCAGACACTGCCTGGTTTCATCGCTGGCACCGCCTTGCCGGTGGTGGTGGACTTCTGGGCCGACTGGTGCGGCCCCTGCAAGATGATGGCACCGCAGTTTGTCATCGCGGCACGCCAGTTGCCGAAGGTTCGTTTCATCAAGGTCGATACCGAGGCCTGTCCCATGGCCAGTTCTCGTTACGCGATCCGAAGCATCCCAACTCTGATCCTGTTTGAGCGCGGGCAGGAAACGGCGCGCCTCTCCGGCGCTGTCTCAGCCGCCGAGCTGCAACGATGGATTGAGTCCAACACAACGGGGGTCACAGCGTGATCGCAAAACTCAGACAAATGACCGTGGGCGCATTGATCATCAGCGCTTTCCCGGCCCAGGCCATGGACCTCATGGAGGCATGGCAGGCCACGCGCCAGCACGACCCGCAATCCGCTGTGTCACAAGCCGCGCGCCAGGCGGGGGAAACCCGCCGGACACAGGCCGCGTCGCTCTGGCGTCCCGGTGTCATGCTCAGCGCCAGCGCCGGACGCATGACGGGCGAGACCGAGATGACGGGGGCCCATTTTTCGGCACCCGGTCTGGGCCAGTCTGATGGGGTCGGCTTTGCCACTTCGGTCAACAACGGCACGTCAACGCGCTGGACCCTTAGCGCACGCCAACCGCTGTTCAATCTGGAGCGCAAGGCGCAAGGCCGGCAGTTGGAGCTTGCCGCCGATGTGGCCGAGCTGGAGTGGCAGTCGGCCCAGCAAGACCTGATGCTGCAAACAACGCAACGCTATTTTGATGTGCTGCTGGTGGCCAACAAGCTGGCCTTGCTTCGTGAACAGCAAAAAGCGGTTGAACTGGCGCTAAGCGAAGCAAAGGATCGCTTTGCCCTGGGCGACAAACCCGTCACCGACACCCACGAAGCATCGGCCCGCGCCTACGCGCTGCGCGCCCAAGTGCTGGCAACACAGGACGAACTCGCCTTGGTGCAGGCTGCATTGGCCGATGCCACCGGCGTTGCCAACCCCGCACTGCAGAGCCTGGCAGGAAACGCGAATGTGCTTCCGGTCAATCTGCAGTCGCTGACGCACTGGCTGGCTGAAGTTTCCGAGAAAAATCCACAGCTGGGAATGCAAGGCGCCGCAGTGCAGGTGGCGCAACAGGAAGTAGCCAAATACAGCAAAGCGGCCGCGACAACGCTGGACCTGGTGGCGCAAGCCGGGCGCGATCAGCTCAGTGGCAACGGCAACTTTGGTGCGGCTAGCAACACGGCGAGTCAGCAAATGATCGGTCTGCAACTGAACCTGCCTCTGTACACCGGCGGCTACCGCAATGCCAAACAGGAAGAGGCGCTGCGTCTGCAGGACAAGGCGTCCGCTGAAATGGAACGTGCAAAGCAGCAAATCAGCCAGCAAACCCGTGCCGCCTGGTTGGCACTGCAAACCGGCAGTGCCCGTCTGCTGGCACTCGCGGAGTCGCACAAAGCCAGCGCCGCCAGACTCGACGCCACCCGGCTCGGACGCCAGGTGGGTGACCGCACCACGCTGGACCTGCTGCAGGCCGAGACCGACGCCAGCAGCGCCACGCTGGCGCTGCTGCAGGCGCGCATCGAGTTGTTGATCAACCAGTTGCGTCTGCAGGCACTGGCCGGGCAATTGAACGAGCCGGCACTGCAGGCCGTCAACGCGCTGTTGCAGCGCTGAGCGCCATCGATTCCAAAGGGAGAACCTCATGAACGAAAAATCCATCACGGTTGAGCTGACGCAGCAGCAAGACTATCGCTTCGACATCAACTTTGGTGCAGGCATACCCGTGCTCACAGGCGACGAGCCGGCACCGTTGGGAACGGGACAGGGACCATCGCCGGTTCAACTGCTGTGTGCCGCCGTCGGCAACTGCCTGAGTGACTCGATGCTCTTCGCCCTGCGCAAGTTCAAGCAGGCACCCGACCCGATTCGCTGCAGCGTACAAGCCAGTGTCGGACGCAATGCCGACGCCCGCATGCGCGTGCTCGAGATGACAGCCACACTCACCCTGGGTGTGCCGGCTGCTCAGCTGGAGCATCTGGACCGTGTTCTGTCGCAATTCGAGGCGTTCTGCACGGTGACACAAAGCGTGGGTCAGGGTATTCCCATTGCCGTGCAGGTGTTCGATACCACTGGCGCTCGCCTGAAATAGTCGTCACTTGAATATCAGTCTTGGCCCCTTGGCTTTTCAGACCAGCCACGTACTGCTGTTGGCTTCCATGCTGGTTGCCGCCATCGTGGGTCACCTGGTTGGCAGGCCGCAGCGCCTTGGTATTGGCAACGTATTGATCGACATGCTGCTGGCTGCGATGCTGGCAGCACGCATGGTCTTTGTCGCCGTTTGGTTTGACCAGTACCGCGATGCACCCTGGTCGGTCTTCGACATTCGTGATGGCGGGTTCAATTCATGGGCGGGCCTTGCCGCCGCGATGGCAGTGGCCATCCGGCACGCATCGAAGCGCCCCGAACTGCGCAGACCACTGAGCCTGGGACTGCTCGCGGGCACGCTGGCCTGGACCCTGTCCGGTGCACCCGGCATGCTTGGTATGAACACCCAAATGGCGCTGCCGGCGGTCGAATTGAAGACCCTCTCAGGACAAGCAACCCATTTGGCGGCGCTGTCTCATGGGAAGCCGATGGTGGTCAATCTCTGGGCGACCTGGTGCCCGCCATGCCGTCGCGAGATGCCGGTGCTGGCCGAGGCGCAACAGCGCGAAACCAGCGTGACTTTTGTTTTCGTCAGCCAGGGCGATGATGCGGCCAAGGTTCAGCGCTACCTGAGCAGTTCGCAACTCAAACTTGAAAACGTTCTGATTGATGCCGGCAGCGAACTGGGCCGGGCCATCGGATCGACGGCCATGCCTACCTCCCTGTTTTACGACGCGAGCGGGCATTTGGTGAACAGCCACGTGGGAGCACTGTCCACTGCCACGCTGGCGGACAAAATGGAGGCATTCCGAGTCCCGAGACGATTGAACAATGGCGGTTAGCGGCCTGATTGACCGGCTCGCCCCCTGTGGCTCAATTGAAGCAGGCAGTTCGAGTGCCTACTGCTCGTCGGCTCCCAGCGGCTCGATCGTGCGAATTTGCCGCTCCAGCACTGCCAGCGTTGCTTCGGAGGCGTCATGCCCCAGCGCGCTGCGCGCCTGGATGCGCTGGCGCAGCTGATCGGCGCTGGCCTGTGGTGCCAGGATTTCGAATGCCAGGCCCAGGTCTTGGGCGAGGGCACGAAAGGCGTCGCGCTCACTGCGTTTGAGGAAGGTGGCATCGACGATCACCGACCAGCCCGCGCGCAGCAACAGGCCCGCCAGGGTGTGCAGACACCTGTAGGTTTGCTGCTGTGCGGCAGCGCTGTAAATGCCGCCGTCCAGCGGCGAGCCACTTTGCGCTGTGCTACGGAGGCCAGCCAGGCGCTTGCGTTCTACATCCGAGCGCAGGCGCAGAGTGGATGCGTTTGGGTCGTTTTGCAGCCGTTCATTCGTCGCGCTGGTTTTGCCGCAACCCGACAAGCCATGCGTGATCACGAGCCGCGCCGGCGGCGGCGCGGCCAGCCGTTCTGCCAACGCCACGTAGGCCAGCACCTCGCTCGCATCGCCCGCTACCTGGAGCAAGCGCAGAGACGCCACCTTGGCACGCACCAGCGCGCGGTAAACCGCGTAAAAGCGCAGCAGTGCAGCTGCTTCGTAGTCGCCGCTGTGGCTCAGCACCTCGTTGACAAACCAGTTGGCCAGGCCGCCTTGCTTGCGGGCCAGCAGGTCAACATAGGGGAAGGCGATATCGCTGGTCACGTCGATCCAGCGCAGGTCTTCATTGAATTCGATGCAGTCGAACATCTGGACCTGCTCACCGATCAGGACCAGATTAGCCAGATGCAGGTCACCATGGCACTCGCGCACCAGACCGGCCTGCTTGCGCGCGTGCATCAGGGCTGTCAGCCGTTGGTGCTGCGCTTGCGTCCAGCTGCGCAGCCACTGGAGTCGCTCCGGCAACCCGAGCACCGTGCTGACCTGCATCAGCTCGTCAAAGTTCTCCAGCGCCGGCGCCAGGATGGCGCTGGTTGATCCGAAGCGCGTGGCAGGTGTGGCACGCGCCGCCGTCTCATGAAAGGCGGCCAGCGTGGCGGCCAGAGCCGACAGATGGGCGGGTCGCAGTTCACCGCGGGCACAGACCCGGTCGAGGCGGCCGGCTTCATCGAAGCGCCGCATCCTGACCGCGTATTCGATCGCTTCACCCGGCCCGTCGAAGCGCGGGTCCTGCTCGGAGTTGAAGAGGGCGACGACATCAAGGTAGAGCTCGGGCGCATAGCGGCGGTTCAGGCGCAGCTCGTCAAGGCAAGCGGCTTTGCGCTTCGCCAGTGTGCTGAAATCCAGGAAGGGCAGGTGCAGCGGCTTCTTGATCTTGTAGGCAAACTCACCCGCCAGCAAGACCCATGAGATATGGGTTTGCACCAGTTCGACTTCTGGCACGGTGTGCGCATAGCGCTGCGGGTCCAGCAAGGCCTGGATCAGGGGGGGCAGAGCGGCGTCCATGTCAGCATGATGCCAGACTGCCAATTTTGGCGGC
>JBAXOZ010000187.1:0-4863 GCA_037132975.1 Comamonadaceae bacterium
CGGCGCATTCGCCTGAGCGACGTGGCCCGCATCAGCGACACGGTGGCCGAGCCACGCTCCGCCGCCCTGCTCGACGGCGTGCCGGTGATCGGTTTTGAAGTGGTGCGCAGCCGCGGCGAGAGCGAAGTGGCGGTAGGTGCAGCGGTGCAAAAAGCCCTGGAAGAACTCAAGGTGCAACACCCGGACATGGAACTGACGCTGGCGTTTGACTTTGTGACGCCAGCGCAGGAGGAATACACAGGCTCCCTGCACCTGCTGTACGAGGGCGCAGCGCTGGCGGTGCTGGTGGTCTGGCTGTTCCTGCGCCAGTGGCGCGCCACGCTGGTGTCGGCAGTGGCACTGCCCATGTCGGCCATACCCGCCTTCATCGGCATGCACCAGATGGGTTTCACCATCAACGTGGTGACGCTGCTGGCTCTCTCGCTGGTGGTGGGGATTCTGGTGGACGATGCGATTGTGGAAGTGGAGAACATCGTGCGCCATCTGCGCATGGGTAAGACGCCATACCAGGCCGCCATGGAAGCAGCCGACGAGATCGGCCTGGCCGTGATTGCCACCACCTTCACGCTGATTGCCGTGTTCCTGCCGACCGCCTTCATGAGCGGCATTGCCGGCAAGTTTTTCAAGCAGTTTGGCTGGACGGCTGCGCTGGCGGTGTTCGCCTCGCTGGTGGTGGCGCGCGTGCTCACTCCCATGATGGCCGCCTACCTCCTGCGCCCCATCGTCACGGCCTACCACGAGCCGCGCTGGCTCACCCTGTACCACCGTGCTGCCACCTGGTGTTTAAGGCACCGGGGGTTGACCCTGCTGCTGGCAATCGCCTTTTTTGCCGGGTCGGTGGCGCTGGTGCCGCTCTTGCCCAAGGGCTTCATACCCCCCGATGACAACTCGCAAACCCAGGTCTACCTGGAACTGCCGCCGGGCGCCACGCTGACGCAGACGCTGGAGCTGGCGGAGCAGGCGCGCCAGCTGGTACTCAAGGTTCCCCAGGTCAAGAGCGTCTACACCACCGTTGGCGGTGGCAGTGCCGGCGGCGACCCCTTTGCCTCGGCCGGTGCCAGCGAGACGCGCATGGCCACGCTGACGATCCAGCTCACAGCGCGCGGTGAACGCCCGGTCAAACAGGCCATCGAAAAGCAGATTCGCAGCGCCATGGAGCCGCTACCCGGTGTGCGCATCAAAGTGGGTCTGGGCGCCTCGGGCGAGAAGTACATCCTGGTGCTGACCGGGGAAGACCCGGAACTGTTGCAAACGGCGGCGCTGGCGGTTGAAAAAGATTTGCGCACCATCGTCGGCCTGGGCAGCGTGGCTTCCAGCGCCAGTCTGATCCGCCCCGAGATCACAGTGCGGCCCGACTTTGCCCGCGCCGCCGATCTGGGCATTACCAGCGCGGCGATTGCCGACACGCTGCGCATTGCCACCCTGGGCGACTTTGATGTGGCGCTGTCCAAGCTGAACCTGCCGCAGCGCCAGGTTCCGATTGTGGTGCGGCTGGACAGCGCGGCGCGCAAGGACCTGAGCGCGCTGGAGCGCCTGCATGTGCCCAGCACCAAACCCGGGGTCGGCGCCGTCATGCTGGGCCAGGTCGCCAAGCTCGAGGTCACTGGCGGACCGGCCGTGATTGGCCGCTACGACCGTGCCCGCAACATCAACTTCGAGATGGAACTCTCGGGCCTGCAGCTCGGTGATGTGGCCGAGATCGCGCTGGCCCTGCCCAGCGTGAAGAACCTGCCGCCCGGCGTCAAGGTGATTGAAGTCGGTGACGCCGAGGTCATGGGCGAGCTCTTTGCCAGCTTTGGCCTGGCGATGCTGACCGGCGTGCTGTGCATCTACATTGTGCTGGTGCTGCTGTTCAAGGATTTTCTGCACCCGGTCACCATCCTGTCTGCCCTGCCCTTGTCGCTGGGCGGGGCCTTTGTCGGCCTGCTGCTGGCGCAAAAAAGCTTTTCCATGCCCTCGCTGATCGGCCTGATCATGCTGATGGGCGTGGCCACCAAGAACTCGATCCTGCTGGTGGAGTACGCCATCGTGGCGCGTCGCGGTCACGACGGCTCCGACGGCCAGCCGGTGGTTCCGGGCAAGAGCCGGCTTGATGCCTTGCTCGACGCCTGTCATAAACGGGCACGCCCGATCGTCATGACCACCATCGCCATGGGCGCCGGCATGCTGCCCATCGCGCTGGGCTGGGGTGCTTCGGACGCGAGCTTTCGCTCACCGATGGCGATTGCCGTGATCGGCGGCCTGATTACTTCCACCGTGCTGAGCCTGCTGGTGATTCCGGCGGTGTTTACCTACGTGGACGATGCGGGTGGCTGGGTCAAGCGGCTGTTTGAACGGCTGCGGCGCGTCAAACCCCAAGCGGCAGACCATCAGCAGCAGGGTCAGTGAGGCGTCGAATCGTCAGGGTGCAACGTTGTTCAATCAACACAACCATTCGCTCAACAACTGCATTGCCGGCAAAACTGTGACCAGGAGCAGACTGGAGGTCGCGGGCCGCAGGCGCCAGCGATTTTGCCAACTCCAGAATGCGCCTCTTGACCTGCGCCCTGGCAAGGCCTGCACCTTCTGCAAACCGATCCCAGTGCCGCGCCTGGACTTCGCTGAATTTGTACTTGCTGCCGATCTTCATCGCCATCTTGGGCGTCAATGTCGGGTAGATCGCCGTCGAGAGCGTGTCATAGAGCGGGGCCAGAACCGGTGTCGTGCCTGAGTACAGCAGTGAGAAATTCTTGGCATGCGCATCGTGATTGCCGATCAGCGCATTGAAGACGACGTAATCGAACAAGCGCAGCACCTGGGGCGCACTAGGGCGCGTGGCGCGGCGTACCAGCTCAAAGCATTGCGCCAGATCCGGTCCCCCTTCGTTCTGGTATTTCATTTCAGGCACCACGCCCAGTGCCTGGCAAAAATCCTCTTGATGAACGCGCCGGCGGTTCCCCTGCGCATCGGCGAGCCGGTCGTAGCGCTCGACCAGCAAGAACGTGCGATTCAAAACGGCATGAACTTTTGACTTTGCCGACTGGAGCTGCATGGCCTCAGCCAGTGCCAGGCAGAATCCTTCGTTGATGACACTGTCCTCAACCGCCGGAATGGCGGGCTTCAGGATGTGCGAGCTGGGCGTGCCATTGCGTGGCAGACCGAGGCGCTCGCCATCGAAAACCACCGGTATTTTGTCCTGGGCGCCAGCCAGGGACAGCCGCAGCCCATCCCTGCCGGCCAGCATGGGGCGACGCGGCAATTCATCCAGGATGGCAAGGACTTGCGCATCGCTCAGCCATTGAACATCGTCATCTCTGGCAGGCGTCGCCAATACCTGTCCGGGCTCGAGGAAGGTCACGGCCCCTGCACATTCGCCACCAATGTGGTCCAACAGCGCAAAGTCGTTCTGTCCCGAAACCTGAAATTGCTGCGCCAGCAAGCGGCGCATCTGCCCCTCCGGCAGCAAACCGGCGAAGAAGGGGCGAGCTTTGTGATCATCAAACGGCGTCGCCTGCAAGGGCAGTGAGGCGGACAGGGCAAGGGCGTTCGCTTGTGACAGCCAAGCGGGCGCGTAGCAAAAATTCAGGCGTCCTTCGACCAGCGCCAGGGTGCCAACCCGGTCCGTGAACAACCAGACTGCCAGCTCATGCGCCACGATCACGGTCCTCATCCTGGCCTGCGCCAGCAGCGACTGGCAACCCATTCAACTGGATTTCTCCACCCAGGGCATCAATGACTCGCAGGACATTTTCGAGCCGCACCGTGGGCTTGCCCGCTTCAAGATCGACGATGAAGCGGACCCCAACCCCTGCCGCCAGGGCCAGCTGCGGCTGCGTCAGTTTGAGTTGCTTGCGGGCGGCGCGCAGCGCAGCGCCGAGTTGTTGAGGTGATCGTATGGACGCCATGGCTTCTAAATTTTCCGTTAGGGAAATTATTAGCCAAAGCCGTCCACTGTGCAATCAATATTTCCCGATCAGGAAAGTAGTGCGATCTTAGGTCATGCCTTCGTGGTAATTTCCCGAACGGGTAATTCATAGCGGCTGCGCATGCGCTGGCAATAGGCTTCGAGCTGCGGGTACTTTTGCGTGTGCAGCTTCAACTCTGACTCGAGCGGCGGCCAGACCAGATTCGCCAGAAAGGCGTAGGCGCAGGCATCGAGCGAGCACGGCTGCTCGCCCATGAAGTAGGGCTTGTCCGCGAGGAAAGTTGCCAGGGCGTCGATGTCGCGTTTGCCAATCACCATGATTTCTTCCCGGCTGTGGCGACCCATGCCATGGCCGTGCAACTCCTTGGTGATGCCGCGCCGCGCCATGGGCGGAACCAGCCATTTCAGCGGTGCCGGCATCTTGCCAAAGAACGCGCCCTTGGTCAGTTCCCAGCCCTGCGGCTCGACCCAGCGCGTGTAGACCACAGCCCAGTACAGGTTTTCTTCCAGCAGGCGCTGAAAGGCCAGCGCCACGGCGCGCTGGGTCGCATTCAGCCAGCCATCGAGGGGGTCGCCGTAACGCGCCTTCAGGTAGTCGATGATGAACGTGGTATCGGCCAGTGTTCTGCCCTCGTCTTCGATGTAGGGCATCTTTCCCTTGGGCGCTTTTTGCAGATGGCTCAAGGTGGCGCAGGGGATCTCGAAAGGCAGCTCGGCCATGAGCAGATAGGTTTCGAGCTTCATGCAGAACGGGCTGGCATTGGCAAGCCCGAAAGCGGGCTCGAACTGATAGAGCTTGATCAAGGGTGGTCCTCCGGATGCTGTGCGCAATACGCGAAATGTAGCAAGTTCACGGCGCTGTGTGTATGCTTTGCTCATGTCCGATTCCGGTCGCCCCTTGCGCGTCGTGCTCGCCAGCGTGGGCTCGCGTGGTGACGTGCAGCCCATGCTGGCGCTGG
>JBAXOZ010000188.1:0-4848 GCA_037132975.1 Comamonadaceae bacterium
AGCAGCAGGGCACGTGGGCGAGGGGCGATGGCGCGCGCCAGTGCCACCCGCTGCTTCTGCCCGCCGGAGAGCTGGGTAATCTGCCGGTCCGCGAGAGACTCGATGTGCATCATTTCCAGCATCTCACCGACGCGCTTCTTGCGCTCAGCTTCGGGCATCTTGCGCACGACCAAACCGTAGGCTATGTTCTCTTCAACCGTCATGTTGGGAAACAGTGCGTAGCTTTGAAAGACCATGCCGATGTTGCGCTTCTCAATGGGTAGCGCCGTGACGTCTTCATCGTTGAACAGCACCCGACCGGAGTCAGGAACATCCAGCCCTGCAATCAGGCGCAAAGTGGTGGTCTTGCCGCAGCCGGACGGGCCAAGCAGCACCAGCGTCTCGCCAGACTCGATGTGCAAGTCGGTCGGCTCCAGCACGACCTGATGTTTGTAGCTCTTGCTGCATGCCTGGACCAGGATGCGCACCCCATGGTTCGAGTTCATTTGGAAGCCTTTCGTCCGCCGGCGAGTTGCAGCGCTATCAGCAGCGGGACAATCATCATGAAGAAAACAATCGTGTAGGCGCTGCCGACTTCAATGCGCAGCGACGCATAAGCGTCCGCAAGTCCGACCGGCAGCGTTTGGGTTAGCGGCGTATGCAGCAACAGAGTCATGTTGAATTCGCCAATCGACAACGTCAGCACCATCAGGGACCCGGCGATGATGCCGGACCTGCAGTTTGGCAGGACGATGCCGGTGAAGCGTTGAAGGAAAGTAGCGCCAAGACTGCGCGCACCTTCTTCAAGTGAATGCATATCCACCGAAAGCAGGACCGCCAACACCGAGCGAACCATGAACGGCAAGGTAAAGAGGACGTGACCGACGAGAATGAAGGTCCAGTGCGTCCTGAAGTTGCCCACCGCCCCATAGGTGACGATCAGGGCCAGTGCCGTTGCCAGACCGGGCAGGGCGACCGGCAGCATCAGCAATTCCTCGATGGTCCGCGCCATCTTTCCCTGGATGCGTGACAGCACGTAGGCTGCCGGAACGCCCAGCACCAGTGTGCTGGCCAGACAGGCCAGGGCTATGCCCAAGGAGAGCCACAGACTGTCCTGATAGCTCTCCCAGACTTTGAAGACCCATTGCAGGGTCAAGCCGCTTGAGAGCCCCACGAACTGGTTCCTGGTCAGTCCCGTCAGTATGGACAGGATGACGGGCACGAGCAGGAATCCAGCCACGCCGATGGTGAAGGCAAGCAGCGACCAGAAGACCGGCGAGCGATGAATTCTGGCTGTTCTTGTCATGCTGCCGCGGCAACCACATTGCCTGTCAAGCTACGGGCAAAGGCGAGTGCCGACCATGTCAACAGGCCCAGAACGAACGAGAGCGCTGCCGCCATGGCGATGTTGGCCTGCAGCGTGAATTCGGTATAGATGATCATCGGCAAAACATCAATCTTGGTGGCCAGGGTAAACGCTGTGCCAAAGGCGCCCATGGAGGTTGCAAAGCAGATGGCGCCGGCGGCGAGCAGCGCGGGTTTGAGTCCGGGTATCAGCACGTCAACCAGCACGCGCCAGTTCGAGGCTCCCAGTGAGCGCGCTGCTTCGATGAGTTGCGGGTCAAGCTTCTCGGCCGCTGCGATGACGGTCAGTATCGTGCGCGGGATGGAGAAGTAGATGTAGCCAATGAACAGTCCGACCATCGAGTAGGCAAAGACCATTCGTTCGCCAATCAGCGCGTTGCTGATGTTGGGTATCAGGCCCTGGCGACCACCCAGCATGATGACCATGAAGCCAATGACGACACCGGGAAACGCCAGAGGCAGCGTCAAGAGGGCTGTCAGAGCCTGTCGCCCGGCAAATTCATGACGCGCGAGAAAGACACCGGCGATGCCCGAAATAATGAGCGTCGTCACAGTGACGATGACGGACAGCGTGACCGTGGAGACCATGCTGCGCCAGTAGCGTGGCTCCACAAAGGCGGCCACGTAGGCTGACCAACCCAGTTCGCCACTGCCGCCAATGACGAAGAGTTTGGCCAGAGGAATGGCAAAGAACGTGAAGTACATGATCGCGACGGGCAGGGTCAACCCCATCAGCCAGGCGCGGTCTGTCTGCATCAACCCACTTCTTTTTGGTATCGGCTGCCGATGGCTTTGGACGCATCGGCCAGCTTCTGCACATCAATCGCCTTGGCACGCTGATATTCGGCATCGGGCAGGAATCGCTTTTTCATGTCGTCCGACATTGCCTTGGCAAAGACCGGACGCAGATAGGCGCTAGCCCAATGCCGTTGGCCCTCGTCCGACAGCACAAAGTCAAGGATGCGTTTGCCCTGCTCGGGGTTGGGGCCGTTCTTGACCAAACCCATGACGTAGGGAAGCTGCTGCGTGCCTTCCTGCGGAATGACGAACACCGTGGGCGCCTGATCGGTGTACTGGCCACGGTAGGCGTTGAAGTCGTAGTCGAGCAGGATCGGGATTTCGCCCGACAGGACCCGCGCGTACGCGGTCTGCGTCGGAACGATGGGGTTGTTCGCCTGAAGTTGCTTGAAGTATTTGATGCCCGCATCCAGGTTGTCGTAGCTGCCACCGAGTGCCAGGTTGACGGCAATGACGCCAACTTGGCCGACCGCAGCGCTGCCCGGGTTGAGGTAACCCACCAGACCCTTGTACTCAGGCTTGAGCAAATCGGACCAACTGCGTGGCACTGGCTTGCCGCCCAATGCCTGCGTGTTGACAAAAAAACCAAGCGTTCCTGAGTGAATCGTGAACCAATAGCCTTCTGCGTCCCTGAGCGACGCTGGAATCTCGGCAAAGCGTTTGGGCTGGTACGCTTCAATAACGCCGGCTGCTTTGGCTTGCGGGCCAACCTGACCACCGAGGTAGACCACATCCGCCACGGGCTTGGCCTTCTCGGCGATGAGCGCTGCCAGCGATTGCCCGGAGTTCTTGTTGTCCGGAGGCACCTGAATATTCAGGCGTTGCCCAACCATGCGCAGCATGCCGCCCCAGTCTGCCCATTCCGGTGGGCAGTTGTAGCAAATCGCTCGGGACGACTGGGCCAGTGCCGGGAATGCCGCGGTCGTGCCTGCCAGAACAGCAGTCGACAAGAGGTCGCGTCGGTTCATCATTGGAGCTTCCTTTCAAGGTGGGTAGAGAGAGAGTAGATTCAGGTCACAGATTTTCTGATCCGTGCCGAGATCAAGTCGATGACGGTGACAGTGACGATGATGATGATCATCACGGCGCAGGTTTCGGCGTACTGAAAGCCGCGGATGATCTCCCACAAAATGACGCCAATGCCACCAGCGCCGACCATGCCAACGACCGACGCCGAACGTACATTGGATTCAAAGCGGTAAAGCGAATAAGAAATCCACAGCGGCAGAACCTGCGGGATGATGCCGTAAACAATTTCCTCCAGCGCGTTGGCACCCGTGGCGCGAATCCCTTCGACGGGTTGCACGTCAATCGCCTCCACCGCCTCTGAAAAGAGTTTTGCCAGGACGCCAGTCGTGTGAACGAAAAGAGCCAGCACGCCGGCAAATGGCCCCAGGCCAACCGCGACAATGAACAACATGGCAAAAACCATCTCGTTGATGGCGCGCGCTGCGTCCATCAGCCTGCGTACCGGTTGATGCACCCACGCCGGCGTGATATTGGCCGAAGAAAGCAGACCAAAGGGCACCGCAAAAACAACCGCCAGCGCAGTGCCCCACAGGGCGATTTGCAGGGTGACGACCATCTCCTGCAAATAGAGACGCCAGTCGCCAAACTTCGGTGGAAAGAAGTCGGCCGCGTAAGTGGCCATATTGCCCGCATCACGCACCAGGTCGAACGGGCGCATATCGGCGCCGCGCCACGAGCCAGCCAGCAAGGCCAGCAACGCGCCCCAAGCCAGCAATGCCAGCACTGGAGTGCGTCGCACCACCTTCGGTTGCACTACTTGGCCTGAGCCAGCGCAGCCAGCTGTCTGTCGACGTCAGCCAGCTTGGCCTGCTTTTCGTCAGCGCTCATAGCGACATCTGCTTCATACTTGTTGCGCGCCTTGAACAGTTCGAGCTGACGGATCGGAATCAGCTGGCTGTTGCTCGACGGCTTGAAGCCCGACAGCTTGTTGAGTTTGACGAGATTGTCTTTTTCCTGCTGGCTGCTCTTGCCATAAGAATAGAAAAACTCGCGTACCTTGGCTTTGCTGGCCTCCGGCAGATCCTTGCGAATCACCAGCGGGTCCAGCGGGATCAGTGGCGATGTCCAGACGATGCGGATGTCGTTGAACTTCTCTGGCAGTCTTTCCTTGATTTTGTCCAGGTTCTCACTGTTGTTGGTAGCGACGTCTACCTGCTTGTTGGCAACCGCCAGCGCGTTGGCCTCGTGGTTGGCGCCGCGTGAGAGTTTGAAAAAGGTCTTGGCGTCGATCTTGTTTTGCGCAAACACATAGTAGCTCGGCACCAGAAAGCCCGAAGTAGAGTTTGGGTCACCATTGCCGAAAGACAGGTTCTTGCCGCTTTTCAATACATCGTCAAGCGTCTTGATCGGGCTGTCCTTGTGCACGATCAAATGCGAGTAATAGCCCTGCGTGCCATCAACGTTGACCATCTGGGCAAACACTTCACCGCTTGCGCGATCCACCGCCTCCATCGCCGACTTGTTGCCAAACCACGCTACGTGGACTTTGTTGAAACGCATACCTTCGATGATGCCGGCGTAGTCCGATGCAAAGAAAGCATTGACTTTCATGCCGGTTTTCCTGGCCATATCGTCCAGCACCGGTTGCCAGTCTGATTTCAGGTTTTGGGATGATTCGGTTGAAATGATGCCGAAATTGAGTTCCTTCAATTCCTGGGCGGCCACCGGGTTAAGGGC
>JBAXOZ010000189.1:0-4839 GCA_037132975.1 Comamonadaceae bacterium
TGCTGACGCCCGGGTCGGCCAGCAGGTGATGCGCGCTGGCCAGTTGCAGGAACAGAATGTAAAGCAGAAAGGCACCGCGGCTGACCCGCTCGGACATCGGCTTGGCGCCGAAGGCAATGGCAGCGACTGCGTACCAGATGGAGATATGGGCGGCGACGTTGATCTGCTGCGATGAGTGACCGAAGGCCCACCAGATGGTGCGATAGATCAGCGGATCCACTTCTTTGATGATGCCCACAGACAGCAGGAAGGTCGGGATCAGGATGATGGCGCCCGAGGCAATCGTGAAAACCGCGATGATCGCCGCCGTGATGGCGCCGAAAGTCACCAGCGGCACCGAGCCCTGATAAGTCTTGTCGCGCTTGGCCACGACCAGGGTGCCGAAGAATACAAAGCAGGCGACCAGCGCGCCAACAGCGAACAGAATCAGCCCCAGGTAAAACCAGGGTGAGGCCATCATCGGTACATAGGAGGTCATCATCACGCTGGAGCCGCCCTGGAACACGGCGACGTTGTTGGTCACCGCACCAATCAGCATCAGCACGAAGGCAAGCCAGGCCACCTTGGGCGTAGCCAGTCGACAGCGCAGCAGCGTCGAGGAAGCAAAGTACAGCACAGCGATTTCAAAGAAGATGATCCAGAAAATCAGCATGTCAATGCCGTGCGCGGTGAGCACCATGTAGAAGGTGTCCGCTCCGAGCCAGTGCACGGCAGGCCAGCGCGTGAGTACCACGCCGATCGCCAGGATGCCTCCAACCAGAAGCGCCACAACCGCCACAAAGGCGTTCACGATCATCAGTTTTTCGGCCTGAGATTCGAATTGCAGGCCTGTACGAGGGCAGGTTCGGTAAGTTGTTGTTGTCATCTGTGCCACCTTATTTCACGTAAATACGACTTACCATGGTGTGGTGGTTGATGCCGCAGTATTCATTGCAGACAACCGAGTAGGTGCCAGCCTGGTTCGGCGTGACCTTCACCACATGTTCGTAGCCGGGCACGATCTGGATATTGATGTTGGCCGGCTGCAGCGAAAAGCCGTGGTTGTAGTCCAGCGACGTGATGTGCAGGCGGTAGGTCTTGTCTTTCTCGAGTTCGATGATGGGCCAGAAATTCCACAGCCGCGCAACCAGATAGACGTCGCTTCCCGCCGGGGGTGCGACAACCGGAATCTTCTCGTCCTGACCGCCCGCATTCTTGTACGTCTCGGTGCGGATGGTGTACTTGTCCACCACCGCCTGCGCCTTTTGCGTGAATTTTTCCGGCGTGGTCTTGTAAGTCTCAGTCGAGAGGTTTTGTTTACCCCAGATGTGCCAGCCAATCATCATGGCAAACATCGTCAGGCACCAGACCAGTGCGATGACGATCCAGGTACCTTCAACACGGTCCAGCGGATGATTCCACCAAAGTCGTTCAGCAGGGGGCAATATGGCGCTCATTGTGAGTGTCTCCTTTTATGCGCGATTGAATCGGGGGTCGACGAACGTCGGCTACTTGGCGAGCGGTACGGTGAGAATGTCAATCACGCCCCACAGCGTGTAGACCACCATTGGCACCATCACGCCGAGAAAAAGAAGAATGAACGGGTTGTCCAGCAACTGCTGCATGAACGGAATCGGTTCACCTGAATCATGTGCTGCATCGAGCTGATTGTTTTGCGCCATGGAGTCTCCTGAAATAATAAAAATGCGACGATGCGCGAGTGGTCTCGACTTTGTCTCAAAGCAGATGTGAGTTCCTTCATCTGGCTTAAGAAATTTGCAGGTAGATCGGAAAACCAGGGGCTTGCACGCTCCCGATGCCGACTCTCAAGCACTTCATGCGATAGCATTCGGCCTCGCTTCAGACATATTGTTTTTTGAATGAAACACGCGACCTCCAACGCCCCCGAGGCAAACGCCAGCCGCCGCTTGTGCCCGATCGTTGGCCTGTTGGGTCTGGCGGGTTTTGCGAGTCACTATGCCTGCGCGCAGACAAGCAGTTCTGAGGTTTTGGTGGCACTGCAGACAGTCGTAGTCAGCGCTTCGCGCAATGAGCAATTCCACGATGATCTGCCGGTGTCGATGGAGGTATTGAACGCCGCCAATCTTGAATCCGGGCAAATGGGCGACATTCGCGATATTGCCAATGGCTGGGCCAACGTATCCGTCAAGCGTGCACCGTCACGCTTCACGGTGACCGGAGCGGGCAACTCTATCGGTCGCGACGGCAATGCCGGATTCAACGTGCGCGGTCAGGATGGCAATCGGGTGCTGATGCTGGTTGACGGTGTGCGCCTGCCGCGCAGCTACATCAATGGCAACAACGCTTTTGGCCGCGATACCTTGTCGCTGGAGTTGCTCAAGCAGGTTGAGCTGGTGCGCGGACCGAGTTCTGTCCTTTACGGGTCTGACGCCCTGGCCGGCCTGGTCAACTTCATCACCCAGGAGCCGGCTGACTTCTTGCGCGCCAGTGACGGTGCGGCCAGGATGTCGGGTGGCAGGCTGGCGCTAAGTTCCAGTGGCGATGATCGCGGTGTCACTCTGGCAGCAACGCTCGCGACAAGCGTCGATCCGACCTTGCAGTGGCTGCTGACGGGAACGACAACGCGCTTTGCTGGTTTGGCCAACATGGGAACGAATGACAGTGCCAATGTGGATCGAACAAGGCCCAACCCGCAGGCAGACCGGGGCGCTTCATTGCTTGGCAAAATCGTGCTGCGCCCTGACCCCTCGCAGAAGCATGTGCTGACCCTCGAATATGTGCAGAAAAGTTCCGACGTTGAACTGCTTTCGAGTCGTGCCAAGGCGCCGCTTGGCGCCGCATCGGTGGTCGATGAAAGTGCCGCCAGGAACCTGCTACGCGAACGCCTGGCCTGGCACGCGAGCTACACGCAGGACGCCACCTGGTTTGATCGATTGCAGACGGTGCTGAGTGTGCAAAACAGTGCGGCCCAGGAAAATGGCAATACCCTGCGCAACGACGCCGGTTTGCGCGTGCGCGAGGCCGCGTATGGCGAGCGTGCCTTGCAAGCCGGTGTGCAGGCGGACAAGACGCTGATGCTCCCTGGTCAGTGGTCGCAGCGAATCACCTATGGGATGGACTACGCACGCACCGACGTCACCAGCTGGTTCGGCGGTTTCGACCCGCTGCCGCTGCCGGCCTACGTGCCAAAAAAATACTTCCCCGACACGCGCGACAGCAGTGCCGCCTTGTACATTCAAAGCGAGTTCAGTGGAGCGCGCTGGAGCGTGACCCCGGGTTTGCGCCTTGAACAGTTTTCTCTGGACGTCCTGACCCAGGCCGGTTATTCGCCGCCCGCGCCAACCCCAGGCAAGTCGCTTTCCGGCTCCAATGTGTCGCCCAAATTGGGTGTCCTTTATCAGATGACGCCCGAGTTTCGGTTGTTTGGCAACTATGCCAGCGGCTTTCGCGCACCCAGCGGTGCACAGATCAATGGCTTTACCGAGAACCCGACGCCCAGCACATTTGTGACACTACTGGCCAATCCGGACTTGAAGCCCGAAACCAGCAACAGTCTGGAATTTGGCATGCGCGCCAGGTTCGGCGTCGGCAGCCTTGATCTGACGTTTTTTTCCGGCAATTATTACCAGTTGATTGTTGACAAGAAGCCACTCGGAGGAACCGGTGTTGCCGGCGACCCTTTGCTATTTCAAACGGTGAATATCGACAGCGCAAGAATTCACGGTTTCGAGTTCAAGACGCTAGTGTCGTGGGGTGCGATCGGCGGCATGGGCGTGAGCACGCCATGCTTCTATGGGCAGACACGCGGCGTGGATCGGTCGACTGGTGTGCCGCTGAACTCGATCGACCCGGCCAAATCCGGCTGCGGTCTGAAATTGGAAAGGACCGAGTGGGAACTCGGACTGGACGCAACCCACCACGCGGCCAAATCGGTGGCTGATCTGGAAAGTCCTTACCTGCCCAAACCGGTGAGTCCGCCGCGCCTTGAGCAGTTGACGCTTCCTGCGGTGACGACACTGGACTTGCATGGGCAATGGCGTGTGCGCAGGGGACTGCGGATCAATCTTGCGATCGTCAACCTGAACAACCAAAAATACTGGCGCTGGTCCGATGTACAGGGACTGGCCGCGAACTCCAGCATTGTGGATGCCTACAGCCAGGCTGGAAGGCACCTGAATTTGTCCGTGGCGACGGATTTTTAGTGCAGGCGTTCTGAAACACGCTGCTTGTGAGCGCCTGCGCTGCACGATTCGCCCAACATTAGCAAATCACAACACAAGGATGCGAAAGAGGCCATGTTTAGTCAGACTATCAAGAACGTGATGGATCCGAACCGATTTCTGACAGCAGCACCTGATCAGACTGTCAGCGATGCTTCGATCATGATGCAAACCCGGAATGTCGGCGCCGTTCTCGTCATCGCCGACGGTAGATTGATGGGAATTTTCACCGAGCGTGACGCCGTATTTCGTGTGCTTGCGAGAGGACTGGATCCCACGACAACGCAGCTCGCCGATGTGATGACGGTTGAACCGATTACCCTGAGTCCGGAAAAATCTTATGGTCACGCTTTGCTGTTGATGCATGAGAATGGATTCCGTCACGTGCCGGTGGTTCAAAATCGCGTTCCGATCGGCATCATTTCTTCCCGAAATGCGATGGACCCCGAAATGGAGCAGTTTGTCTGGGAAGAGCGCCGGCGCGCCCATTACCGCTAGCTCCTGTTCCGGCTGATTGGAAGAATGCCGCTAAGGCGGCACCGCAATAGTCAGAGTACCTGATACCGTGCCACACCACCGGCATCGATCTCGCGACGGACTTCGCCGCGGTGCATCAGGTAGTTGAGGCAGGCCACACTCTCGCCCGTGGCCAGACTCA
>JBAXOZ010000190.1:0-4804 GCA_037132975.1 Comamonadaceae bacterium
TGCTTGTCGGGTCGGGCTTGTTTCGCATCAAACGTGTACCAGCTCGCATAGGGCGAATCGGCGCGAATCCTGCCGCCCTCAAAGGCGCCCGCTGACTTGTGATTACCAAAGCGGTCAAAGTAGATCGAGTCGCTGCCGCTATGGTTCAGACTGGTATCCAGTATCACGCGCATGCCGCGCCGCGCCGCCTCGCTGGCGAGGCGCACCATGTCCTCATCGCTGCCAAAGCCCGGGTCGATGGTCTTGTAGTCGGCCGTGTCGTACTTGTGGTTGCTGGCAGCCTTGAAGACAGGCGTCATGTAAATCGTATTGGCGCCCAGGTCCTGGATGTAGTCGAGTTTGTCAATGATGCCCTGCAGATCGCCGCCGAAGAAGTCGTTGTTGTAGACGGCGTCCGAGCCATCGCCGCTACCCGGCCGCCAGGGCTTGTCGAGCCAGTTTTTGTGCAGTTCGACCGTCTTGTCGTGGTACCGCGCGACGCCAGGCTGCGGGTCGTTGCTGGGGTTGCCATTGCGGAATCGATCCGGAAAGATGTAGTAGTAGACGATATCGCTTGCCCAATCCGGCACCTTGAAATCGGCCGCGTAAATGGTCTGACGGAAACGCCGGATGGTTCCCGCTGCCGCCGGCTTGTCAGCAACTTCGCCAAGGCCACCGGAACCTTTTTCCCTGGTCCAGAAGACCGGGTCGGTGTTGTTCTGGTAAACAAAAGTTTGACCACCGATCTCTGCCTCAAACCAGTAGCCGTAGACGCTGACATCACTGAATCGGTGGCTGGCACGCCAGCGTTCCCGACTGCCGTGAGGGCTTCGCGTCATGGCAAGGCGCGCCACCTCGCTGTATTCCAGCCGTTCCTGATTGCCTTCCATGCGACGCTTCTCTATCACCAGGGTGAGATTCTTGACGCCGGGCATCGCGCTGATGTGAAAGTCCATCGTGCTGCCAACCGGCACGGCGCCGAACGGGGACTTGTCAGTCAGGGCGCGCGAATCGAAATGCAGGCTCAGAGCCGTCGGGTCAGTGACGGCGCGTGCTGTGGGGTCGGCAAAAGTCTTGGCACCAATGCCAAGCTGCGGTCGGCCGCCCGGAAAAGCCAGTCGGATCGTGTGTTCGCCGGTGAAGTTGTGCGACAGGTTGCCGCTGCCGCCGGCGAGCAGGTCGGCGCTGGCGCTGCTGCCGAAACTGGAAGCCTCCTGCCAGGCGGCATCCGCGATCTTGAATTCGTGCCGCGTTGGTAGCTTGACGTTGAGGTAGTAGGCATCGCAGCTGTACTTGAAGGCGTACTCGTCCAGCGCCGCCCAGTTGTTCATGCTGCCGCGCAAATACAGGGTGGTCTGCCCCAGCGGTGCGTCGGCCGGGCAGTTCTCTACATGCAGGGTGGGTTCGGTGTTGCTCGTGTTCATGGTCAGGGTGAAGCGATGTACGCCGTTAAAAAGCTGTTGCAGTTCCGTGCCCTTAAGTGCCAGTTGTTCGCCTGCCTTGCCGTGGCCAAAATCGGCATCGGGCGACCAGGCTTCATCGGCAATCTTGAATTTGTGCGGACCACGGATCCGGGTCACCAGTTGATACCGGTTACAGGCCCAGGCGAACTTCTGGCTGTCTGCTGCATTCCAGCTGTTGAACGTTCCACGCAGGTAGAGCGTGCGACCGCCCAGTGGTGGCGCCTGGCAGCTGACGTCGGTCGGGACTGCGGTCGCCTGCGCCACGCTCTGGCCCAGCAGCAAGACAGCGCAGCAAGCGCTGTAGCGCAGCAGCGTTCGCCCATGGACCGGCAGTTCCAGCTTCACCCCTTGACGCCACCGGCGGTCAGGCCCGACACAATCCAGCGCTGCGCTGCCAGAAAGACCAGGGTGATGGGCAGGCCCGACAGCACGGCGGCGGCGGCGAAATCACCCCACAGGTACTTCTGCTCATAGAGGTAGTACTTGGAGCCGACCGCCAGCGTCAGATTGGGCTCCTCACGCAGCAGGATCGAAGCCACCGGGTATTCAATGATGGTGCCGATGAAAGCCAGTACGAATACCACCATCAGGATCGGCACGGCCATCGGCAGCAGCACCAGGCGAAACGCCTGCCAGTGCGTGGCGCCGTCCACCTTGGCGCATTCCTCGATCTCCGCCGGTATCATCTCGAAGTAACCCTTGATGGTCCAGATATGCATGGCAACGCCGCCCAGATAGGCCACGATGAGGCCGGCGTGGGTCTCGATGCCGAGCCAGGGCAGCTGGGCTCCAACACCGTCGAAGATGGCGTAGATGGCCACCAGGGCCACCGCCACCGGGAACATCTGCAGCAGCATCATGCTGTTGAGGATGAGTGCCTTGCGCGCAAATTTCAGACGGGCAAAGGCATAGGCTGCGGTGGTCGAAATGGCGACGATCAGGCTCGCCGAGATCGTGGCCACCTTGATTGAATTCCACAGCCAGAGCAGCACCGGGAAGGGTGGCTGCGTTACGCTGCCGTCGCTCGCGGTGTAGGCCATGCCCAGTGCCAACTGCCAGTGTTCCAGACTGATGCGGCTCGGAATCAGCGAGCCGGTGGCGTAGTTGCCGGGGCGCAGCGAAATGCTCAGCACCGCCAGCAGCGGGAACAGCGTCAGCGCCAGCAGCGCCCACAGGGCGAGATGCGCGGCGGCGACACGCCAGCGTTGTTTCTTTCCAGTGACCATGGCCATGGGTGTCTACCTGTTTTGCTCGGCCTGCCGAGTGATTCTGAGTTGCAGCAGTGCCATCAGTGCGACCATCACGAAGATCAGGGTCGAGATGGCGGCGGCCAGGCCGAAATTTTGCCCGCTGTCGGTGAAGGCGATGCGGTAGGTGTAACTCACCAGGATATCGGTGGTGCCGGCTGGCAGCTTGGTATTGAGGTAATCGGGTCGACCGTCGGTCAGCAGCGAGATCAGCACGAAGTTGTTGAAGTTGAAGGCAAAGGCGCTGATCAGGAGCGGTGTCAGCGGTCGCGCAATGAGGGGCACGGTGATCTTGAAGAAGTTGGTCAACGGCGTGGCTCCGGCGATGGCCGATGCTTCGTACAAGTCGGCGGGGATGGACTTGATCAGCCCGCTGCACAAAATCATGATGTAGGGGTAGCCCAGCCAGGTATTGACGATCAGGATCATGATCTTGGCCAGCAGCGGGTCGGCAAACCAGGCCGGGCGCACACTGAACAAGGCGTTCAGGATGGCGTTGATCTCACCAAAATTCTGATTGAACAAGCCTTTGAAAACAAGAATGGAAATAAAGCCCGGTACCGCATACGGCAGGAACAGCAGGGTGCGGTAAAGCGTGCGGTACTTGAGCGCTGGCCACTCCAGCAGCACCGCCAGCGTCATGCCCAGCGCCGTTGAAAACAGCACGGTCAGAGCGGCAAACAGCACGGTCCAGACAAAGATGCTGACAAAAGGACCGCGGAAGTCAGCATCCAGCAGCATGCGGCTGTAGTTGGCGAACCCTATATTGACTTTGAAGCCCGGTTGCATGCGTTCGCCGGCGTCGGTCTCAAAAAAACCGCTGCGCGGGTTGGCCCGGTAGATGCTGGCGCTGACGACTTGGGTGAGGGAGCCATCGGCGTTGGCGCGCCACAAGGGCTCGATCGGGCCGAATTCGCGCAGACCCGCATAGCGCAGCAGCTGACCGTCGGGCAGGCGCAACTGCAGCGCGCTGAGTGCATCGCGATGCTCCAACAACTCGCGCAGGTTCAAAGGCGCTTGCAGCACGCTCGCGCCCAGGGCTTGCATGGCTAGCGGCTCGCTTGCCGCGCTGCGGTTCAGGTCCAGGGCGCTCGAAACCAGCGCTGCATCGCTCTTGCCTTCCTGGGCGCTCAGCTTGAGAAGCAGCTTGTCGCCATCGCGGTGCAGGGTGTAGGGGCGACTCCGTTCCTGATCCACCACCGACTGTTCGAGCAGGTAGGCGCGCGCATGCTCGAAGTCCAGCAGGTGGCTGGACGAAAAATTGGTGAAGCCGATCTGCACCGTGTACAGCAGCGGGAACGCGACAAAGAGCAGCATCGCAGCCACACCCGGGAACAGGTATTTCCAGGCGACTGACTGCGCCTTGCTGTAAATCACAAGGGCCGAGCCGCCCAGGGTCAGTGCGCCAAGCGCGGTCAGCGCCTGACCGGCCCACCAAAGGCTGAAACTCAGCCAAAGCAGAGCCAGCGTGAGGGCGGCGAACAGCAGCGTGGACAGACTGCGGGCCAGCGTGCCGGGGCGCTGAGAAGTTGCAATCATGTCATTGGGCCAGCATGCGAGCTGCCGCGCCGTCGAGCGCATCGCGCGCCGACTGGCGACCGTTCGTGATGGCCTCGAGGGCGGCATCGATGGCCGGGAAGAAGCGACCCATTTCCGGGATGTTGGGAATGGGCTCACCCGCCCTGGCGTTGGCCATGGTCGCGACGATGTTCGGATCGCTGCTGAGTTCCTGGTAATAGGCTTTGTTGGCCGGCGTCCCCAGCGGCACGTCGGCACCGATCGTCTTCAGGCTTTCCAGCGTCAGCAGATGATGTTCGATGAACTCGCGCGCCACGTCCTTGTGCTTGCTTGGCGCCGTGATCATGCAGCCGAGCACGCCGACAAAGGGCTTGGCCGGTTTGCCGGCGATGCCGGGAATCGGCGCCACGCCGAAGTTGATGCCGACCTTGCGCACATTGTCCCAGGCCCAGGGGCCATTGATCATCATGGCGACCTGGCCCCGCGCGAAAGCACCCTCCATTTCGGCATAGCGTGCGCCTCTGGGCATGTGACCGTCGCGGATCAGGCGCTCGAGCATCTGGGCACCCTGGTAGGCGCCTGCGTTGTTGACGCCGA
>JBAXOZ010000191.1:0-4796 GCA_037132975.1 Comamonadaceae bacterium
AAAATGACAAGCCGCATCGAGTACCTTGGCGAGCGCTCTGATCTGGCGGCGGTCAACAAACTGTTTGGCAACGCCATGATCATTGGTGTGGCCGCTGTGCTGGCCGACGTGCTGACCATGGCGCAAGCCAGCGCGGTTTCACCCGAGGATGCGATCAAGCTTTTTCGTCTGATCGATCTCAACACCAGCGTCAACGTGCGCGGTGCCAATATGGCCAAAGGCAATTTTGTGCCGACCTTCGAACTGGCGATGGCGCGCAAGGACGTGCGACTGATGCTTGAGACCGCAGGCGAGCGCCCGCTGGCGGTTTTACCCGGGATTGCCGAGCGCATGGACCAGCTGATCGCCGCTGGCCATGCGGCGCAGGACTGCTGCGTGCTGGGCATAGACGCTTTGCAGCGTCCTTAGCCAGCCTGGCCGCAGCCGTCGAGTTGCTTACTTGTCGTACTGATTCAGCAGGGCCTTGGCGGCGTCCAGCAACTGCTTGCCGTCAGCGCCTTTGGCGGCAACGTCTTTCAGCCAGTCCTGCGCCACGCCTTCGGTCGCCTTCTCCCAGCGCTGGTATTCATCCGCCGTGAGTACGTTGACCGTGTTGCCGCGATCGGTTGCCGACTTGCGTCCCGGTGCAATGGTGCTGTCCCAGACCTTGCCGGCCCAGGTGGACGCTTCTGCGCCGCTGTTCGCATCGATCACCTTCTTCAGGTCTGCCGGCAGGCTGTTGTACTTGGCTTCGTTCATGGCCACCACGAAGATGGTGTTGGACATCTTGCGCTGACCGGGACCGGTTTCGGTATGGAACTTGGTGACTTCATGCACCTTGATGCCAGGCACCACTTCCCAGGGCAGGGAAGCGCCGTCTACCACGCCCTTGGAAATCGCTTCCTGCACCTGAGGCGCCGGCATCTGGATCGGCGTCGCGCCGAGCGCGCTCAGCATGCGGGTGCCGATGCGGGTCGGTGCCCGAACCTTCAGGCCCTTGATGTCTTCCAGCGTCTTCACCGACTTGTTGGCAAAGTGCAGTTCGGCTCCGTCGTGCACATGGGCCATCAGGATCTTGGTGCCCTTGAACTCATCGAGTGAATACTTCTGCACATACTCCCAAAAAGCGCGACTGCCGCCTTCAGCGCTCTTGATCATGAAGGGCAGCTCGAACACTTCGGATTTGGCAAAGCGCCCGGCCTGGTAGGTTGGCACGGTCCAGATGATGTCGGCCACACCGTCCTTGGCCTGATCGAACAACTGCGGTGGCGTACCACCGAGTTGCATGGCAGGATAGATCTGGCACTTGATGCGGTTGTTCGATTCCTTGCCGATCTTTTCGCACCAGGGCCCGAGCAGCAATTTTTGCGAGGTCGCATTCGGTGCCAGAAAATGATGGATCTTGAGTGTCACGTCCTGTGCCCAGGCGCCACTGGCGCCCAGCGCCAGCACAGAGGCTGCCAGCAGGGGGCTGAGTGTCTTGCGAATCTGCATGTTGAATCTCCTCTTTGTAGTTAATGGAACAGCGAAAACTTGCTCAGGCGCCAAAAGTGCGCACCAGGTAGAGCGATATGACCGGAAAGAATACCAGCAGCGCAATGCGCATGAAGTCCGAAATCAGGAACGGAATCACGCCCTTGAAGGTTTCCATCAGGGGAACATCCACCGCCAGCCGGTTGATGACGTAAACATTCATGCCGACAGGCGGATGCACCAGGCCAATCTCCACCACCATCAGCGCCAGGATGCCAAACCAGATGGACTTGTCCACCTGCGCCAGGCCAAAAAAGTCGAGGCCCATGATCATCGGATAAAAAATCGGAATCGTCAGGAGAATCATGGCCAGCGAGTCCATGACGCAGCCCAGCAGGATGTAGATCAGCAGAATCATGCCCATCACCAGCAGCGGCGACATGCCGCTGTTCTTCACCCATTCAGCCAGTTCCACCGGCATCTGCGAGATGGCCAGCGCCGAGTTCATCATGTCCGCGCCCAGCAGCACCAGAAAGATCATGGCCGTGGCAATGGCGGTGCCGAGCAGACTCTTGCGAATCTCCTCCAGCTTCATGTTGCCCGACAGCAGCGCCAGAATGCCGCAGGACGCAGCGCCAATGGAGGCCGCTTCGGTCGGATTCGCCCAGCCACCGTAGATGCCAACGATCACCACCACAAACACCAACAGCACCGGCAGCACTTCAAACAGACAGCGCAGGCGCTGGCCCCACGGCACACGCGGGCCGGCGGGTCCGGCGGCGGGGTTCAGCGTCACCACGATCTGCACCACCGTCATGTAGCCGAGCATGGCGATGATGCCTGGCAGTACCGCAGCCATGAACAGTTTGCCTATCGATTCTTGCGTCAGGATGGCGTAGATCACCAGCGGAACTGATGGTGGAATCATGATGCCCAGCGTGCCGCCCGCAGCCAGTGCGCCGGTGGCCAGCGAGCCCGAATAGCCATAGCGCTTGAGTTCTGGCAGCGCCACCTGCCCCATGGTGGCAGCGGTGGCCAGTGAGGAGCCGCAGATGGCGCCAAAGCCGGCGCAGGCACCGATGGCAGCCATGGCGATGCCGCCCTTGCGGTGCCCGATGAAGGCGCTGACAAAGCGGAACAGGGAGCGGCTGAGTCCCCCATGCGTGGCAAACTGCCCCATCAGCAGAAACAGCGGAATCACAACCAGGTCGTAGTTCGACAGGCGCGCATACGCCAGATTCTTCAGCGAGTTCAGCAGGGTGTTGGTGTCGCCGCCGGTGAGGTACACATAACCGCCACCGCCCGCCATGAACATGGCCACGCCGATCGGCACGCGCAGTACCAGCAGGGTCAGCAGGACACCGAAAATGATGAAACCGATCTGGGTGCCGCTCATGACCTGGACTGGCCCCGCATCCAGGGTTGCAGGCCCATGTAGAAGCCCGACAAGGCCATCAGAACAAAGCTCGGCACCATCATGGCCTGGGCCAGCCACACCGGGATCTCCAGGATGGCGGAAGACTCACCGGCTTCTTTCAGGCTCAGCGCGCCGACCCCCGTGCGCCAGGCCAGCAAAGCGCCGAGCAGGCCGATCAGCAGCGAACCGGCGCTGTCGAGCAGGACGCGGCGTTGGCTGCTCATGTTGGCGGTGAAGAAATCGACCTTGACGTCGCCATGCATCAAATGGCAATAGGCAAAAAAGGTGGCCGACGCAAAGGCGGCCGACATTTGCAGCACTTCCACGTCACCGGGGACTGGCGCGTTGAACAGTTTGCGCCCGACGATCGAAACAACCGACATGATCACCAGACCGATGAAGACCATGCCGCCAACGTAGGCAAACCATGTTGCCGTGGCCAACAGTACTCGCCCATAAGGGCCGCGCTCCTGCGTCTCCTGCATCCTGGTTACCTCATTTGTTCAATCAAAGTATAGGGGGAAGCCCTTTTGCCGGAGTGGGTTTTTTATTCTGGTTTTCCCGCCTTGCGCTGGCGCAAGATCGCTGCCTTGAGCAGAGCGAGCCGATCGTTGCCGAAGTACATGTCCTCACCCAGAAACATCGTCGGCGAGCCAAAGCCACCACGCCGTATTACTTCTTCGGTGTTGGATTTGAGCTGTTCCTTGATGGCGGGCTGCGCAATGCCTGCCAGAAATTCCGCGCCGTCAACGCCGATGGCCTGGCAGATCTTGAGCAGCACGGCATCCTGCGAAATATCTTCCTCGCGTGACCAGTAGGCCTCAAACACGGCGCTGGCAAACGCCAGTAACTTGCCTTGGGGCTCCAGCCAAAGGCAGCCGCGCATCGCTTTGACGCTGTTGACCGGGAACACCTTGGGCGGCATGATGATCTTCAGGCCGGCTTCGTTCGCCCAGTCCTGCATGTCTTTGAGCATGTAGGCTGCCTTCGCCGGCACCGGCTTCTCGCGCTGCGCGTACACGCTGGGGTTGACCGCATTGAAGATGCCACCCACCAGCACCGGCCGCCACTGAATCGGCTCCTTCAAGTCGGCGGCCAGTGGCTGAATGTTGTGAAACGCCAGATAAGTCCAGGGGCTGGAGCAGTCAAAGAAGAATTCAATCATGGCCGTGTGTTCTCAAACCAGTTTGTGATCGCCCGCGCGCACGCTTTGCGCGGTCTGACCAAACAGCGCCTTGCGCGCTTCCTCGCTCAGACTGGCCGCGCGCAAATCCTTGAGCAGTTCAATGCCGCGCCGCACGGCCGGGCGTTCCATGAGGGTGTTGTACCAACGTTCCACCTGCGGGAAGTCGGCCAGCGCCACCTGCTGCGCTGTGTGGGTGCGTATCCAGGGAAAGATCGCCATGTCGGCAATCGAATACTCGTCGCCTGCCACAAAGGCTCCGGTCTTGCCAAGCTGTGTATTGAGGACGCCGTAGAGGCGGTTGACTTCCTTGCCATAGCGGTCGATCGCGTAGGGCACCTTCTCTGGCGCATAGAGCAGAAAGTGACCGTTCTGACCGGCCATCGGGCCCAGGCCGCCCATCTGCCACATCAGCCACTGCATCACCTGGTTGCGACCCCGGACATCGCGCGGCATGAAGCGGCCCGTCTTCTCCGCCAGGTAAATCAGAATGGCGCCGCTCTCGAAGACCGAAATCGGCGCGCCAGCGTCAGCCGGTTGATGGTCAACCATGGCCGGCATCCGGTTGTTCGGGCTGATGGCCAGAAAGGCCGGCGCAAACTGCTCGCCCTTGCCGATGTTGACCGGCAGCGTCCGGTAGGGCAGGCCGCATTCCTCCAGCATGATGGAGATTTTCCAGCCGTTGGGCGTGGGCCAGTAGTAGAGGTCGATCATGGCGTGTCCTTTGTGCAGGCAGTGATGATA
>JBAXOZ010000192.1:0-4758 GCA_037132975.1 Comamonadaceae bacterium
GCTTTCAGACCGGCCATGATTTCGACCGGATCGCCGCCAAAGAACTTGAACAGGAAGAAGATCAGCAGAATCACCCCCAGCAGCGTGGGGATCATCTGCCAGATGCGTCGCAGGATGTAGGAAAACATATTGTGAGACTTTTCGGGACAATGGCGTGAATATACTGACCGCTGCGATTATGCTTGCACCCGTACCGATCAGCACGGGTGTTTATGACCATGAAATTCCAATTCTCCCGCTATTTTTGCCTGACCTGCCTGCTTCTGCTGGGCATCGGCAGTGCGCCGGCTCAGACAAAACCAGCGGAAAAGGTGTTGCGCTACGCTTTTGAAGTCGCCGAGACCGGCTTCGACCCGGCCCAGCTCTCGGACGCTTATTCGCGCATCGCCACTGAAAACATTTTCGATGCGCTCTACAGCTACGACTACCTGGCGCGTCCCGCCAAGGTGATCCCTAACGTGGCGCTAGGCATGCCGCTCATCACAGATGACTTCCGAACCTACACCATCAAGGTCAAACCCGGCATCTACTTCGCCGACGACCCGGCTTTTGGCGGCAAGAGGCGTGAACTCACTGCCTATGACTTCGTCTACAGCTACAAGCGCATTTTTGACCCCAAGACCAAGAGCCAGCACTACAGCGATCTGGAAGAAGAAAAACTGCTGGGCCTGGAAGAATTGCGGCGCGATGCAGAAAAGCCCGGCGCCAGTTTCAATTACGAAAAAGAAGTCGAAGGCATACGCGCACTGGACCGCTACACCATCCAGTTCAAGATGCAGGAGCCGCGTCCCCGCTTCATCTACGCGCTGGCCGACTCCAGCATCGTCGGTGCCGTGGCACGCGAAGTGGTGGAAAAGTACGGCGACAAGATCATGGAGCATCCGGTTGGCACCGGCCCCTTCAAGCTCGACCAGTGGGTTCGCTCCTCCAAGATGACGTTTGTGCGCAACCCCAATTTCCGTGAGGCGTATTGGGAAGCCGAACCGCCGGCCGACGATGCCCGTTCGCAGGAAATTTATCAACGACTCAAAGGCAAGCGGATCCCGCTGGTGGACCGTGTCGAGATCTCGATCATCGAGGAAATCCAGCCACGCTGGCTGTCCTTCCTGAGCAATGATCACGATTTTCTGATGTACCTGCCCGCCGCTTTTTCTTACCAGGCGATCCCGAACAACCGGGTCGCGCCGAATCTGGCCAAGCGTGGCATCACGATGGAGCGAGTCGCTGCGCCCGACGTCACGGTGACCTACTTCAACATGGAAGACACCACGGTGGGCGGCTACACACCCGAGAAGGTCGCACTGCGCCGCGCCATCGCGCTGGCCTACAACACCGAAGAGGAAATCCGCCTGCCGCGACGCAACCAGGCGATCCCTGCGCAAGGACCAATGCAACCCACCACCTACGGCTACGACCCCAAGTTCAAGACAGAAATGAGCGAGTTCAATCGGGCTCGCGCCGCTGCCCTGCTTGACATGTACGGCTATGTGGACAAGAACGGCGACGGTTGGCGTGACCTGCCTGACGGCAAGCCATTGGTGCTGCAATACTCGACACAGCCCGACGCCGCCTCGCGCGAGCTCAACCAGATCTGGAAGAAAAACATGGACACGATCGGCATCAAGATCGAGTTCAAGACCGGCAAGTGGCCGGAACACCTGAAAGCGGCGCGCGCCGGCAAGCTGATGCTGTGGGGTCTGGGTTACGGCGCGTCCAGCCCGGACGGCGCTGGCGCTCTCGGCCTGGCCTATGGACCGAGCAAGGGCGAAGGCAATCTGTCCCGATTTGAGAATACCGAATTTGACAATCTGTACAGGAAGCAACAGTTGATGCCTGATGGCCCGGAGCGCCTCGCCATCATGCAGCACCTGGTCAAGATCATGGTCGCCTACATGCCCTACAAATTTTCCACGCACCGCATCCGCACCGACATGATCCAGCCCTGGCTGATCGGCTATCGGCGCCATCCAACGTCCCGGGGCTTCTGGCGCTATGTGGACATTGATACCAGCAAGTTGCCAAAGTGAGACGCACGATAATCACGCAAGCATTTTTCGTCATTGCGAGCACCCTTTTTCGTCATTGCGAGGAGCGAAGCGACGTGGCAATCCATGCTGGAAGACGGAAGACATGGATTGCTTCGCTACGCTCGCAATGACGACAAGTGTGCTCGCAATGACGAGTTTGAAATAATCAAACATTGATGAAAGAAGCCATGATGCACATCGTCCAACACAGTGCGGCAACCCTGCTGCTGGCCAGCGCCTTTGCCCTGAGCAGCGCGGCCGCAACGATTCCCCCCGGCGTACCACTGCACGCCACACAGACCCTGATTCGCAACAATGGCTCGGAGCCGGAAACGCTGGATCCGGCGCTGGCTGAATCGGTAGGTGCCAACAACCTGACACGCGACCTGTTCGAAGGCTTGACCGGCAACGATGCTGACGGCAAAACCGTGCCGGGTGTGGCTGAGAGCTGGAAGCAGACAGATGCCACCACCTGGGTCTTCAAGCTGCGCAAAAACGCCAAGTGGTCCAACGGCGACCCGGTGACTGCCGATGACTTTGTCTTTGGCATCCGCCGCTTTGTCGATCCCAAGACGGCGTCCACCTACGCCGCGACCTTCGGCATCTTCCTGCAAAACGGCCTGAGCGTTGTCAAGGGCAGCAAGCCGCCATCCGAGATTGGCGTGAAGGCCATCGACAAGAATACGCTCGAAGTCAAAACCGCCTTTCCGGTGACCTTTCTGCCTGAACTGATGAGCAACACCAACCTCGGCCCGGTGCACCGCGCGGCGCTGGAGAAGCACGGCAAGGACTGGACCAAACCCGGCAACCTGGTCTCCAACGGCGCCTACCTGTTGAAGGAGTGGCAGGTCAACAACCGCGTCGTCATTGAAAAGAATCCGCAATACTGGGACGCCGCCAATGTGCAGCTGACGCGCGTGACCTACCTGCCGGTGGAAGACGGTTATGCCGATGTCAAGCTTTATGAATCGGGCGAGAACGAATGGGTTTACCAGTTGCCTCCCGGCACCTACGACAAGTACAAAACACAGTACCCCAAGGAAATTCGCAACGCACCCATGATTGGCCTGCGTTATTACTCCTACCAGACACAGGACGCAGCGTTCAAGGATGTGCGGGTACGCAAGGCCTTGTCGATGGTGATAGACCGCGACATTCTGGCGCAACGCGTGACGGCGGACGGTCAGGCCCCAGCCTACAGCGTGATGGTGGCAGGAACCAACGGCGCCGATGTGACACCCTACGAGTGGGCGACCTGGCCCATGGAAAAACGCGTGGCCGAGGCGAAGAGCCTGCTGCTGCAGGCTGGCGTCAAGCCGGGCAGCAAATTCTCGTTTTCCTACAACACCAGCGAATACCACAAGAAGATGGCTGTCTTTGCCGCGTCCGAATGGAAGACCAAGCTCGGTCTGAACATCGAAACCGAAAGCATGGAATTCAAGGTGCTGCTGAAGAAGCGCCATGACGGCACTTTCCAGATGGCACGCAACGGCTGGCTGGCTGACTACAACGACGCCACCACCTTTCTGGCGCTGATCCGCTGCGACTCCGATCAGAACAACAACTTCAACTGCAATCGCCAGGCCGAAGAACTGATCATCCAGGGCTCCAACAGCACCGATGCCGCCAAGCGCCGCACGCTGCTGACCCAAGCCTCCAAAATGATCATGGAAGACTACCCCATCATCCCGCTGCTGCAGTACTCGCTGCCGCGTCTGGTGAAGTCTTATGTTGGCGGCTACTCGCTGAAGAACGCCCAGGACCGTTTCCGCTCCAAAGACCTCTACATCATCAAGCACTAAGACCTGAGCGATGTGGTCCTACACCCTGCGCCGTCTGCTGGCGGCGATCCCGACCATGCTGGTGGTCATCACCGTGTGCTACCTGCTGCTGCACGCAACACCGGGTGGACCGTTCGATAGCGAGCGCAAGGTATCAGCCGCCGTGCTGGCCAATCTGCAGGCCAAATACCATCTGGACCTGCCGCTCTGGCAGCAGTACCTGCTGTACCTGAAAAGCGTGTTGCAGGGCGACCTCGGCGCGTCCTTCCGCTATGCCGACTGGTCGGTCAACGATCTGGTCGCCAGCGCGCTGCCGGTGTCGGCCATCATCGGTGGTGGCTCGCTGTTGCTCGCGCTCGTTCTGGGTGTGACTCTGGGCATCTTTGCCGCGCTACGGCAAAACAGCATCGTTGATTACCTGGTCATGCTGCTGGGCAACATCGGCAGCGCAGTACCGAGTTTTGTCATCGGCCCGGTGCTGATCATCGTCTTTGCCATCGGCCTGCAGTGGCTGCCGGCGGGTGGCTGGAACAATTTCGAGCCGCGCTTCATGGTGCTGCCGATGGCGCTGCTGACCTTCATCAACGTCTCCACCATCGGCCGCGTGATGCGCGGCAGCCTGATCGAAGTACTGCACAGCAACTTCATCCGCACGGCGCGTGCCAAGGGTCTGCCAACCCATGTCGTGGTGCTGCGTCACGCCCTCAAACCGGCGCTGCTGCCGGTGGTATCCCTGCTGGGTCCGCTGGCCATTTCCTCCATCACCTCGGCGCTGGTGACGGAAACCGTCTTTTCCCTGCCGGGCCTGGGCAAGCTGATCGTCAACGGCGCCGGCAACCGCGACTACACGCTGGTGCTGGGTCTGGTGGTCCTGATCACGGTCCTGACCGTGGCGCTGAACCTGCTGGTGGATCTGGCCTACGCCTGGCTTGACCCGAAAATCCGCTATT
>JBAXOZ010000193.1:0-4741 GCA_037132975.1 Comamonadaceae bacterium
GTGTAAGTCTGGCCTGTAGCCGTAGACACTGCGGCCGAAACGGTATTGGCGGTGTTGGAGCTGTACGTGAAATTGGCCAGCGACTGGGCATTGAAGGCCGTAGCGGCGGCGCCATAGGTGCCCCAGGTGGTTTCACCTTCCATGTTGGAGAACTGCTCGGCCATTTGCACAGCCACAGTGCCACGGCTAGCAACGCCATTTGCTCTGAGGTATTCCGTCAGCGCAGCTTGCAGGGCCGTGTAGGTGGCAGCCGGCGTGGGGAACGATGCAGAAGCCGTAATCGTGCTGGCAGTGATGCCTAGGTTGGTGAGTAGCAGGGTTGCAAAGTCGGAGTTGCTGGTTGCGACAAAGCCCGCTGCCAACGAGTTGGCCCATGCATAACCATCGCTAGAGCCGATTTGGGCCACGTAGCTGTTGAGCAGCGCGTTGCTGGCAGCTTGGCCATACAGAGCTTGATACGTGTGAACCGCGATTTCGGTTGCGCCGGTAATTTGAGATGCCATTTGGACTTCCTTAAAAAAAATGAAAACTACCTAAAAATTTCGCTCATCAGCCTGCCACCATCGTGAAGATTGCACGCGACCGAGCCCACCCATAAGAGGTTTGCCGTTGCATTATTACACGAGCCTCACAATTTTTTCTACGATTCGGTAACAGGCTTTTGGCAAACTTAGCCGCAACTGTAGTGGCCAAACAACTAGTGGGCAAGTGACGGGGATCACACGTTTAGCAAGAAAAGCGCGCTTACCAGGCTAGGCGCACGCCGGTATAGGCACCACGGCTGTCTTGCGCAAACAGCGCCAGACTGCTGGCTTGTGCCGCCCAATCCAGCCCTATCACCCATTCGGCTTTGCTGCCCAGGGGGTGTTGGTATTCCAGCCGCGCGGCGCGGCGCTCTGCGCTGCGTACCATGCCACTCTCCAGCAAGGGGCTGTAGCCACTTGCGTCGCTTTGCTGGCTGTATTCAAGGTCGGCTAGCACGCGTGCGTGACGCAGGCTGGGCAACGCCTGGGTGCCTTCTGGCGCTATGCTGGCAAGCGGGAGAATGCCCGCAAGGCGTATGCTGGATTGGGCCTGGTTGCCCCCTGCACGGGCGGTGTCTTGGGCTTCGTCGCTGCCAGTTTTTATGCCGACCTGCCATTGGCCGCTTTGGCTGTGCTCACAGGCCCAAAGTAAGGACAAACCCTTGTAGCGCCCTGACAACAGTGGGTTGTTCGGATAGCTCCGGTCTTGCCACTCCAGGCCCGCTCGGGCGCTGCACTTGGCCGTATCCGACCAATTCCATTGCCCGGCCCAGCCGCCCACCACACCCCATGCCTGGTAGCGCAAGCCCGATTGGGCTTGCAAGTCCGAAAGGCTTAGGCCGTAATAGCTTCCAGACGCAGCCGGGTTTGTGCCCTGCCCACTGCTAGCGCCTGCCTGCGCGCTCATGTGGCTGCGCTCCAGCACCACATCAGTCTGGGTGGACCCCGCCTGCGGCAGCGCCGGGCTGGCACGGCTGCGCAGGCTGGCTTCCAGTTCCCAATGCACACCATCGGCGCTGTGGCGCTGCAGGTTTGCAAGTGCATCCACCCTGGCATAACCACCGCCCTGGGCCAAATAGCTGGGGTCAAGCGGCAGCACCAGGTTTTGGCCAGGCAGGGTGAGGGTCAGGCTTTCCAGGTTGGGCGAGCCCAGCAGGTTGCTGTCGTAGCCCACGCGAGTGGCCACCGAAAACCGCGTGCGCCAGCCGGTTGGTTCGGTGTTGGTAGTGCGCGCAAGGGCGGCTAATTGCCGCTCCAGTGGTGCGCGCAGGGTGGCGGGTAGGTCCGGGTTATTGAGCAGGTCTTGCAGCAGTGCGGTGGCTGAGGGCGTATCGCCGCTACCCGCCAGCGCAATGGCGTAGCTCAGCTGCGCATCTTTTAGCGCCGGCTCAAGCATGAGGGCGCGCTCCAGGTGGTCGGCCGCTTCCAGGTAGCGCCCCTGCTGGTTGAGGCGCTGGCCCAGCTCGGCCAAAAACACGGGGTCGCGCTGGCATGTAGGCACGGCTTGTAACAGTTGCTCCAGCGCATTGGCGGGGTTGCGCCCCACTTGCTCCAGCAGCGGGGCACAAGATGCACCAGTGGCCGCGTGCGTGCACGACAGGGCCAAGCCCAGCAGCGTTGCCGCCGCAAAGGCATTGCGCCGCGTTGCACCCTTGGGCGGTGCGGCTACAGGCTCAACACGATAGCTAGCCAAGACGCGGTACAACCAAGAGCGGATAGGCGTAAATATGGTGCGGAACACGCATGCCATCCAATAAGAAGGTGCCCATGGACTCCAGCCCGGCGGCACCCACCTGGCCGGCCAGGCCTTCGCCCACCAAAATGGGGTGGGCCAGTTCGGCGGTCATTTCCACCAAACGGCTGGCAATGGTGACGGTGCGGCCCATCACCATGTGCGTGCGCCGGCTAGCCAGCCCAAACGAGCCCGCCATGGCAGGGCCTGTTTCGGCGCCAATGCCCAGCGAGAGTGGCTCCAGACCATCAGGCGCGGGGTCGGGTAGCACGCCTTGCATGGCGGCTTGCAACTCCACTGCCGCTTGCAACGCGCGCTGGGCATGGCGGCTGCCGCTTGCGCTGGCGTCGGGCGCTTCGCCCGGCGCGGGCTCGCCATTCCAGACGGCCAGCACGGCGTCGCCCTGAAAGGCTTCAATCACGCCACCGTGTGCCTCTACCACACGGGTGGCCACCGAAAAGAAGGCATGCAGCACGGCGGCCGACTCTTCGGGTGGACGCGCCTCGCAGTAGGCCGAGAAGTTGCGGATGTCGGCAAACAACACCGACACCATGTTGGTGCTGGCCTTGATGGCGCTCGATGGCCCTTGCAAGGCCAGCGCCGCCGCCACTGGCGCGGGCAGGTAGCTTGACAGGTGACTGTACAGGCGGTCACGGTCAAGGCGGCTCTTGGCGTGCTCGAGTGTGCCCATCACCAAGCCGGTGGTCAGCACAAACACGGCCGGTGCCACCCAGCCCAGCCAAAGAGCAGCTTGCACCAGCGCCACCGCATGGCCGACCCACAGCAAGGCACTGAGTGCAGCCGCCGCCACGGGCAGCAAAACCACCGGAAAGCGCTGACGCTTGCGCAACAGAACCAGCAATACAAGCGCAAACGCACCTGCCAGGGCCTGCGCCAGGGGCGCACCCGCTGGCGTGTAAGGGGTGCGCGCGTCAATCAGCGCGGTGATGATCTGGGCATGCACTTGCAACCCGGCGGCGGCGCCGGCAAAGGGGGTGGCAACCGAATCGTTCAGGCCGAAGGCGCTGCTGCCCACCAACACCCACGCCTGGTGGAGCAGGTGCGATGGCACGCGCCCGGCCAACACATCTGCGGCCGACAGGCTGATAAAGCTGTCGGGGTGCAGCCGCCACGACACCCGCAGGTCACCGCGCTCGTCCAGGGGAATGGCGCCTGAGGCAATCCCGGGGGCCAGTAGCTTCCAAGGCGCATCCAGCCAGTTGGCACCACGCTCAAACACCAGACTGCGCTCGCCCGATCCGCGCATTAGTGCGGCAATGGCCAGCGCCGGATAAGATTTGCCTTGGTAGCAGATGACGGCGGGTTGGTGGCGCACAAAGCCATCGCTGGCCACACGCGGCGTGATGTGCCCAGCGTCGCGTACGCCCAGATCGGCTGCATTGCCCAGATAACCCGCTGCCGAACCAAACGGTGCCGGGCACGAGGCCCAATCGAGCGCACCAGCGAGTTGCCCCACCGAAGGTTGGCCACCTTGCTCTAGCGCAAATACCTGGGCCAGCACTGCGGCGTGCCGCTGCAGGGCCTGGGTCAAGGCCAAGTCGTCGGGTTTGGGGTCGGCAAATACGATGTCAAAAATTTGCTGATGCACGCCCGCTGCTGCAAGCCGCTGCACCAGTTCGGCCTGCACCGCACGCGGCCACGGCCAGGGGCCGACTTCGCGCAGGCTGCGCTCGTCAATGTCAACCACAATGAGACGGCGTTCGTCCTGGCGCTGTGCGCCCAAGCGCCAAGCCAGATCGCCCGAGCGTTCCTCAAAGCGCAGCAGCGCAGGCCCGGCTGCCAGGTGCAGCACAAGGGTGATTAGCGCCGCCAGTACCAGACTAGGTGCAAGTACGCCCCAGCGGCCCAACCACCCCGAAAAACGCGACAACAATCACCGCCCCCACAAGGTGATGCCGCTCAAGCCCCCGGCGGCCACCGTTTTTACAAAAAAGTAGCCTGCTTCCTTGCCGTCGAGACTGAGCGCACCGGCCGAGCCAGAGTTTCCTCCGACCGATTGCATCATGCCGGTAGGTGTGATCACACCGTTGGATGCCACGTTGTCGGTGCCCAAGAGCGCACTGGAGACGTTGATCTGGGTAGTGTAGGTGGCACGGGAAAAATCGACGCTGAGCGTGCCATTGTCAACCCGAACAGGGTCAATCACTGGACTGCCGCGATCGGACCAGACCAAGCTGGCCGTACCGCCCACGAGGCGAAAATTGGCCGAAGTGTCGGCGCTGGCCAGCAAGGCATTTGCAGCACCTTCACGGTACAGGGTAAAGGCCCCATTTCCAGTGACGGATTGCCGGCCGCTTTGGATAGCCTGTGTGAAGGTGGTACTCAACGTGTCACCATCGGCGGCGGCGAGCAAACGTGCCCAAGACAACTGGGTAACCACAGGCGGCAGCACTGGCGCTGGCGCTGGCGTGGGTATAACCGGCTCAACCGGCACGACAGGTACGGGGGACGGTGCTGGAGTGGG
>JBAXOZ010000194.1:0-4721 GCA_037132975.1 Comamonadaceae bacterium
TAGGCGGTCCATGTCAGTGTCCTGGTGTTAGGCGGATCAGCCCGCACGCATGTTAATAATGGCCGAGGTCATGGTGGTACTGGTCTCAATCGCCTTGGCATTGGCCTGGAAGTTACGCTGGGCGGTAATCAGGTCCACCAGTTCCTGCGTCAAGTCCACATTGGCACGCTCGGTAGCACCAGCACGCAGGGTGCCGAAGCCAGCGCTACCGGCAGTACCCAGAATTGGCGAGCCCGAAGCAGCTGAAGCCAGAAAGCTGGAGTCACCAATCTGACGCAAGCCGGTCGGGCTGGAGAAGTTGGTAAGCAGAATTTTGGCCAGCGACTGTTGCGTACCATTGGAAAAACTGGCGCTGACCAAACCGTCGTTGCCGATGGTAACGCCCACCAGATCACCTTCAGGCGCGCCGTCCTGCGACTGCGAGAGCACCGCGAAGGGCGAGGTGTATTGGGTGGAGGCCGAGTAGTTCACGTTGATCGTCAATGCGCCCTTGCCGCCTGCCAGAAAGACCGTATCCAACTGCGTACCGGCCAAGGGCGACACCAATTTGCCGCCGGTGTCAAAAGTCAATTCACCTTTGTCCAGATAAATCGGCGACCACTCGGGCAGCGTGGTGAACCCGTCGCTGCTGGTGGTCTCTTTGCCATTGCTGTCAATGTACTTGGCTTGCGGCGAACCGCTCACAATGTCAACGTGCTGCGTCGGTTTGATCCAGGTCGATGTAGTGCCCCGACCCGCTGTGGTTTGGTCCAGGCCCCAGGTACCGCTGCCTGACACGGTGATAAACGAGTTGGAAGACGCTGTGCCGGTGGTAAAGGTAAAGCGGCTATTGGTCGCGTCATAGGCTACCTTGACGCCGTTAACGGTAGTGGGGGTGCCCGTGCCGTTGTTGGAGGCGAGTGCGTTGATACCGTTCTGCAGTTCGGTCTCAAAAGTTGCCAGCGAATAGTCGGCGCGAATCGGGATGGTGACCGTGCCCTTGACACCGTCGACCGTCACGACGAAGGTGTTGTTGGTGGCGTCCACGGCAAAGTTGTTGTTGACGTTGACGGTCGGTGTTGTGCCATAGGCAACAGCGGGCGTTGATACTACACCGCGCAGTGCCACCGACGAGGGCGAAACTGTCTGATTTGACAAACCGAACATGGAAGTAGCAAGTGGATTCGTTGCTGGGTCGATGCCGGTAACGGCGATGCTGGCGGTATCCCCGGTGGTGCCCGACTGCAATTTGAAAACACCGTTGACCGAGTCATAGACCATCGACATGCCGGTACGTTGCTCGCTGGCCAGACGTACCGGGATCGTGGTATTGGGCGTGACCTTGGCCGCGTAGCCACCATAGTCATCGAGTTTCACTGAAGTTGTTGTCAAGCCAAACAAGTCGTTTTTCGACGAGCCTCCTGCGATCGTGATGGTGTTGGAGGTATTGGCGTTATCGACAAACTTGAAACCTTGTGCTGCGTAGTCGTAGCGAACCGTGAGTTTTGTACTGTTGTTTTTATTGAACGCATCCAGTTGTAATTGAATAGCTGATTGCATTTGGGCTATCGTCACTTTGGACATATCGGTCGGCAAACCATTGGTTGGTGAGGCGGTCAAAGAAATATCGATCGGTGTTGGGGTTGTCGTGGCACTGGACCCGGAGCCTGTGGTAGTAGTGACACCACTGTCTGTTAAAACGAATTTGCAATTGGCAGGGTTTGAAAGATCAAAGTAGTTTTCATCGCCAAACTTCTTGTTCAACAGATTGGTCACCTCCGCTGCAACCTCTGATCCTGTCAAGGGTGTGCTCGACGATGCCAAATAGCTCAGATCAACAGTGACCGGGTCCTTGCTGTTGTCGACGTCAATCTTGAACATGCTGAACAAATTTGTTTTGTCGTTCGCGCTAAGCGTGCTGAAATTGACTCCGTTTGCCCAGTCGTAAGCGGTAGCCGGAACCGCCACGCCACTGACGGAAGCGGGAACTGACGTGCGCGTATCGGTCAACTGATTGAGTGAAAACATCTGTGTTTTCGCGGTCGTCAATTGGTCCTTCACCGCGCTGTAGGGTTGGATGACACCGTACTGATTGACGTACTCCAACGCGCCATTTTTATCGGTTGCCTGTTGCAAGGACGAAGTCACTTCATCGGAGCCGATAAACACATGGGTCTGCCACTTGTTGTAAGGGCTGGCCTGGTTGGCATTTTGCGACTTGACGTAATAGATGGTGGCCAGGTAGCCATTGCCCCCGGCGTCGTACACGGTGAAGGCGGTGCTCTTGTTGTAGGTGGCCGGGTTGGTGCGGCTGAAAGCTTCGGTGATCACACTGGCATCGGCCGGAAAGTTCAGGCCCAGTTGCACCTGCGAGGTCTGCTTGGCTTCACCCGAGGTCTTTTGCGGGATGGTCAGCACCACGCGCTCGTTGACGTTGGCGCTGCCGGTACTGTCAACCGTGGAAGCCATCAAGCGCTCGCCGGCTGAGTTGACCACATTGAACTGCTCATTGAGCATGAACGATCCATTGCGGGTAAAGATGTCCTGCAATCCATCGGCCGAGCGCATTGGGAAGAAGCCGTCACCCGTAACTGCCAGATCAAGCGCGTTGGCCGAGAACGAGATATTGCCCTGGCCAAACTCCTGGCTCACCTGCTTGAGCGAGACGCCCTGACCCACCGTACTGGAAGCTTTTTGCAGTGGCGAGGTGGCAAAGATATCGCCAAAGTCCGCGCGCGAGCGCTTGAAGCCGGTGGTGCCCACGTTGGCAATGTTATTGCTGGTCACGCCCAGCATGGCGGTGGCGGCGTTCAGTCCGGTCAGGGAGGTATAGAAAGACATGGTTCAGGGCTCCTGGGGTAAGTGATCGGGTTGAGGGGTTTAGTAGCCAATGCTCTTGACATCGGCCAACTTGACGGTCTTGCCGCCTTGAACTTGCAGCAAGATGCTCTGGGTAGAGTCTTGGCTGACGCTGGTAACGTAGGCCATGGTGCTGACAGAAGGGTTGGTGGTTTTACCTTGGCTGACAGCAGTTGCCTTGAAGGAGTAAGTACCGTCGGCAGCCGTGTTGCCAGCGTCGTCCTTGCCGTCCCAGGTCCAAGTCATGTCGCCCACGGTTTGCGCACCCATGATCTGGCTGCGAACCAGTGAGCCCTTGGAGTTGTAAACATCAAACTTCACTCCATCGGCACCGTTGGGCAGATTGACCACTCCATTGACCGGATTGCCTCCAGAAAGAATGACCGGGCCATCGGGCACCGCAACGGTTTTGCCAATCAGATTGGCGCTGCTCATCATGCGCTCGCCCTGCATGCTGGTCACAAAGTCGGTCAGCGTCTGCGACATATTGGTTGTGGCTTCCAACTGCGAGAACTGGGCCAACTGCGCCACAAACGCTTCGTTCTTGACCGGGTCGAGCGGGTCCTGGTTGTTCAGTTGGGTAGTGAACAAGGTCAGAAAGTCTTTCTGGCCCATCCCCGAAGCAGTCCCGGTTTTCGCAGTCAGGGCAGCCTCGGCTGCGCTCGCGGTGGTCTTGATGCTTGATGGCACAGCCGCCGCCCAGGACGTATTGGCGCTGGTCATGTTATTGGATGAAAGCAGGTTCAGGTTGGTCATAGCAATTCCTTCTCAGGCCACTAGCTCTTGATGATGTCGAGCGTGCGCATCATCAGTTGGCGCGCGGTGTTGATGACTTCGACGTTGTTCTGGTACGAGCGCGCTGCGGCCATCATTTCGACCATTTCGGTCATTTCGTTGACGTTGGACAGGTACACATAGCCGTCCTTGTCAGCGGCCGGGTTGCCGGGGTCAGACATGCGCGCAATGGGTGCCGGGTCGTCTACCAGGGACTCGATCCTGACGCCGCCCTTGTTGTCTGCCTTCTGTGCGCCCATCTGGGCTTCCAGAATGGTTTTGAAGACGACACGCTTGCCACGAAAAGCTGTTTGCTCAGCGCCCGAGACCGAGCCCGCGTTGGCCAGGTTGGATGCAGTGGCATTCATGCGGGTGGTTTGCGCGTTGAGCGCAGAACCTGCAATGCCAAAAATATTGTCAAGTGGCATATTAATCTCCGCGCAAGGCTTTACGAATACCGCTGATGCGGTTTTCAAGAATGCTCATGGTGGCCTGGTAGTCGGCTGCGGACTGCCCGTACTTGGCTTGCTCCACGGCCAGTTCCACCGTGTTGCCGTCAAACGCCACGTTGAACGGAACCCGGTACTGCAGGCCGTTGCCGTGCGCGTTTTGATCGGTGGGCAGGTGGGTGTCATGGGTGGTTTGCAAAGCCGATTCCTGCGCGTTGGCAAGCACCTTCTTGAAGTCAATGTCCTGCGCTTTGAAGTGCGGCGTGTCGGCATTGGCGATATTGCGGGCCAGCACTTCCATGCGTTGGCTGCGCAAACCCAGTGCCTGCTCGTGCACGCCAAATGTCTGGTCAATCAAGTTCATGTTTCCAACCTCATTGCGTTTGCGCCCATGCCGGTTTGTCGACACCCGGCTCTCAAAATGGGAGCCTCGGATGGCTTACCGCAAATTGCGTGCCACGCCGTTTTTGCCGTTTTGAACGCTGCGCAGACCCCGTTGCAGCAGGGTTTTTGGCCAAAGCGGCAAAGTTTTGCCGCTGGTGCCGTGGCAAGCCAACCCTTGCGTCATCGCAAGCCAACTCTTGCGTCATCGCAAGCCCGCCTCTCGTCATCGCGAGGCCGCCAGGCCGTGGCGATCCATGACTTTGTGCCTGCATGGAT
>JBAXOZ010000195.1:0-4709 GCA_037132975.1 Comamonadaceae bacterium
CCTGGGCCCGCATCATCAAGGCCAGCGGCTTTCAAGCACAGTAGGGTTGTTATTGCGCATTAGGGTTGTCATTGCGGGCTTGACCCGCAATCCAGTGGTGGCGTGGCACTGGATCCCGGATCAGGTCCGGGATGACGGCTACCGGGTCCGGGATGACAAGTCCCGATGTCCCGGGACGACAGCTACCGAGTCCGGCGTGACAACGTAGCACCAAGAGGTTCTGTCAACGTTGGCGTCGTGAAGACACCACGATGCCGCCCATGATCAGGGCGAAGGCGAGTACGTGATAGAGGTGCGGCACTTCGCCCAGGAAGGCGCTGGAGAGCAGGGCGGTAAAGAGCGGTGTCAGGTTGGAAAAAAAGCCTGCGACCGCTGGACCGGCGCGTGCCACACCGGCGCCCCAGGCCCGAAACGCAATCAGCGCCGGGCCGACAGCGACAAAGAGCAGCGTCGCCGCCAGTGGCCAACCCCACTGGGCATGGCCCATGCCGATCGTCCACTCCGCGCCTGCGAAGAGTCCTGACCAGAGCAGGCCGAACGCCACTTGCGCCAACAGGAAGGCCGACCAGTCGGCGCGTATCGCTGGCGGCTCCACCGTGGGGCGTGCCAGCATCCAGCTGTAGTAGGCCCAGCCAGCACCCGCTAGCAGCACATAGAGATCGCCCGTGACCAGGCGCACCTGCAGCAGGGCTTCAGGCTCGCCACGGCAAATCACCAGCAGCACACCCGCCACCGAGAGCAGTGCCCCCAGCGTCTGTCGCTTTGACACCTGCACCTGGAAGAACAGGCGCCCGATCAGCAGCATCCAGACCGGCGCGCTGGAGCCGACCAGCGTCACGTTCAGCGGCGTTGAAGTGTTCAGTGCCAGGTACAACAGGGCGTTGTAGCTGCCCACGCTGAGCAGGGCCAGCAGCGAGAAACGGCGCCAGTGCGGCCACAGCGCGCTGTGCGGGCGCAGGACGGCGCCGGCCAGCGGCAGCAGCATGCCAAAGCACAGCAACCAGCGCAGAAAGTTCAGCGTCATGGGTGACACCAGCGTGGTCACCATGCGGCCCACCACGGCGTTGCCGGCCCACATCAGCGGCGGTATGGTCAGCAGCAGGGCGGCGGTGGGGGTCAGTCTGGGGTGCATGGCAGGACTGTAACAAGACAAGGGTGATTTCCCTGATGACCTTGCGACAGCTTTTTGCGCCATTTCGTGGCACGATAGAGGCAATTTCACCAACAAGGATTCCGGCCATGAGCTCACTGACTTCCCGCGCCATTCGTATTGACCAACACGGCGGCCCCGAACAACTCAAACTGGTCCAGGTGACCGTCGGTGAGCCGGCCGCTGGAGAAATTCGTATCCGGCACCATGCGGTCGGCCTGAACTTCATCGACGTCTATCAGCGCAGTGGTTTGTACCAGATGCCCATGCCGCTGCAACTCGGCATGGAAGCCGCCGGTGTGGTGGAGGCAGTCGGCGCTGGCGTGACGCACTTGAAGGTCGGCGACCGCGCTGCCTATGCCAGCCAGCCACCGGGCAGCTATTGCGACCTGCGCGTGATGCCGGCCAAGTGTGTCTGCAAGCTGCCCGATGTCATTTCATTCGAGACCGGTGCCGCCATGATGCTCAAGGGCCTGACCGCGCAGTACCTGCTCAAGCGCACGCTGCCGCAGGGCGGTCTGCAGGCCGGGGACTTTGTGCTGTTTCATGCTGCCGCCGGTGGTGTGGGCCTGATTGCCTGCCAGTGGGCGCGTGCGATGGGCTTGCAACTGATTGGCACCGCCGGTTCCGACGCCAAGTGTGCGCTGGCCAAGGAGCATGGCGCGGCTTTTGTCATCAACTATGCGAGCGAGGATTTCCTGGCGCGCGTGAAAGAAATTACCGGTGGCAAGGGTGTCAAGGTGGTGTACGACTCGGTCGGCCAGGACACCTGGGACAAGTCGCTGGATTGCCTGGCACCCTTCGGCCTGATGGCCAGCTTTGGCAACGCGTCGGGTCCGGTAGCACCGTTTTCGCCTGGCATTCTGGGCCCGAAGGGCTCGATCTATGTGACGCGCCAGACCCTGTTCAGCCACATCACGACGCGCGAGACCACGCAGGCCATGGCTGACGATCTGTTTAGCGTGGTGAGCAGCGGCAAGGTCAAGATCCGCATCGACCAGCGCTTCAAACTCGAAGACGTGCAGCAGGCGCACATCGCTCTGGAAGCGCGCAAGACCACCGGTTGCACCATTCTGACCCTGTGAGTCGGACCGTTGATCCGCAGTGGCGCGCGGCTCTGCTGGCCAGTGCCAATCAGCCGCCGCTCAAACCGCGCTTGCCGCTGCTCTGGCAGCAGCATGTGATTGGCTCGGTGGAGGCGGACTTCTTCGACCCCCTGATTTCCCATCAGGCGTCCCTTGCCAGCGAATTGCTGGAGCTGGAGCACAGCGGCGGCGGTTCGCATTGGCGCTTGCTGGGTGATGCCACGCCGGTACTCCATACCTTGGCCGATGCGCTTCGGGCCTTGGGCGTGGGCCGGGTGCGCCAGCACTGGCGCGACGAGCAACTTGCAGTGTGCGATGCGCAGGGGCAGAGAATTGCCCGTGTGGAGCGTGGCGTCTGCCGGCCACTGGGCATTGCCACAAGCGCCGTGCATCTGGTGGGATGCACGAGCGACGGCCGCTTCTGGGTGCAACAGCGCTCGCTGGACAAGGCCAACGAACCGGGCCTCTGGGACACCTTGATGGGCGGCATGGTGTCGGCGCAGGACAGCTTGCAGTCGGCGCTGGCGCGCGAGACCTGGGAAGAGGCTGGTTTGCGTCTGGACTCTCTGACCGAACTGCGCCGCGGTGGCGAAGTGTTGTTGCGCAAGCCCAGTTCCGACGGCGCCGACGCCGGCTACGTGGTGGAACGGGTTGACTGGTACCGTTGCGTCGTGCCCGACGGCGTGCAGCCGCTCAATCAGGATGGTGAAGTGGCGCAGTTTGCTTTGCTGGCAGTGCCCGATTTGATCGAGCGCTTGCAAGGCGATGAATTCACGACCGAGGCGGCCTTGATTCTGGAATGCGCCCTGGGTGCGGCTTGACTGAATGCGGTGCCACCGGATCGCGCAGCCGGTTTGGCGCCAGGACGCCGGCTGAATCCAGGATCGGATAAGCGATCGAGCAGATATGCGAATTGATGCGTTTCAAATCGCTGATCAGGTCGATGTGCAATGAACTGGTGTCCATGCTCTGTGGCGTGTTGACGGCCAGGCGTTCCAGGTGCGTGGCGGCGTATTCACGCTCGAGGTCGCGAAAACGGGTTTTTTCTTCGAGCAGCTTGCGCGCATCGCGCACATTGCCGTCCAGAAAAACGCTCATGCCCAGGCGCAGGTTGTCCACCAGACGGCCATGCAGGTCGGTGATCTCTGCCATGCCGGCCTCAGAGAACTCACGCCCCGGTTTGATCTTCTTGTTTTCGATGTCTTCGAGCACGCGTTCGATGATGTCACCGATCTGTTCCATGTTGATGGTGAAGCTGATGATGTCGGTCCAGCGGTGGCCCTCGCCCTCGCTCAGCGCCTCGCGTGAAATCTTGGTCAGGTAGTACTTGATGTCAGAGTAGAGCTCGTCGACGGTATCGTCCATCTTCTGCAGCGCTTGGGCCAGTTGTAGGTCGTTGTTCTTGATCACACCGTAGACACCCAGCAACATGGTTTCAACGACATCGGCCTGATGCATGGCTTCGCGCACGGCGCACGAAATGGCCAGTGACGGTGTCTCCAGCGCCGAGAGGTCGAGATGACGTTGACGGCCTGCCACCGTGCTCTTTTCCAGCTTGGGCAGCCACTTCTCGACGCGGCGCGCCACGACCTGCGTCAAGCCGATGAAGAGCAGACCCACCACGATGTTGAACGTCAGGTGGAACAGCACCACCAGCGCGGCGACCTCGCTGACCCAGGGCCGCACGTTGTCCAGCCATACGCTGATGAAGGGGGCGACGACCATGAGACCGATGATCTTGAATACCAGGTTGCCAATGGGCACCTGGCGCGTTTCCACGTTGGCGCTGAGTGTGGTCAGGACGGCCAGCAGGCCGCTGCCCAGATTGGCGCCCAGCACCAGCCCCAGGGCGACATCGATCGGCACGACGCCGGTGCTGGCCAGGGTGGCGGTCAGCAGTACCAGCGCCAGGCTGGAGTAGCTCAAGATCGACAGCACGGCACCGACGGTGATTTCGAGCATCCGGTCGCTGCTCAGGGACCCGAGCAAGGCCTTGATGGCCGGCGCCTGGGTCAGCACATTGGTTGACTGTGTGACCAGTTGCAGCGCCAGCAGCATCAGCCCCAGACCGATCAGAATGCGCCCGATGCGGCCCACGGTGGTGGCCTGGCGGGCGATGAAAAGCACCACGCCAATGAAGATGAACAGCGGAGAGAGCCAGGACAGGTCGCGCGAGAAAACGAGTGCCATCAGGCTGGTGCCGATGTCGGCCCCCAGCATCACGGCCAGAGCCGACGGCAGACTCATCAAACCCTGGCCGACAAAGGAAGCCACGATCAGCGCGGTGGCCGTACTGGACTGCACCAGGGCCGTGACGCCCACCCCCGATGCCATGGCCGTCAGACGGTTGTTGACACTCTTGGACAGGATGTTGCGCAGGCTCGCGCCAAAGACCCGCACGATGCCGGTACGCACCAGTTGCGTGCCCCAGACCAGCAGGGCGATGGCCGCCAGCAGGTTGAGCAAATGGGTCA
>JBAXOZ010000196.1:0-4706 GCA_037132975.1 Comamonadaceae bacterium
CGATTGTGCGTCAAAACGACACGCCCTCAACACAGAAGGCCGTCCGCTGGGCTTGCGCGCCGCTCAGGCCTTCTGCAGGCGCTTCGCCCTGGGGCGCTTGGCTCCCCGACGCGCGAGCGCGGCCTGTTCGGCCCGGGCGACGAGCGCTTTCTCACGCACACTTTCGATGTCTTCGTCGCTGAAGGGACCGTTCACGCCTGAGATGGCGGCGAGCTTCATGCCGTGTTTGAGTCCAAGCTGGTAAATCTCGCGGACCTTTTCCCATTCAATGGCGCGGCCCACGGTGAAGTTCTCAAAACGGCCTTCCAGCGCCAGCACGATCGTCTCGGCCAGGCAGGCATAGGCCACACCGGGGGGCAAGCCGATGTTCTTCATGTGCACGTCACCCGGCAGCTGAATTTCACCGGACTCAATCACCAGCACATCAGGCCGCTTGGCGACCTCCTGGGCCGGCAGATCGAGCGGGCGTGCAACATCCGTGATGACGCAACCGGGCTTGACCTGCATGATGTCGAGCACCTTCTTGCCAGCACCCGAGGTTGCCGTGACGATCATGTCCATGGCGGCGATGTCCTTGTCGGCGCGCGCTGCCAGAAACAGCCTGGCGTCCGGCGTCTCGCGCAGAATCGATTCCTTCAGGGCCAGCAGCTTGGCGGTCTCCGGAGAGACCAGATACACCTCCTCGGCCGCCTTGGCCATCAGGCGTGCGCAGACCGAACCGATGGCCCCGGTAGCGCCGACCACCATGGCCTTGAACTTGACACGTTCCCGGCCCTTCGGTGCGGGCAGCAAGCGCATGCGCAGCAGGGCGTCATGCGCCGCCCATAGCGCGCCCGACGCGCTGTAACTGTTGCCGGTGGTGATGGGCAGTGGCGAGCGTCGGGCAACCGACACACCAGCATCACCCACGACCTTGGTGAAGGCGCCCAGACCCATGATCTGCGCGCCCAGACGCCGCGCCATGGCAGCGGCATCAAGCAGGCGCCGGTAGGTGAACTCGGGGCTGTGCTGCATGATTTCCCGGGGCGTGCCACCCACCGAAATCAGCCAGCCTTCGGCTTCGACGCCGGTAGGCGAACGAATGCCACTGACGCGCGAATAGACAAAAGGCGGCGCGTACGCCATGATCTTTTCGAGCGTGTTCATGAGCAGCGGGGGCGATACCTGCGACAGCAGTTCAATCGGCTTGACCTTCTTGAAATACTCCTGCGACAGGGGGTGAATCACGAAGGCGAAGCGATTCACGCGCTTGAAGCCGCTCGGGTAAATGATGCGCGGTGCCAGTTGCTCGTCGCCAATGATTTCCAGGTAATCGTCTTCCTGGATCGCCTCAGGTGCCTTGCCGGTGGCGGCCGCAATCATGGCATCGAGCAGGTAGGGCCCGACGACCCGGCTCTTGATGACGGGCGAGCCGTCGATCACCAGATGAACGCCCTTTTCCCTGAGTTGGGCGATGCGCTGCTCGCTGGCGGTGGAGGTGATGATGGTCTTGCCGGCCAGTTCCTCGGGTCCGAACTCGTCGAGTTCCGTCAGGGTGGCGACGATCACGCTGGCCTTGTGCATCGCCTTTCGCAACAGAAAGCGGGTCCAGTCCTTGAGCGTTCCATCGGCTACGACGTCCGGCAGCGTCCAGCCCTTGACGTAGTGGGCACCGGCCCCGTACAACTGCAGCGCTTCCATGGAAGTCAGCAGTTTGGGCACGCCAAGCTGCAACAGCGGGTCGGCGAACATCAGGTTTTCGGTGTGCTCTGACAGCGCCAAGGCCAGTTTGTAGCTCTTCAAGCCCGAAAAAAAGAGCACGCGCGCGTTGTTGAAGTAGCTGCCCAGTTGCGCCTGCGCGTGCCGCAGCGCCCACTCCTGCAAAATCTCCTCGAGCCTGGCGCCGACCGTGACCGGCACCCTGGACACCAGGGCCCGCAGGCGCGCGCTGTCCTTTTCAACAAAACGGTGCGCGCCAGCCTCGTAGTGATCCTTGATCACACCCAGGCCAATCACGTCGGCGCGGGACTCCCAGGTCTTGAGCCGTCTGGCTGCCTTGGCAATGCTGCCATTGGTGCCGACGCGATGCACGGCGAGCTGTTGCCCCAGAAAGGGCGTATTGAATTTGAAGTCCTGGTCACTGGCACCCAGGCTGATCCCGACAACTGTCTTCATGGCGAGCGTGATTTGGAGTGATGCAACTAATAGAATTCTTCTACCGGATGCATCATGGGAACCTCGAATGGCTCAAATAATTGTCATTTAACAAGAAGGAGTGTTTCCATGGCTGCCAATACCCTGACCGACGTCGCGCGCAACGTGGGTCTGTCGGGCGTGATGCGCCTGGCAGGTCTGGCCACACGGCTGCTCCCGATACCACAACCGACGATGATGGTGGGACCGGGTGCCAGCGAGCGCCTGGGTCAGGCCATCCATGACTTTGGTCATCGCAAGATTCTGATCGTGACCGACGCCACCATGGTCAGACTGGGCTTGATGCTGCCCCTGACGCAGGCACTTACGGCCGGCGGTACCGAATTTGTCGTCTTCGATGAGATCAGTCCTGACGCCCCGATCGACGAAATTGAAGACGGCGTTGCCCTCTTCAACGCCGAGGGCTGCGACGCGATTGTGGCGTTCGGCGGTGGCTCGGTCATGGACGCAGCCAAGGTCATTGGCTTGTCCGCTGCCAACAACAAGCACCCGCTAAGGCTGGTCGGTTACTTCAAGGGCTTGCACGCTCCGGCACCCCTTTACGCCGTACCAACCACCGCCGGTACCGGATCCGAGGTGACCGTGGCGGCCGTGGTGTCCGACCCGCTGAGCCAGCGCAAGCTGGTGATTGCCGACACGCGCATCGTTCCGAAAATGGCGGCACTGGATCCAAGCCTGATGACTGGATTGCCCGCACACATCACGGCCTCCACCGGGATGGACGCGCTGACCCACGCCATTGAAGCCTTCATCGGCCACTGGGGAACCGCCTTCACCGACCGCATGGCGCTCACCAGCGTGGGCATGATCTACCAGAACCTGCCCGTCGCCTACGCTAACGGCGACGATTTGATGGCGCGCGAGAGGATGGCCCTGGCTGCCAGTTACGCCGGTCAGGCCTTCACCCGGGCCAACGTTGGTTATGTGCACGCCATCGCCCACCAGTTCGGCGGCCGGTATCACACGCCGCACGGCCTCGCCAATGCGATCATGCTGCCGCATGTGCTGCGCTTTCTGAGCCCGGCCATCACAGCCAAACTGGCCGTCCTGGCGCTGCATGCCAAGCTTGGCAAGGCATCGGAAAGCAGTGCCGATCTGGCCGAAAAGTTCCTCGATTCCATTGACGCCATGAACAAGCGTCTGGGCATTCCCCGCCATCTGGCAGCGCTGCGTGTCAAGGGCATCCCGGCCTTGGCCCGCGCCGCCTGTCGCGAGGCCAATCTGAATTACCCGGTGCCGAGTTACCTGTCGCAGGAGGATTGCGAAGATGTCATCCGCGAGGCATTGCCCAGGAAGGCAGCGGCAAGGACAAGAACACAGCCGGCGACCGGCAAGCTGGCAACGAAGTCGCAGGTCAAGCGATAGCACGGTGGAACGACCGCAATTCCCCCATCGCAAGAGCACCAACCGCAATCTGGCGTAGGATGCGCCAACAATAACTCCTGGACGGGCTATGTTGGGGAACGTGCTCAGCCCACGCTGCAGATCTTGAAGCTTCATCTGATTTTGTCGGCGGCGATGGCACGCATGCTCGCGCTCAGGATCGACTACCGAGCGGTGCAGGATGAGGCCGCGATCGAGTCCATGCGGCGCATATTGATCACCTTCTGGTTCTTTGCTCCGCTGGAGCTTGGCCTGGCGATCTGGTACGGGAATTTCGAGCTTCCCGCGACGCAGCCGCAGGCGCAAGCCTGGGCGAATTCCCTTTTTCTGCTGCATGCAATCACCGCCGCCACAACGCTGCTGCTGATCGCGCTGGTGCACCGCATCCTGCACCGATCCCATCCCGGTACCAGAACGGTCGTTGCCCTGCAAGTGACGATGTGCCTGACTTATCTGATGTATGGCGTGGCCGTTTCCTACTTTGACCTTGCGGTTGGAGGAACGGAGGCCTTCATTCTGGTCTGTTTTGCCGTGGCCGGTCTTTCACTGATGCGGCCCCTGGTTTCCATGACCTTGTTCAGCGTCACCTTTGCGGCGATCTGGCAAATGCTGCTGCTGAGCGATCAAAGTGGGCAGCAATTGGCCATCTCACGACTTAACTCCACGGCCGCCATCGTCCTGGCGGTGATTGTGTCGGCCATCATTTTTCATCAATACGCCAAGAGCCTGCTTTTGCATCGTGAACTTGAGGTTCTTGCGGGCCAGGATCCTCTGACTTTGTTGCCCAATCGCCGCGAATTGATGGAGCGCCTGAAAATGGCACTGAGCCTGTCTGCGCGCAGTGGCAAGTGTGGGGCTTTGCTGCTGATTGACCTGGATCACTTCAAGAACATCAACGATACGCGTGGTCATGTCGTTGGCGACGCGTTGCTCAAGGAGGTCGCACGGCGACTCATGGCAAGCGTGCGCGAAGGTGATACGGTCGCGCGCTTCGGTGGCGACGAATTCATGGTCATGCTGGAGAATCTTGGAGACGATTTGGATGGTGCCGCACGGCAGGCCGAATTGGTCAGCGAGAAGATTCTGGAAACGGTGCGACAGCATTACATCCTCGGTCCGTCCGAGCTGGG
>JBAXOZ010000197.1:0-4690 GCA_037132975.1 Comamonadaceae bacterium
AGGGTACATGGTGCTGCCAGTAATGCTGAGACTGCATTCGCTGGCAGTGGATCGCTTGCGCCTGGTCCGACTTCCATCTCATCGCACCACAATGGGGCGAGTCAATGACGCGGATCCCACGCTCTTCATAATGCACCAAAACGGACGGCGCCGGGTGTCCAAAACGGTTGCGGTAGCCCGCCTGCACCAGTGCAAACCGCGGCTGGACGGCTTCCAGAAACGCCGCACTGCTGGAAAACCGGCTGCCATGGTGCGGTACCAGCAACACGTCAGACCGAAGCGGGTTTTCCCCGGCAAGTTGCGCTTGCTCCACCAGACGCTGTTCCTGCGCCTGCTCGATGTCGCCCACCAGCAAGGCGGTTTGCAGGCCATTGCTGATGCGCAGAACGCAGCTCATGGCATTGGATTTGAGATCCAGTTCGTAATCCTGTGCAAGGGGGCGCAGCACCTCAAAATCGACACCGTCCCATTGCCAGCGCTGGCCTGCTGCGCAGCGGCGTGTGGAGCGCAGCGCCTGCAACTCATGGTCGTCCTCGATCGAGCTCAGCAGTGCCGCCTGCGGCTGCATCTTCAGCACGGCCGGCGCGCCGCCGGTGTGATCGATGTCGCGGTGACTGAGCACCAGCAGGTCCAGTCGCAGTTGCAGGGAGCGCAGCAGCGGCACCAGCACGCGGTTGCCGGCATCGCTCTCGCGGCTGAAGCGCGGTCCTGCGTCGTACAGCAGCGCATGACTGGCGGTGCGCACGATGACGGCGTTGCCCTGCCCAATGTCTGCCGCCAGCAGTTCGAACTGCCCTGTTTGCGGCGCTGGCACCTGCCATAGCAGCACCGGCAGCATCAGCGGCAGACCCATCAGGCGCAGGCTCCAGGGCAGTTGCATGGCCAGCAACAAGCCGCCCAAAACACCCACGGCACCGGCCCACAGCGGTGCCTGCGCCACCGCGAAGGTGGCAAAGGGCAAGGCAGCCAGCGCCTGCAGATACCAGCTCAGTGCAGAAATGGCCAGCGCCGCCAGATCCCACAAGGGTTCCACGACGACGCCCAGCATGGCCAGGGGTGTGACCAGCAGTGTGACCCAGGGAATGGCCAACGCATTGGCCGCCAGCCCGACCACCGAGACCTGGCCAAACAGCAGCAAGGTCAGCGGCGTCAGTGCCAGCGTGATGACCCATTGTTCATGCAGGAGTGCCCAGAGGCTGGCCCCCACGCTTGCCGCTGCGCGTGCTGCGCTGCCCCCCAAGGGGGCTGTGCCGCCTTGGGGCGGCCCGGCGGCGGCACGGTCCCCCACGCTTGCCGCTGCGCGCTTGGCTCCGGGATCCGTGGCGAACAGGACGCCGACGGCGACAAAACTGAGCCAGAAGCCTGGCTGCAACATGGCCCAGGGGTCAGCGGCCACCACCACGGCGCAGGCCAGCAGCAGCACCTGCGGCCACGGCCAGCGCTTGCCCGACAGACGCAGCACTGCAACGCAGAACAGCATCAACACGGTTCGCTGCGATGGCACACCCCAGCCGCTGAAAAAGGCGTAGGCAAAGGCCAGTACGACGCCACCGATCAGGGCCGCGCTGGACGCCGGTAGCCACAGGCACAAGGCAGGTGAGCGTCGCCATAGCCATGCCAGACTCAGCGCGGTCAGCCAGGCAAACATGGTGATGTGCAGCCCGGAGATCGACATCAGGTGGGCGACACCGGTTGCCCGAAAGACATCCCAGTCAGCGCGCTCAATCGCATTCTGGTCACCTACCACCAGCGCAGCAATCAGACCGGCATACTGACGCTCACCGATGCGCTCGAAGATGCGGTCGCGCACCTGCTGGCGCCAGCGCTCCACCGGATGCCAGGAGGTACGCGCCAGGCGCTGCGGCGCCGCATCACGCGGCCCGGCACGCACATAACCGTTGGCCTGCAAGCCTTGCTCCCAGAGCCAGAGTTCGTAGTCAAAGCCGTAGGGGTTGCTGGCGCCGTGCGGCGCCTTCAGGCGCACCGTCATCTGCCAGCGCTCGCCGGCGCTGATCGCAGCCGGTTGGCGCTGCAACTGTCCAGCCGTCGGCGTCCCGCCTTCGGCCAGATAGTAGCCTGAGTACCAGCCCAGATAGATCCGGGGCGGCAGTCGCACCGGCTTGCCGTCGAGCTGCGCCGATTCGACCTCCAGCCGGAACCGCAGGCCCGCCTCGTTGTATTGCGGCATGGCAGCCACCATGCCGGTCAGCGCAATGTCGCGCCCCTCCAGCGAACTGTCCAGCGTTTCGCTCAGATACGCGGAGGCACGCAATCCGGTCGCAGCGAAGGCGGCCGCCGCAAACGCCAGCAGGACCAACACCAGACGCACGCGCAGGGCAAGGGATCGGATGGCCGACAAGGCGAGCAGCAGCAAGGCCAGCAGCAAGAGGGTGCCGTCAATCCAGCGCGCCCACAGCGTTGCTTGCTGCAACTGCGCTGCGCTGCCCAGCAGCCAGCCAAGCAGCGCCGGAAAAATGAAGCGCGCCGCTACCGGTGTGTGGGTCGGGCTCGAGTGCATGAGCGCATGGTAAGCCGACTACAGTGCTTGAATCAGTTTCACATCAGGCTGGCGCAGCCACTGCTCAAACTCGTCGACCATCTGCACACTCGCGGCGGTAGCGGCCGACCAGTCGCGCACGCGGGATGCGAGATCCTGTCCGTAGTGCACGAAATCGCTGCGGTCCGGCAACTTGCCATTGGGCAGTGTCTTGACCCAATCCGGATGGGGCGCCAGCAGCAGCATGTTGTCCAGAAACGCACTGGAGCCATGACGCCACTTCAGATGCTTGTCGAGCCAGCCCGGCACCACGGCCTTCTGAAAATGCGGATACAGCACCAGACCCGGCGAGCCACAGCCAGCCGCGTAGTTCAGGTGCAGGTGGTAGTCGGTCAGGCCACCATCCCAATAGGCGCCAGACGGTGCGCCCGCAATATCGTGGACCGCCTGCAGCACAAACGGAATGGAACAGCTGGCCTGCACGGCAGCGCCGAAGTTGGCCAGACTCAAATCGAACTGGCGTGTTGGGTAGTCGCTGCTGTCAAACGGCAAGGCGGCGCCGGGTGTCGAGAACACCACGCGTTCAAGCCAGGCACCCATGGCCCGGCGCTGCACCAGGTTGCTCAGCCAGGCACCCAGAAAACCGACTGCCGTGCGCCCGCGCTGCTCGCGCGCCAGCAGGTGGCGTCCATGCGCGGTGACGACGTGCAGACGAAACCGCGGATGCGCCAGTACTTCCCCGATACGTCCGTCGTAAAACGCGCGCAGATTCTCGCCAAACAAGCGGCTTACCGTGGCGGCTGATGGTCTTTTTTCACCCGGCTGCAATTCATAGTGCTGCCGGATGTAGTCGTGTTCGAGTCGCAGGAAAGCAGTCACCGGATCCTTCAGGCAAGCCGTTGCCATGCGCCAGGCGCCGATCGAAGCTCCCACCAGATGCACGGTCTGGCTCGACTGTGTCAGCCAGCGTCCAAAAATGAAACGGTCCAGCGCACCCAGGATGAGGCCCTTGGGCCCGCCTGCCGCACCGGCCAGCGTCGCCACGTCAGCCGCCTGCAGACCCTGTTGTTCAATCCGCTGCCGGGCCTTGGGCCCGGCGTAAAGACAAAGCGCGCGCATCGGCTGCTTCTAAAGTGGCGCACTGCCGGTGTTCGGCGCAAACCAGTCGAACGGGTCCTGTTGCAGCACCATGTCGATGTCGATCCCAAGCACCTCGCCCACAGCACCCGGGAAGGTCACCGCCAGCGCACGCTCCGAGAGTTCCGCTGCCAAGGCCCGCGCACGCCAGGTCGCCAGATGGATCAGACCCGCCAAGGGCTCGTAGACGTCGTCTTCAAAGGGTGCGTACTGATGCTCAAGGGCTTCGATCATCGCCTGCGGAAAGTGCCATTTTTGCGCCAGGCCAGCACCGACCTGGGCATAGCAGAAGCCAAACGCTGCACGCTCTGCGGCGGCGCGCGCCAAATCCAGTGTGTGGACCTCACGGTCCAGGACAGCGGCTTTTGCCGGCATGCAAATATGAATCGCCAACTCACCCACCGCATGAATCAGGCCACAGGTGAAGGCTTCCTGCTGATTTTGCCGAACCTCGCCGGCCAGTTGTCGCGCCACTTTGGCAACATTGAGACTGTAGGACCAGAAGCGCTGCAGATGGATGCCCGTGACTGCCTTGAAAGAAGCTGCCGAAGCTGCCTCGGCGGACATCGCGCGCACGTCGACCAGACCCAGAATCGCCAGCGATTCAGAAACACTGTGAATCTGCCCGGAAAGCTTGAACCGCGGGGAGTTGGAGAGCTGCAGCAAACGCGTGGTCAGCGCCGGGTCGGTACTGATCAACTGGCTGATCTTTTTCAGGTCAGGCTCGGCGCGCTCCAGTTCGCTGAGCAGCAGCGCAATCACCTGGGGAATGCTGGGCAGAACGAAATGCGCCGCCAGCAAGGCCTGTAGTTCCATGAAGCCACCTCTCCCTTAGCTATTTTTCTGATGCATGAACATCGTATGCCATTATGGCTTAGCACGGTCTCAGGAAGCGGATTCCTTCAATTTGGAAAAAGCAGACGACATGGCGTTCATGGCGGGCGTGATGGCGGCGGACTTGTCATGCGACGTCCGCTTGGCGCCCTGAAAGCGGTTCTCCCCGGCACTGCCCGCTCGCGACGCTGGAGCACCCATTTTCATGCTCAGGGCAATGCG
>JBAXOZ010000198.1:0-4648 GCA_037132975.1 Comamonadaceae bacterium
GACGCCTTTGTTATCGCCGGCACGAGCCAGCTCACCGGGCTCATGCCCGGCGTGGCGATCGTGGCGGAATCGACCTGGGCCGCCTTCAGCGCGCGCCGGCAACTCAAAGTGACCTGGGATGAGGGGACGGTCGTTGAACAAAGCTGGGACGGCTTTGCGGCGCAGGCACAGAAGGTCTCGAAACAGGCCGGCACAGTGCAACTGCGCAAGGACGGCGACCCGGCTGCTGCCTTCGGGCGCGCCAGCAAGACCGTTGAGGCGAGCTACAGCTACCCCTTTATCTCGCATGCCAGCATCGAGCCGCAAAACTGCACGGCCTGGTTTCACGATGGCGCGCTGGAACTCTGGGCGCCAACGCAGAACCCGGCCGCTGGACAAAACCTGGTGGCCAACACGCTGGGCTTGCCCAAAGAGAAAATTACCCTGCACATCACGCGCAGCGGCGGCGGTTTTGGCAGGCGATTGAGCGCCGACTACATCGTCGAAGCCGCTGCCATCGCGCAGCGCGTGGCCGCACCGGTCAAGCTGACCTGGAGCCGCGAGGACGACCTGCGGCACGACCACTACCGCGCCGGTGGCTTTCACTTCCTGCGCGGCGCGCTCGACGGCCAAGGCAAGCTGACGGCCTGGCACAACCACTTCGTCACCTTTGCCAACCGCATCACGCGTGACGGTGCCTCCATCCTGCAGCCGGGCAGTGGTGCCAGCCTGTCGGGCGACGAGTTTCCGGGGCGCTGGATAGCCAACTGTCTGCTGGAGCAGACACCGCTGGAGTGCGGCGTTCCCATGGGGCCGTGGCGTGCACCTGGCAGCAACGTTTTTGCCTGGGTCTTTCACAGCTTCATCGACGAACTGGCGCATGCCGCTGGGCGCGACCCGCTCGAATTCCGGCTGGAACTGCTGGGGCAGCAGGATCTGGTTGCCGGCAGCGGCGAGCGCGCCCTGCCCTATAACGTGGGCCGCATGCGTCGGGTATTGACCGAGGCCGCGCAAAAGGCCGACTGGGGGCGCAAAAAGTTGCCGCGTGGCCAGGGTCAGGGTATTGCCTTTCACTTCAGCCACCGTGGCTACATCGCCGAGGTGGCCGAGGTCACGGTCTCCAAGGCGGGTGTGTTGAAGGTGGACCGGGTGGTGGTGGTGTCCGACATCGGCTCGCAGATTGTGAACCTCAGTGGCGCTGAAAACCAGGTCCAAGGTTCAGTGATTGACGCCCTGGGCACACTGATGTTTGCCGAACTCGACATCCAGCGCGGTCGCGTCGTGCAACGCAATTTCAACGACTACACGCTGATTGGCATGGCCGATGCGCCACCCCGCATCGAAGTGCATTTCGTCAAATCCAATGAACCGGTCACCGGCCTGGGCGAGCCGGCCTTTCCGCCGCTGGCGCCCGCTGTCTGCAACGCCATCTTTGCCGCTACCGGCAAGCGGGTGCGTCAGATGCCGCTGAGCCGTTCCGACCTGAGCTGGAGCTGAATCATTTCCTTGGATTGGTGGCGCGCCATTGCTCCACCGCCTTGAGCGTGTTCTCGACGTGCTGATCCGGGCTCAGGCTCCCATACACGTAAAGCACCTTGCCTTCGGGGCTGATCACGTAGGAGATCCGGTCGGCCATGTCAGGCTTGACCCAAAGCGCCGCGTCATAGAGCTTCATGATGCGCGCGCCGCTGTCAGCGGCCACGGCGAACTTGTCACGGCAGGCTTCGACGGAAAACTTCTTCAAGGTCTCGATGTCGTCGTTGGAGACGCCAACCACGGTGGCGCCCAGTGCGCTGAACTTCGGTGTGGCCTCGGCAAAATTGTGGGCTTCTTTGGTGCAACCACTGGTAAAGGCTTTCGGGTAGAAATACAGAACCACGGGGCCCTTGGCCAAGGTCTCCTTCAAGGAAAACTGGAAGGCCTGGCCAGCGCGAGCGGCTTCGGTTGAGAAGTCCGGCGTCGCTGCTCCAACGGCCAGCGCGGCCAGTGCAGGGCTGCTACCCAGGCTCCATGCCAGCAGTGCGGCGGCGCACAGCTTGTTCTTTGTGAAAATCATCCGATTACTCCAGAGTCATGGGTCCTGCCACAGGGCCAGCAGTGGCCAACCATAACCCGATCTGAAATAACCAGCCTGCGCTGGTGGTTACTCAGGCTGCCGACGGCACGAGAAAGTCACGGCTGATGTGCATGCCCAGATCATTGACGCGGTCCAGAAACTGCGTCAGATAGGCATGCAAGCCGGTGGCCAGAATCTCGTCGATGCGGCCATACTTCAGTTCGGCGCACAGTTTGCCCGCGCGCCTGTGCGTTTCACCCGACTGGTCGTTGGCAACCAGTGCCAGGTTCTTCACCACCTCATTCAGGCTGGCGTGCAGGGAGCGCGGCATGTCCGGGCGCAGGATCAGCAACTCAGCGACGCGCTCCGGTCGGATCACATCGCGGTAGACCTTGCGATACACCTCAAAGCCCGAGACGCTGCGCAAAATGGCGCTCCAGTGGTAGAAGTCGTACTCTTGGTCCTTCTCGCTGGCAGCGCCATAAAAATCGCTCTGCACGGCATGGAACTTGACGTCCACCAAGCGCGCCGTGTTGTCAGCACGCTCCAGAAAAGTACCGAGTCGCATGAAATAAAGCGCCTCATCCATCAGCATGGTGCCCAGCGTGACGCCGCGCGACAGGTGCGAGCGGAACTTGACCCACTCGAAGAACTGCGCCGGATCGCGCTCAAATTCGCCGGCCTTGATCATGCGTCGGACTTCGAGCCAGGTCTGGTTCTGCGTTTCCCAGACTTCGGTGGTGAGCGTGCCGCGCACGGCGCGTGCGTTCTCGCGCGCAGCGTTCAGACAGGACACGATGGAGGACGGGTTGCTCTCGTCTTTCACCATGAAGTCCATGACGTCGCGAACATGGATCTCACCATGCTTGGCTTTGTAGACCGACGCCAGTTCACTGATGCTCAGCAAGCCTTGCCAGCCCACCAGCGCCACGGCGTCGGACTGCGGCAGCAGCGAGGTCTGGTAATTGACGTCGAGCATGCGCGCCGTGTTCTCGGCGCGTTCGGTGTAGCGCGACATCCAGAACAGATGATCGGCAGTGCGTGACAGCATTACATCTCTCCTTCAGTCGACTGTTTTTGCGTTTGCCCAGGCGTCGCCGCCGGGGGCACGCCGTTCTCCAGCACCCAGGTGTCCTTGGTGCCGCCACCCTGCGATGAATTGACCACCAGCGAGCCATCTTTCAGTGCCACCCGCGTCAAACCGCCGGGGACCATCTGTACCGTCTTGCCACTGAGCACGTAAGGTCGCAGATCGATGTGGCGCGGCGCAATACCGCTCTCGACAAAAGTCGGACAACTCGACAGACTGAGCGTGGGCTGGGCAATATAGCCGCCCGGATTGGCCAGCACGGCCTTGCGGAAATCTTCAATTTCAGCCTTCGTCGCTGCCGGGCCCACCAGCATGCCGTAGCCACCGGCGCCGTGCACTTCCTTGACCACCAGGTCTTTCATGTGGGCCAGCGTGTAGGCCAGATCGTCCGGGTTGCGGCACAGGTAAGTCGGCACGTTGTTCAGGATCGGCTTTTCCCCCAGATAAAACTCGATCATCTTGGGCACATAGGCGTAGATCGATTTGTCGTCGGCGACCCCGGTGCCCACCGCATTGCAGATACTCACGTTGCCGGCCCGGTAGACATCAATCAGGCCAGCGCAACCGAGGGTCGAGGTCGGCTGAAACACCTTGGGATCCAGAAAATCGTCATCAACGCGGCGATAGATCACATCGACGCGTTTCGGCCCGCGTGTGGTGCGCATGTAGCAGAAGTTGTCTCTCACAAACAGGTCCTGCCCTTCAACGAGTTCAATGCCCATCTGCTGCGCCAGAAAAGCGTGCTCAAAGTAGGCGCTGTTGTGCATGCCGGGTGTCAGCACCACCACCGTAGGCTCGGCTGTCGTGGCCGGACTGCTGGCACGCAGGGTCTCCAGCAGCAGATCCGGGTAGTGCGCAATCGGTGCCACGCGGTGCGCGTTGAACAGCGCCGGAAACAGGCGCATCATCATCTTGCGGTCTTCCAGCATGTAGCTCACACCGCTGGGCACGCGCAGGTTGTCCTCCAGCACAAAGTACTCGCCCTCGCCCTTGGCGTTGGGCGCGCGCACGATGTCGATGCCCGAGATATGCGAGTAAATGTTGTTGGGAACCGAGACCCCCATCATCTCGGGCCGAAACTGGGCATTGCCCAACACCTGGTCGGACGGCACCACGCCGGCCTTGATGATTTCCTGATCGTGGTAAACGTCATGCACAAAGCGGTTCAGCGCGCTCACGCGTTGCACCAGACCACGCTCCAGAAACGACCACTCGTTGGCCGGAATGATGCGCGGAATCAGGTCAAACGGAATCAGACGCTCGGCGCCAGCGCCCTCCTCGTCCTTTTCACCATAAACCGCGAAAGTGATGCCGACGCGCCGAAAGATCATCTCGGCTTCCTCGCGCCGCTTGGCCATCATGTCGCCGGGCTGGCGCGCCAGCCATTCGTCATAGATCTTGTAATGGTCCCGAATCTGTGCGCCATGAGTGAAAAACTCGTAGGGCAAGCGGGTGTACATCTCGTCGAATTTCAACATAAAGGACTTTTCTCCTGCCTCTAGCTTAGCAAGCTTTGCGCCAGC
>JBAXOZ010000199.1:0-4625 GCA_037132975.1 Comamonadaceae bacterium
AAATTGGAATCTGACCCCCATTTGCTCCATTACCTGCGGCCCGGGACCTTGCAGCTGACAGCGCTGCCGCCACTGGCCCTGTACATCCATCTGCCCTGGTGCCTGAAGAAGTGTCCCTATTGCGATTTCAATTCGCATGCCGTGCCAGCGGCAGGGCTGCCAGAGCAGGCCTATATCGCGGCCCTGCTGGCCGATCTGGAGGCAGCACTGCCACTGATCTGGGGTCGTACCGTGCACAGCATCTTTCTGGGTGGTGGCACGCCCAGCCTGTTTTCGCCCGCCGCGATGGATCAGTTGCTGGGGGCGCTCAGGGCACGGGTACGCCTGGAGGCCGACTGCGAAATCACGCTCGAAGCCAATCCGGGCACGTTTGAGAAGGACCGGTTCAAGGCCTTCCGGGCCGCTGGCGTGACCCGACTTTCGGTGGGTGTGCAGAGTTTTAACGACGACTTTTTGAAAACGCTGGGCCGGGTGCACGACCGCGCACAGGCGATCGCTGCCGTCGAAGAGGCAGCGCAAGCCTTCGACACTTTCAACCTGGACATCATGTACGCGCTGCCCGGTCAAGACTTGGAGGCGCTGAAAAAGGACATGGCGCTGGCCCTGACGCTGGCACCGCCACATATTTCGATCTACCACCTGAGCATCGAGCCCAACACCTACTTTGCCAAATTTCCGCCGCAGCTGCCCGAGGACGACACAGCCTACGAGATGCTGGACCTGATCACCGAGATGACTGGACAAGCCGGTTTGCAGCGCTACGAAGTATCAGCCTATGCAAGGTCGGGCCACGCCTGCCGCCACAACCTCAATTACTGGAAATTTGGTGACTACCTCGGTCTGGGTGCTGGCGCGCACAGCAAGCTCAGTTTTGCGCACAGGGTGGTGCGCCAGGTACGCTTTCGGGAGCCAGCCCTGTACCTGGAAAAGGCCCTGGCCGGCGCGTTTGTTGCGCAGGAAACGCAGGTCAGCCGATCCGATTTGCCGTTTGAATTCATGCTCAACGCGCTGCGCTTGAAGGACGGTTTTTCCTTGCAGCTTTTCTGCGAGCGCACCGGTCTGCCCATGACCGCCATAGAAGAGGAAATGCAACTGGCACAGGCCAAAGGCTGGCTGGAGCGGGATCTGGCGACCGTCAGACCCAGTGTGCGCGGCTACGACTTCCTGAACGACTTGCAGTCCCTGTTCCTTCCGGGGCAGGCCTGACAACAGCCCAGGTTTACGCTTTGGGGCGCAGCGGGGCGGGCTGGGTAGCCAGTTCGTCGGGTACCGTGTTGGCAAAGGACGGATCAGCGTTCTTGTTGTTTGACGCAATCGACTTCTCCCACAGCGCCCAGTCGGTGTCGGAGTCAGACTCGCGTGCTTCGGGTACCGGAATAGGATCGCTTGCCGCGTAGGGGTGAACTTCAGGCGGCTGCGCCCTGGCCTTTTTGGCGGCCGTGTCCAATGGTTTCTTCATGAAGAAATTATTGTACGGCGCAAAGCCATGCGCTGGCTTGGCAAGGGTTTTTGGCGTGAGCTGCTTATTTTTCGCTGCGCCGGCGTGTTGCCAGGTGGCGCCGGCAACTGGCGTTGATGACGCGCAGTTCAGCCAATGTGGCGTCGATTTGTGAACGCTTCTGTTCCAGTTCTTCAATTGCCGTGTCGGTGCGTGTGATCACGTAACTCAATTGCTCGGCGCGGCCTTCGCCATGATCACCATACAGATCCAGGTAGCGCTTGATCTCCGACAGGGGCGAGCCGATGTCCTTGGCGCGAAGAATCAGCGCCAGCCGGGCCCGGTCGCGCCGCGTATAGACGCGCGCGCCGTTGACACGCCGCGGCGCCACCAGCCCCTTGTCTTCATAAAAGCGCAGGGCGCGCAGGGAAATGCCAAATTCCTTGCACAGCTCGGTGATGCCAAACAGTTCCGAGGTGCCCTCGTCGCGGTGTGCGTCGACCACGGCCTGTGCCTCACTGGTGCCAGCAGCGGCGCTGCTGGCGACTGGCTTGAGCGCAGAAGGAGCAGAGGCCACGCCGGACGCCTGATTGAAGATCAGACCACGCGCTGCAGGCGCATCGCCACACTCATGTCACCTGTGACCTTGAGTTTGCCCATCATGAAGCCGGTGGCGGGCTCCAGATCGCCCTTGAGCATGGCGTTCAGGTTTTCCAGCGTGATGCCGACGGTGCAGTCGGCCTCGTCGGTGCTGTTGCTGACTGAGTTGGGCGTGGATTTTCCGTCGATGTAGACGGTGCCATCGCTGCCGCAGTCAAATTTGAGGGTGGCGGCAAGGCCGCTGTCGGCACCGACCTTGGTGCGGATGGCTTCGGTGCAGGCTTGGATGTCCATGGTGGTTCCTGGTTGAAAGTGGGTATCTGAAAGTGAAAGGCAAGTGCAAGCGCTTGACTGCGGCTGGATGCTAGCAGGCTTGGCTGCCGCTAAGTATAGGGGAAATACCTATACGAAATGAAGTTGACGTTAACGTAAGCATCATGTCTAATGCGGTGCAACCAAAAGGGTTCCCATCCATGCCAGTCATCCGCTCCAAGATCAATGTCAAGTCCGATGCGTTTGGCCTGAACGCAGGGCGCATGCGCGAATTGCTTGCCGAAGTTCAGCGACTTGAGCAAATGGTGATCGCCGAATCCGACTCCAAACGTGCCAAGTTCGAGGCACGCGGGCAGTTGCTACCGCGTGAGCGGGTGGCGCGTCTGCTGGACCGCGGTTCGCCTTTTCTGGAACTCAGCCGTCTGGCCGGGCTCAATATGCACGACGACGACGGCAAGAAGTCGGTGCTGGGCGGCGGCTCCATCGTTGGCATTGGTGTGGTGGCCGGCAAGCGCTGCCTGATTTCTGCCAGTGACAGCGCCGTCAAGGGCGGGACGGTGGCACCCATGGGCTTGCGCAAAGCCTTGCGCGCGCAGGAAATCGCGCAGGAGAACAAACTGCCGGTGATCTACCTGGTAGAAAGCGGCGGCGCCAATTTGATGTACCAGAGCGAAATTTTTGTTGAGGGCGGTCGCAGTTTTGCCAATCAGGCACGCATGTCTGCCGCCGGTCTGCCGCAAATTGCGGTAGTGCATGGTTCATCGACTGCGGGTGGCGCCTACCTGCCGGGCCTGTCGGACTACGTGATTCTGGTGCGAGGGCGTTCCAACATCTTTCTGGCCGGCCCGCCGCTGGTCAAAGCCGCCATCGGCGAAGACTGCACAGAAGACGAAATTGGCGGCGCCGAGACCCACGCGCGCGTCACCGGCTTGGGTGAGTACCTGTGCGAGGACGACGCGCACGCGATCGGCATGGCACGTGAGGTGCTTGACAAGCTGAAATGGGATCAGCTGCAGGCAGCGCAGAAATTTGCCGAACCGCTGTTCGACGAGCAGGAACTGTTGGGGCTGGTGCCGGCCGACGAGCGTGAGCCCTACGACGTGCGGGAAGTCATTGCCCGTCTGGTGGACGGTTCCGATTTTCTGGAATTCAAGGCCGAGTACGCGAGCGACATGATGTGCGGTCACGCCCGGTTGCAGGGGCACCTGGTCGGCATCCTGGGCAACAACGGACCGATTCAACCGGCGGGTTCGACCAAGGCAGGGCAGTTCATCCAGCTGTGTGACCAGAGTGGCACGCCCTTGATCTTCCTGCAGAACACCACTGGCTACATGGTCGGCTCGGTGGCCGAGCGCAGCGGCGCCATCAAGCACGGCTCCAAGATGATCCAGGCGGTGGCCAATGCGCGTGTACCGAAGTTCACGGTGGTGCTGGGCGGTTCGTTTGGCGCTGGCAACTATGGCATGTGCGGCCGCGGCTTTGATCCGCGTTTCATCTTTTCCTGGCCGACGGCGCGCACGGCAGTGATGGGTGGCGCCCAGGCGGCCAAGGTGATGGACATCATCAACCGCGCCAAGATCGAACGTACCGGCATGGCCGCCAACGAGGACGCGCTCAAGGCCATGTCAGATGGCCTGCGTCTGCGCCTTGACAAAGAGTCGGCTGCCCTGTTTGGCACGGCGCGCTTGTGGGACGACGGCATCATCGACCCGCGCGATACACGCCGGCTGCTGGGCTTGTGCCTGGCCATGGCCGAAGAAGCGCAGCGCCGTCAGTTGCACGCCAACACCTTCGGTGTGGCACGGATGTAAAGAAAATTTCAATGAAAGGCTGTTATGAAATTCACCCCTGAACACGAACAGATCGCCGACACCGTCCGCAAGTTTGTTGCCAAAGAAATCAATCCCCATATTGCCGCGTGGGAAGCGGCCGGCCAGTTTCCGGCGCATGAAGTATTCAAGAAGATGGGCGACCTGGGCCTGCTGGGTATCAAGTACCCGGTCGAGTACGGTGGCATGGGGCTGGACTTCAGTTATTCCATGGTCGCTGCCGAAGCTTTGGGTGAATGCAATGCCGGCGGCGTTCCGATGGCCATCGGTGTACAGACCGACATGTGCACGCCAGCGCTGGCACGTTTTGGCTCGGACCAACTGCGCGAGGAATTCCTGACGCCCAGCATCGCCGGTGACATGGTGGGCTGCATTGGCGTCAGCGAGGCGGGCGGCGGCTCCGACGTGGCGGCGCTGAAGACGACGGCGCGCAAGGACGGCGACGACTACATCATCAACGGCTCCAAGATGTGGATCACCAACGG
>JBAXOZ010000200.1:0-4623 GCA_037132975.1 Comamonadaceae bacterium
CCTGGTACGACGCCTACCTGCAGCGCGGTGGCGTTGACCGCAGTGCCAACACCACACCGGGTAATAAGTTGGGCGGCTTGTCCAACATCGTGGAAAAAGCCATGGGTTCCATCGTGAAATCCGGCAGCGCAGCGATCACGGGCGTACTCGCACCGGGAGAAAAGCTCAAAACCAAGGGACTGACCTTTGCCGCGACACCCGCCAGCGACTTCATCTGCGGCACACTGCAGGTGGCCGCCGGCATGAACCTGCACGTGTTCACGACGGGACGGGGCACACCTTACGGTCTGGCCGAAGTACCCGTCATCAAGGTCGCCACGCGCAGTGACCTGGCCCGGCGCTGGCACGACCTGATGGACGTGAACGCCGGCACCATTGCCGATGGCTCTGCCAGCATCGAGGAGGTGGGCTGGGAACTGTTCCGTTTGATGCTCGATGTGGCCAGCGGCCGCAAGAAAACCTGGGCCGAACACTGGAAGCTGCACAACGCGCTGGTCCTATTCAACCCGGCGCCGGTCACCTGAAAAGCCGCATTTGATTTTGCACGCCCGGGTTTCTTCGCTACAGTTCAGCAACACCCTTTCGGAGACATGCAATGAAACACCCGATTTCCCGACGCAAAGCACTGGCCCTGGCTACCGGTACGGCCCTGATGGCCGGCCTGTCCCCGGCCTGGGCGCAGAGCGACAAACCTGTGCGCATCATCCTGCCCTTCAGTGCCGGCTCCGGCGTGGATGCAATCACGCGCGCCGCCGTGCCGCAGTTGATCAAGGCACTGGGTGGCCAATCGGTGGTGATCGACAACCTGCCGGGTGCCGGCGGCATTACCGGCGCCTCGGCCCTGGCCAGAGCGCAGCCTGATGGGCTGACCATAGGCATGGTGTCAAACAACCACGTCATCAATCCGGCGGTGTACAAGAAGATCCCCTACGACACGCTGGGCGACTTCACCCCGATTTCGGTGATGGGCTTCACACCGTTCGTACTGGTAGTCAATCCGGCCAAGGTCAATGCCAGGAATCTCAAGGAACTGATCGCCCTGCTGAAGGCCCGGCCCGACGCCTACAACTACGCCTCCCCCGGCAACGGCACCATCACGCACCTGGCGGCTGAAATGTTCCTTAACGAAGCCCAGGTAACGGTGCGCCACATTCCCTACAAGGGCACCGGTCCGCAGATCACCGACATCATTGGCGGTCAGGTCGATCTGGGCTTTGTGGCTTTGCCTGCCATTCAAGCCCATCTCAAGAGTGGCGCCCTGCGCGCCATCGGTCTGTGCAGCAAGACCCGTTCCCCAGCTGCGCTGGAGATTGCCACCATCGCGGAACAGGGCCTGCCCGATTACGAGGTGGAGGGCTGGTTTGCCGTGCTGGCGCCGGCCCGGTTTCCACCAGACCAGATCAAGCGCTTTCACACCGCATTTATCACGGCCTTCAACAGCGCCGAGGTGAAGGAAGTGATGGCCAAGCAGGGCAACACCATCAGCCCGAGCACGCCCGAAGCTGCAGCGCAGTATTTCCGCAGAGAGCTGACACGCTACGCGGCCCTGGCGGAAAAGGCGGGCATCACCCTCGATTGAAAATACTCAAGATGAGGATCGCACAGGCAAGCCGCGAGGCGCGGGGAATTTGCCCCCACTGATTCATCGGCACCAAGGTACGTGGTACTTGCCTACTAGTCTTTGCCTACAGGAACGAGGTAGCGCGGCACTGGAAAAAGGGTATCTCCAACACATTGGCAGACGACCTCAACCCTCCGAAACTAGGTACCGACAGCATCAAACACCGCCGGATCATGAAATGGTGAATTGAGTTGTCTTCATCTTGACTTTGGAGGACGGAACATGAAATCAGTGCTTGCTTTGGTCGCTACCAGCTTGCTCCTCACAGGTTGCGGGCAGGGCGAAAGAATCTACACCCTGTATCGTTCGTATTTCACGAACCCGAATGCGCGGACACACGTGGCCACCTTCGACGCGGCTGACGGACGGGAATACAACAGTCAGAACTGTCTGTCTACTCAATTCCTGTACCAACAAAAGGCGGGCGGCGACGCGAAATACTGGTGTGAATTCGGCGCGTACAGAAAATCGTAGCAGCCCCAGTCCGTGGCCACCAGTCACTGATCTCGGGACCCGACGATCAAGAATGCGCTGTGGGTTAGGGGAATGTTGTAGGCCCGGGTATCAGCGAAAGCGGATGGCATTGCGCCCAGCCTCTTTCGCTCGGTACATTGCTGAGTCAGCCCGTTTCATGAGATCCTCCTGACTCACTTCATGGCCCAGGAACAAGACCACGCCAATGCTGGCCGAGCAGAGGTGTTGCACCTCACAGCCTGCCAGACTCCCTTCGTCCAGAACCAACCGGTAGGGAGCGGCCAGACTGGCGCGGATTTTTTCAGCAACCTCAGCGGCTTGCCTGGCAGACTCTTTGGGGTCGACATCCAACTCGCCAAGAATCACTACAAACTCATCACCACCAACCCGCGCAACGGTGTCGGTCTCGCGCACACACTCTGTCAAGCGCCTGGCGACCTCCACCAACAGCAAGTCACCGGCGTGGTGCCCGTGCGCGTCGTTCAGCGGCTTGAAGTTGTCCAGATCGAGCATCAGCAAGGCGGCGTAGTTGACACTGCGCTTGCTGGCCGACATCGTCTGGCTGATTCGATCACTGAGCGTGTGCCGGTTGGGGAGCTGGGTCAAGGGGTCAAAGCAAGCCAGTTGGTGCAGCTCTTCTTCCATGCGCTTACGCAGTGAAATGTCCCTGGAAACCACATAAGCGCCGTCATACTCGCCTGAGTTGGCGTAGCGGAAATTGGTGCTGTCTTCTCGCCAAATATAGTGCCCGGACTTGTGTTTGACTCGGTACGAATAAGTCAGCCATTCCTTCTTTGCTTGGATCGCCTCCTTGATTTCCTGGAACAGTGCATCTCGCCCCTCTGGATAAACGAGGGAATAAATATCAGCGCCTGAGCGACCCAATTCCTCTTGCTCGGAGTAACCCAACTGCTTGCAGACCGACGGCGATACATATTGAACATGGCCGTCCTTGTCAAAAATGGTAATGCCATCGGATGTGTTTTCAGCAATCAGTCTGAATTTTTGCTCGCTTTCTTGCAGTGCCGCTTCAATGCGTTTGCGCTCGGAAATATCTGCGATAAAGGCGGTAAACCGGTAGCTGTGGCTGGTCTGGAAAGACAGGATGGAGAGCTCGACCGGAAATTCTTCCCCACTGCGGCGCAGGGCCGTCATCTCGATGCGCCGATTCAGCACCTCCGTCTGCCCGGTCGCCAGGAAGCGGGCCCGACCCAGATGGTGCTCTGCACGACGGTGCGCGGGAGCCAGTGTGTCATGCAGCATCCGGCCCATAGCTTCATCCTTGCGCCAGCCAAAAATGGTTTCAGCCCGCTTGTTCCAGTCGGTGATGCAGCCTTGTTCGTCCATGCCGATCACCGCATCCAGCGACGCATCAAAGAGGGCGCGCAAATCGCTTTCGTTTTGGCGAATGCACTCATCGGCAAGTTTGATCCGGCTGATGTCGTTGACCACCAGTCGCAGTTCCTGCAGCCCCGTTTCGTCTTGTGCCAGTGTGACTGCCAGATGCACCCAAAACGACACGCCGTCCTGCCGCGTCAGCCGCAACTCGCAAGAGCGTTGTTCACCGCGCTCAAGCAGATGGTGGCATAACTTGTAGAAAATATCCTGGTCTTCTTTGAAGATGAAACGGGTGATGGGCTGCTTGATGAGTTGACTGCGTGGCATACCCAGCAGGGTGGAAATGGACAAGTTGACCTGACTGATCAGGCCTTTTTCAGTGACCGTGCAGTAGCCCATCGGCGCCAGGTCGTAAAGATTCAAATAGCGTTCGCGCGAGGTGTCCAGTGCGGCTTGCGCGCGGCGCAGTTCCTCGTTTTCTATCTCCAGCTCAATCTGGTGCACTTGCAGCTCATGCAGCAGTTGTTGTGTGGTCTGGGGTGACGCCGACTCGGCTTGACCCATTGATCCGCTGATCTTGTCCGCCAGCACGGCCTCGGCACGCTGGCGCAGCCCTAGGACGGCCTCAACTGAAGTTTGGGGGGGCGGGTGAGTATTCGCGGCTTCCATGAAGCGATTCCTGCTTCTTGATTCTGTTTCTATGTGTCTGGCAACACGCTGGCTCAAGTTTGGCGACTTCTATGGGATCTGTACATCCCCAAAATGGGGCAAGGGATAACCCTTGCTGGCTTCGATGTCGGGTATGGAGCAAGTCCATCGAATGGTTGGATGACAATCCCGCGGCAAACCTGGATACGTCCTGTGTGCTTTCGATGCCGCAGGCACCGAATTTCTACATACAGTAACAGGACAACTCATTGACTCCCGGCCATGCGGTCGCGTCAAGTTGACATCGTTTTTGCCTTACGTTAAAGTAAGGCAAAGGGAGTACAGCATGACAATCGCCACACTAAGCTCTAAAGGGCAAATCACCATCCCCGCCGAAGTCCGTAAGGATCTTCATGTTGATACCGGTGATCGCGTTGAGTTCGTTCAAATCGCGCCGGGGCGCTACGAATTCGTGGCGGCCACTCGTGAGGTGACGGAGCTGAAGGGCATGTTTGGTCCCGCCAAGAAGATCGTTTCGATCG
>JBAXOZ010000201.1:0-4596 GCA_037132975.1 Comamonadaceae bacterium
TAAAGACGTCATCAAAGCCCCGCTCGTAGTGGTATTCCATGTCGTCCTTGTTGTCTGGGAACACGAACTTGCCACCGACCTGCCAGATGAAGGGCTTGAATTTGTATTTGAGCCGATCCTTCTTCATGTTCCACAGCATGTTGATCTCCATCGGATCGGCCATGAAGTTGGACCAGATGTCATGGTGGTAGGCGATGATGACCTTGCAGTTCAGCGCCTCGCCCATGCGCAGGATGTCCGATGAGGTCATCTTGTCGGTGACACCGCGCGGGTTCTCACCGTAGCTGCCCAGCGCCACGTCGATCTGGTGCTCGTTGCCATGTTTGGCGTAGCCGTTGGCATAGTGTGAATCGCCGCTGTGGTAGACGCTGCCGCCCGGTGTCCTGATCAGGTAGTTGACCGCCACATCGTCCATGTCCGGTGGCAGCTTGCCCTTGGCGGTCTGGCCGGCCGGAATGGTCAGCGCCATGGTGCGATCAAAAGCTTCGAGCACCACGATTTCGACATCTCCCACCTTGACCACGTCACCCGGGCGCACGGTGGTGATGCGCTCACGCGGCACGCCCCACTTGAGCCAAACATCGGTACTGGACTGCGGGCCGATAAAGGGCACCGTGGCCGGGCAATTCTTCAGCACGGCGGCGGCAACGTTGATGTCGATGTGGTCGTTGTGCGTGTGTGATGAGAGCACGGCGTCCACCTGGCGAATCGCGAACGGGTCGATCACGAAGGGGGAGACGCGCAGGTTGCGCTGGAGTTTGACGCAACCTGTCATGCGCGCCATCTGGTGGTGCGCGTCCATCAGCGGGTTCTTCATGCTGCGTTTGCCGGTGCCGCACCAGAGGTCGATGCAGATGTTGGTGTTGCCCTCGGACTTGACCCAGATCCCGGTGCAGGCCAGCCACCACATGGCAAAGCTGCCGGGCTTGACGACCTCGCGCTCGATCTCCTCGTTGAGCCAGGTGCCCCACTGCGGAAAGGTGCTCAGAACCCAGGATTCCTTGGTGATTTCATCTACTTTTGCCAATTTCTTTTCCTCTTAGCTGTTCCGGTTTGCCATCGCACGCAGCAGATGCAAACGATCAATTCGATTCAACAATTCCGTTAACTTTTCATATTATGAGCATATTTTTGAGTCAATCAATCATTTTGATCCTATTTCATCGTTTGTTGCGAAAGATCAAGAACTGGTCACGAAGTACAACGCCGCCTCGGCCTTCTCCCGGTTCGCGGCAACGATGATGTCCCGCCCCACTTCATGCCGGACGTAGACATTGCTCGGACCGACGCCCTCCTCGATCACTTCAAGTTGAAACGCCAGCGGATCGCTTTTCGACGCGCGAACATAAAAGAGCTGCTGCTTGCCGCGCCGGCAACCGCCGATGAACACCGGCACGCCAGCCAGCATGGTGCCAAGCACCACGTGATAGAACTCGGAAACCTCGGGATGCTCGTAGACCTGGCGGAACTGGCCATCCATCTTCTTGTAAATGCGAAACCAGGAGCCGTGAAAGGGTTCAATCGTGGCGAATTCAAGCTCGCCGTCGCCGTCGATGTCGATCGCTGAAATATCGCTGATCGGCCAGTCCATGAACTGCTGGACGGTCCAGTCGGCACCCGGGCTTCGCGGCGGCGTCACCTCAAAAGCGCCCTGCTCGCAGGTCACCAGCGCCGACAGGCGTCCGTCCTGGGTGAGCCGGCTAAACCCATGGTTCTTGCTCAAGCCATCCTTCAGGACACGGACCTGAAGTTCTCCCTTGCCGGTGAACTCGCCGACCCAGATCTTGCCGGGGTTCGACCAGTCTTCCTTGGACTCCTTGGTGGTCGCCAGCGTGCAGCCGATGAAGTAATGCCGGCCACCGACCGTCAACAAATCGAAGCGATGGATGTAGGGCAGGTGCAGCACGTCGGTGACTTCATAGCCCCGGTCGGCGAGCGGCCGCACATGGACGATTTTGGCCTCTTCCCACTGGAACATCTTGAAGAATTTCTGCACCGCCAGAAACTCGCCATTGGTTCCCGGAATGGGCACCATCGACATGGTACCGCCGGGGCCCTCCCAGACTGTGTGAGACTCGGCATAGTCCACTCCTGTCCAGGCCAGGCAAGGCCCCTCGCCTTCGGTAGCCAGCAGAATCCGGGACTCGCCATCGACCTCGATGCAATTGGCCGAATAAACCCGGTTCATGGTGGTCAGAAAACGCTTTTCGATCTGCATGGGCGCCCTTTAAACGATCAAATTGAAACAATTGTCGGTCAATATGTTTCATTTTATACACTGTGCATCTGGCCAAACGCCGACATTGATCACTTCCAGTTCTACAATGAAATCGACAAAGGACTCCTCAAGGTGGGCATGAAAGCGATCATTACCGTCGACATCGGCACCAGCAGCAGCAGGGCGACCCTGTACGACGCCTGCGGCCATACGGTACACATGGCCCAGCGCGAGAACCTGCCGGTTTTCTTCGATGACGGCAGGGTTGAGCAGGACCCGCTGCTGTGGCAGCAGGTGGTATCGAGCACCTTGCAATCCTGCGCCATGGCTGCAAGCGCCAAGGGGCTGGATCCGCTCTGCATCGCCATCACCGCGTCGCGCTCTTCCGTGATACCTGTTGACAGGCACGGCACACCCCTGCATCCAACCATCATGTGGCAGGACCGGCGCAGCGCGGACATGGCGCAGGCCATGAGCGACTCCAACGCATGGGTCTACGGCAAGACCGGCCTCAAGATCTCGCCCGTTTTCTCGGCCGTCAAGATGCGCTGGCTGCGCCACCATCGACCCGACATCTGGAGCAGGACGCACAAGCTGCTGGGCATTCAGGATTGGGTGATTCACCTGCTGACCGGGCGCTTTGTCACCGACCACAGCTTTGCCAGCCGCACCAACCTGCTCAACTTGCAAACGCGCACGTGGGACGCGGAACTGCTGGAACTGTTTGAAGTGCCCGCCTCCATGCTGTGCGAACTGGTGGCGCCGGGTTCCGTGGTGGGGGAACTGACCAAGACCATGGCCAGCGCGACCGGACTGCCTGCGGGCCTGCCTGTGATTTCCGCTGCGGGGGACCAGCAGTGCGCAGCACTCGGACTCGGCCTGTTTTCCGGCGAGCGCGCTGTCTGCAACGCCGGCACCGGCTCCTACCTGATCGGACACAGCGACAGGCCCGCGCTTGATGCCGGCATGCGTCTGGCCTGCAATGTCTCTGCCGTACCCAACGCTTACATCGTCGAAGCGGCCGTGCTGACTTCGGGCACGATTTACCGCTGGTTCAAGGAGTCCGTCTGCCAGAACAACCAGGGGGCCGAGCTGAGCTTCGAGCAGCTCAATGCCGAGGCGGCAAGCGCAGCGGCCGGCTGCAACGGAGTGCTGGCCCTGCCGCACTTCAAGGGCAGCGGATCACCCTACTGGGACGCGCAGGCCAGAGGCGTCTTCTTCAACCTCACGCTGGGCACCACGCGCGGCGAGATGGCACGCGCCATCCTAGAGGGCATCGCCATCGAGATGCAGGCCAGCCTGGAACTGGTGGAAAACCTGTGCGGCACCGTGCAGTCGGTCACGGTCTCGGGTGGCATGAGCAAGTCCGACCTTTTCAACCAGATCCAGAGTGACGTGTTCGAGCGCCCTGTGGTTCGCCTTGACAACACGGAAGCCACCTCGCTGGGCGCCTGGATCGCCGCCGCCGTCACCCTGGGTATCGAAGCCAGCTACCCGGCAGCCTTTCTACGCGCCCATAGCGGCAGTCGCTCGTTCCGTTACGAACCTCATCTCGCTAACGCCCAGGTCTATGCGCAGCGGCGAGCGCAGTCGCACGCGCTCTACCAGGCGCTGACCACACCGGCACTGCGCGAATTGCTGAAGACACCGGACTGAACAAACATGAGCAAACCCAAACCAAGCGAAATCACCAAGGTATCGAATTACCGGCACAAGAAAATTCTGGAGATGCTGTCAATGCGCCAGTCGGTCTCGGCCGACGAACTCTCGGCCGAGTTCGGTGTCTCCAAGATCACAATCCGGCGCGACCTCGACGCCCTGGCCACGCACAAACTGCTGGAGCGCACGCGCGGCGGCGCGATTTCGGTCTCCGGACTGCGCATGGAAGAGTTCTTCGAGGAGAAAGACCATTCAGCCAAGCGCGAAAAAAGCCTGATCGGGCGCTATGTCGCAACGCTGATTTCAGAGAACGAAACCGTTTTTGCCAACGGCGGCTCCACCACGCTCGAAGTGATCCACCATCTGCGCGGTAAAAAAGCCCGCATCGTCACCAACAACGCCGCCTGCCTGGCACTCGATCTGGACCCGCAACAGGAGTTGATCCTGCTCGGCGGCGACTACCGGATCCACTCCAAGTCACTGGTAGGGGACCTGACCCTGAGCGGTCTGCACGGCATATTCTCCAGCGTCACGGTGCTGGGCATCAACGGCGTCAGCATCAAAAAGGGTTGCACCAGCGCCGTCAGCACGGAAACCAGCGTCAACAAGGCCATGATCGAGAACTCCAGCGGCAAGGTGATCATCGTGGCCGACCACACCAAAATGAACTGCGTATCGAGCTTTCTCACCAGCCCCCTGAGCCGGATCGACATGATCGT
>JBAXOZ010000202.1:0-4586 GCA_037132975.1 Comamonadaceae bacterium
CCCATGTGCAAAGCAGCAGAAGTCTGGCGGGCATTGGAATAGACAAAGGCTGCCAACACCCGGCCCATGTCGTCGCTGTAGCCAGCCGTGCCCTTGCGGTGGATGAGCCGCTTCATGGCTGATCGGTTCGATTTGGTCCGTTTCAGGTAGGTCTGAAACACCTTGTCCTGCGCCTGGTCGCCCACGGAATCGAGACCCAGCATGTTGCCAAAGAGTTCCAGACTCTCGGGCGTGATGCCCTGGAACATCTCGAATTCCCTTTCTGAGAGGGTCCCCTGGGCGACGTTTTGCGGACCAAATTCGGCTTTGAGCCGCTTTGCCATCTGGTTGGCAGCGCGCCCGGTCTCGAACAGGCCAAAGTACTGGCGTCGTCCATCAACCACCACATCGACCCAATAGCGGCCAAAGCGAGACAGCGGTGCGTAGCCGAGTTGCTTGAGGCGCTCGATCTTGTTGGCCCGGGCGACCATGCCGCGGGCGGCATCGATCAGCACCTCGGTTCGTTCGGGCATCAGGTATTGCTGGGCGTGCAGGTGGCGGTGCAGCAAGATCGCAGCCTGGATCACGTCCTTGGCCGCCATCACCGCGTCTTTGAGCTCGGCGGTGTCTTTGCCACCAATGCGCAGCAAATCGGCCTTGCCCAGGTTGTCCAGACTCTTGTCGACGGATGAGCGGAATTCCCGATACAGCGCAATTCTTGGGGGCGTCAGGTGGAACAGGCTGTGCAGCTCCGCATCGCTCCAGACGATGCCCGGGGTAGTTTCCTCATCATCTTGCGCAATGCGCAGCGGTTTGCCGGCGTCGTCCCGGCTCCAGTTCAGCGTGCCTTCCAGAATGGGCACCGAGATCGCCTTGTTGTCTGCCGCCGAGATCGGGGTTTTAAGCAGATCGCTCCAGTTCTCCAGCTTGGGCAGCATCTTCGCTGCCATGTCCGCTGCCTCGGTGGCATAGAAGGACACGTCGTTGATAAAGTTCTGGGCGCTGGTGAAGACCGGTTTGAAGGCCGGGTAGCGCTGTGCCAGGTGGTAGGGTGAACCCACGGTTTTGTCCCACCAAGACAGTTTGCCGGGGTGGCTAAAGGTTTGGCCCAGGTTGTCGGTGGCACGCTCGATCAGCGCTTTGCCCGCTGCTCGGCTGAACATGGGGGCGGCAAAGCCACGGGGTTTGCGGCTCATGACGATGCCGTAGGCGGGGTTGGCGTAGACGTTGTCTGCCTGCGCAAAGGGCATCTGGTTGGAGCCGCTCTCGCGCAGCAGGATCAGGCTCAAGCCAAGCTCAGGAACAAAGCCCGCATCGCGCAATCGCACAAAGCTGCGCGGGTGCACTCCGGTCAGGTAGATCCCCAGGTCGTGCTTGTCGGCAATGGCGATGGCTTCGTCAGCAAAGATCGACGCATCGTTATTGCGCGCATCAGCCACGATGTTGCCCAGACCGTCCAATCCGAACGTGCCCGGCCCTACCCGGTCGTTGAGGTCTTTGATCTCAGGTAGGGCGGAGTCGGCCAGTAGGTCCCAATCCCGGGTGGAGAATGGTTCACGCCGGTGTGGATCACTTCGGTACACCTCGGGTAAGAGGCTGACCACGTCTTGGTACTCCGCGCGCGTCCAGCTGTTGTACTTGGGCCAGCCGCGGAACTTGCCGGTGCTGGAGCGGACTCTGGACTTGCCGTCGTTGAAGGTTTCAACTGCATGGTTTTCTTTCTGGGCAATGCCAAAGGCCAGGTTCACCAGGTCTTGCGCCTTGAACTTATCGGGTTTGCCGGTCAGTTTGTCCCACACCGTCTTGAGAGCCAGCTTCACCTGCGCCAGCCACTTGGCAGCCGTCCCCTGCTTGGCAAACGCGTTGGGCTTGATGCCCAGTTTCAAGGCCGCTTCGACCGCATAGGGAAACAGTTCCTGGCTGGATAGATCAACCCCTGCTGCGTTAACCCGGGCGCTGGCGTAGTCGTACACGGCGCGCTCGCTCGAGCCCTCTGGCGCACCCTTCCAGCCGTCAATGACGCTGTGCAGGTGATTCCAGCCGCGCTCACCCAGTACCGCTTGGCCGTGTTTGTGCATCAACTCATGGGCCAGCACCGCTTGCTCAGTACCGGCTTCAATCTGGTCGGCGATCAGAAAGATGGTTTTGCTGGTCGGGTCAAAGAATCCCTGGGCGTGGCCCGCTCCTCGGTCAAACTCGAGATGCAGGTCCTTGCCAATCAAGGGCTCCCAGGTGCTTTTGATGTCCGAGGCGGTGGTGGCCACGATGCGGCCCAGTTGGCTGCCAAGGAAAGTGCCAGTGAGTTCGTGGATGGCCGATTCCACTGCTGGCACGGTGCTCGGATGGGAGACTTCCCCCTGGCTGAACATCGCAACACCAGTGTCGGTTTCGTGGGGGTTGAGGGTATTTTCATGGGCAGGCACAGCAGGCGCATCAAACATGCTGCCCTGGTTAGGGTCAACTGCGGTTGGCTTACCGGCATTCCTCGTGTTGAGTTCTTCCCGCGCCGCTTGGGCCTGGGCCTGGGTCCTCTCCCGGGCAAACATCTCACCGGTGGAGTCCTGGCGGGCGTCCACCGGGGTCTCGCTGGTCAGCGTCTGGTCACTTGCCTCGCGTTGGATCTGCTCCCGTTGGTCAAGCCGCGCGGTGTCGGCCAGATGGCGCTCACGCTGCAGTGCATCCGCATTGGTGTAACTGGCAAGCGTTAGTGGCTCTACTTCGGGCTCTGCACGGGCGACGGCTGGGGCGGGCTCGACAGGCTCGCTTGCGGCGACTGGCTCGGCTTCGGGTCTGGCGGCCTGGGTTGGTTGAGCAACTCCTTGAGCTTCAGGAGTCCCTGGGGGCCGCTGAAGATGGTCTTGGGGTGCGGTCGATGGGGTGACGCTGGATGGGGTAGCGGTGGCTGCGACGAGGGGTTGGTTTGCATGGAGCTTCCTCAGAATGTCAGAACGGCTGGCAGTCGGGGTTGCGCCAAACATGCCTTCCTGGGTGGTGTTGTCATGCTCGATATGCGCCTGCTGCGCAGCATATTGCGCTACGTTTCTCAAGCCTTGAGAGATCTTCTTGGCACTGCGAACGTTCTCAGCCATGAACTGCGCCACCACCAGCGCCTCATCACTCATCATCATGTCCGCCGTCTTGAGCATGTCGGAGAGCCTTTGTCCGAGGCGGCGGGCATTGACGGCGTAACCTGCCGCTTCGGTCACCGCTGCCCGAATATCAAATTCACCGCTGTCCTTCAAGGAGGCCATCCCTGCGGCGGCATCGGCCAGACCCGAGAGAATCGTTCTGGCCTGTGGGTCTTGCGCCTGAGCGTACAGGCCCACCAGGGCGTCAGAGCCATAGGCTTGTTTGAAGGTTGCCGCCATCAGGCGATCCACCGCCTGCTTGGTCGGTGTGCCGTCGGGGGCCATCAGTTCGGCCTGTTCACTGGTGGGCATGGCGCGCACAAACTCGGTAACTGCGGCCTGGGTGGGGTTGCCATCTTCATGGAACTCCAGGCTTTGAAGATTGAGGCGCCGTGCATCGGTGCTTGCCTGTTCAACCGAAGACAGTCGGGCCGTTCCGGTGATGTTGGAGCGGTCACCCATGTCGGGCGTCACGTCTTTGGAATCCATCACCCGCACCAGCACCGGTGCGTGCAGGGCTGCTAGGGCGCCAGGGTCCAGGCCCAATGCCTGTGCGTCCTTGGCCAAATCGTCGCGGTATTGCTGGGCAGTACCACGGGCATAGCCCTCGATGATGCCGGCAGCGCGGCCGTTGCCCGCCACCGCACGCAACTTGCCCGGGCTGCCCTGAGCATAGGCCTGCACCGAGGTTCCGTCGGCCAGGTGCGAGGCAATCAGGTCCGGGGCGTCCACCACCGCGTACTGAATCGGGGTGCGCTGGCCCTTGCCATCGGCAATCTCCTGGGCTTTACCCCGTACAGCCGAAGGCGGCAGATCACCAAACACCACCGGTGCACCACTGTCCATCACACTGGACTGCCCTGCCCGCAGGTAGTCGGGCTTGGCCGCGATCTCATGCATCTGCGCAATGCTGGCTGCACTGGAGCGGTCACGGTTTTGCAAGACGACGGCCGGGCCGCTGTCAATCGGCTTGGCACGGCTCAGAACCGGATCGGGTGCTGGCATCAGCGCAGCGGCTTGGGTGGCTGGTGGCGTTTCTGTTTGGACGGCTTGAGCGGTTTGCGCATGGGCGTCTCCTGGAATGTTGTCGGGTTCAGCGGGAAGCACCTGTGGCGTCCCGCTGGCTGGGGTCAGCACTTCTTGGGCGGCTTGACTGGGCGTTTGGGTTTGGTTGCCATTTGCGTCTCCTGGGTTGGTTGCGGGAATTGGTGCAGCGCCTTCGCTTGGGTTCTGGCTTGGGGGCTGGCTCGGTGACTGGCTTGGCACCTGCTGCTTGCGCACCACAAACGCCTGGTCGTCGAGTTTGAAGGGGGCGTAGTCACTGCCTGCTGCTTGCGCCGCTTTGCTGGCTGCGCGCAAGTTGGTGAAGGGTCGACCCATGGCATTGAGGATGTCGCTGTCCTCAAGCGCTGGCCGATCGGCCATGCGCTTGGCATAGGCCGCCATCTCCACCGAGATCGGATCGGGCGCTGGCGCTGG
>JBAXOZ010000203.1:0-4562 GCA_037132975.1 Comamonadaceae bacterium
TTCTCGGGCGGTCAGCGCCAGCGCATCACCATCGCTATGGCACTGGCCTGCGAACCTGATCTGCTGATCGCTGACGAACCCACCACGGCGCTGGACGTCACCATTCAGGGGCAGATTCTGGACCTCATCAGCGAACTGGTCGAAGAACGCGGCATGGCCTTGATCCTGATTTCGCACGATCTGGGTGTCATCGCCGAAAACGTTTCACGCATGCTCGTGATGTACGGCGGCACGGTGGTTGAAAGTGGCCCAACGCAGGCCGTCTTCGGCCAGATGGCACACCCTTACACGCGCGGCCTGTTTGGCGCGCGACCGCAGCTTGGCGGGGCGCGTGGCAAGCGCCTGAGCACGATCGAGGGCACGGTGCCGGAACTGGCCGACCTGCCAGTGGGCTGTCCGTTTCAGGAGCGCTGCGTACTGGCCAGCGCAGAATGCGCCGCTGCCCTGCCCCAGCCCATCGAATTGGTTCATTCGCACCGGGTGAGTTGTCTGCACCTTGAACTTTCAACCGGCGTGATCCTGCCATGAGCGAGACGCTGCTGCAACTCGACCAGGTGACGCGCAGCTACACGCTGCCGCGTGAGCGCCTGTGGGGCCCGGCACCGCAGGTGCACGCTGTGCGCGGCGTCAGCCTGCGTATGCAAAGCGGCAGCAATCTCGGCATCGTGGGTGAATCGGGCTCTGGCAAATCGACGCTGGCGCGGCTGGTCATGGGACTGGAAGCACCCAACAGCGGCGCGGTCCGGATGCTGGGCCAGGACCTGAGTCAACTCGGTGCCGCGGCCTTGCGCGAAGCGCGGCGCCATTTCCAGATGGTGTTTCAGGACCCCTATGGCTCACTCGACCCGCGCCAGACGGTGCAGCGCATCGTCACCGAACCGCTGGCAGCCCTTGGCGGTGCCGACGCCAAGGAGCAGCAGCAGCGAGCTCAGGAAGTGCTGGGCGCGGTCGGTCTGCGCAGCACCGATCTGGGCAAGTACCCACACGAATTCTCGGGTGGCCAGCGCCAGCGCGTGGCCATTGCGCGTGCGCTCATCACGCGGCCGCGCCTGATCGTCGCCGATGAGCCGGTGAGCGCACTGGACGTCTCGGTGCAGGCCCAGGTGTTGAACCTGATGCAGGATCTGTCGCAGCAGTTTGGCGTCACCTACCTGCTCATCAGCCACGATCTGGCGGTGGTCGATTACCTGTGTGACGAAGTCGCTGTGATTTACCAGGGACGCATCGTGGAGCAGGGCTCGCCGCTGACGCTGTTCCAGGCCGCCGCCCATCCCTACACCCAGGCCCTGTTACAGGCCGTGCCGCGCGTCGCCAGCCTGCAGATGCGCGCCTCTCGCAAGCGCGCGCCGGCACCGCCAGCCGCACAGCCGCAGGGCGCCACCGCTTGCCCCTATGCTGCGCGCTGCCCGCAGGCGCAGCCGCTGTGTGCACAGCAGCGCCCGGAGTTGCTAAGCCTGGCGCCTGGACATCAGGTGGCCTGCCATTTCGCCACCCCTCGTGCGCCGGACGCTTGACGCTTGGCGGTGGTATCGTTCGGTGTCTGAAGATTCCCACTTCTTGTTTCGCCATCTATTTTTTTGACAGGAGCAGCAACATGATCAATCGTCGTCAAGTACTCAGCACCGCAGCCAGCGGCGCCGCGCTGGCATCACTGCCATGGGCCGCCCAGGCACAAGGCAAAAAAGACAGCGTGGTGCTGGCCATGACGCTGGAGCCGCCGGGGCTGGACCCGACCGCCGGCGCTGCTTCGGCCATTGCCGAGATCGTGCAATACAACGTGTTCGAGACGCTGACCAAGATCAACAGCGACGGTACCGTTTCGGCCCTGCTGGCTGAAAGCTGGGAAGTCTCGCCCGACCTCAAAACCTACACCTTCAAACTGCGCAAGGGCGTCAAGTTCCAGAACGGTGAACCCTTCAACGCCAAGGCCGTCAAGTTTTCTTTCGAGCGCGCTGCTGCCGAGAAGAGCACCAACAAGGACAAACGCACCTTCGCCGGCATGGACAGCGTGGCAGCGATTGACGACTACACCGTGGTTATCCTGAACAAGGGACTGGACCCGGACTTCCTGTTCCTGATGGGTCAGGCCACCGCCATCATCGTTGAGCCCAAGAGTGTCGAGAACAATGCCACCAAACCGGTCGGCACCGGCCCCTACCAGCTCTCGGCCTGGAACAAGGGTTCATCGGTCACACTGAGCAAGTGGGACGCCTACCGCAATGCGGCTGCTATCAAGATCAAGAAGGTCACCTTCCGCTTCATCAGCGACCCGGCAGCGCAGGTCGCGGCCCTGTTGGCCGGTGACGTCGATGCCTTCCCGCGCGTCACGCCACGCAGCGTCGTGCAGTTCAAGACCAACGCCAAGTTCCAGGTGGTGGTTAGCGGCTCGCGTGCCAAGACCATTCTGGCCATCAACAACAAGAAGAAGCCGCTCGACGACGTGCGCGTGCGCCGCGCCATCGCTGCCGCGATTGACCGCAAGGCCGTCATTGAAGGCGCAGCCGACGGCTACGGCGTGCCGATTGGCAGCCACTACGTACCGGGTGCCTTTGGCTATGTGGACACCACGGGCATCAACCCCTTCAATGTCGAGAAGGCCAAGGCGCTGCTGGCAGAAGCTGGCGTCAAGACACCGCTTGAGCTGAGCCTGAAACTGCCACCCGTGCCCTATGCACGCCAGGGTGGTGAAGTGATCGCCGCGCAACTGGCCAAGATCGGCATCATCGCCAAGATCGAGAACGTGGAATGGGCGCAGTGGCTTAGCGGCACTTACGCCAACAAGAACTACGACCTGACCATCATCTCGCACGTCGAGCCCTTTGACCTGGGCAACTTTGCCAAGTCCAGCTACTACTGGAATTACGAGTCGCCCCAGTTCGTCGCTCTGTTCGACAAGATCCAGAACGCGCCGCGCGCCGCCGATCGCGCCAAGTTGCTGGGCGACGCCCAGCGCATGCTGGCCAACGAATCGGTGCACGCCTTCCTGTACCAGCCGCAGTGGATCACCGTGGCCAACAAGAACCTCAAGGGCCTGTGGAAGGACATGCCGGTGTTTGTCAACGACATCGGCGCTCTGTCCTGGTCGTGAAGCTGCACGAATTCGGCGTTCATCAACTGATTGCCGGCTACCAGCGGCGCGAGTTCTCGCCGCTGGAGGTCATGCAATCGGTGCTTGATCACATAGCAGCATGGGAACCCCACATCTGTGCCAGCTACCTGCTACGCCCGGAACTCGCGCTGGCGCAGGCACGCGCCTCTGAGGCGCGCTGGCAGCAAGGGCTGCCCTGCGGCATGCTCGACGGTGTGCCCGTCACGATCAAGGAAAACATCGCGACCCGCGGCGACCCGGTGCCGCTGGGCACACGGGCCACCGACCTGACGCCGGCCAGCGCCAACGCACCGCCGGCGGCGCGCCTGTTCGAAGCCGGTGCGGTGATGGTCTGCAAGACCACCATGCCCGACTACGGCATGCTCTCCAGCGGCCTGTCGAGCTTTCATGCGCTTTCGCGCAATCCCTGGGACCTGAGCAAGACCCCGGGTGGTTCCAGCGCCGGTGGCGGCGCGGCTGCGGCGGCCGGCTACGGCCCGCTGCACATCGGCACCGACATTGGCGGCTCACTTCGCCTGCCAGCGGGCTGGTGCGGCATTTTCAGTTTGAAGCCCAGCCTGGGCCGCGTCCCGATTGACCCGCCCTACACCGGTCGCGCTGCCGGCCCCATGACACGCAGCGTGGCCGACGCCGCCCTGATGATGCAGGTGCTGTCGCTGCCCGATGCGCGCGACAGCATGAGCCTGCCCTGGCAGGCACTGGCCTGGAACAAGTTTGACCAGGGCGTGGGCATCCTGCGCGGCCTCAAGATCGGCCTGTTGCTGGACGCCGGTTGCGGCATGGCGGTGGAGCCGGAAGTCCAGGCGGCGGTTGCAGCGGCGGCGCGCCTGTTCGAGCGTGCCGGTGCCATCGTCAAGCCGATGGCACCTTTCATGACGCCAGCCATGCTGGACGGCATGGATCACGCCTGGCGCTTGCGCTCGCACATCGACCTGGCAGCACTACCAGCGGACAAGCGCGCCAGCGTGCTGCCCTACATCCAGCAGTGGGCTGACAGCGCATCCGGTCTGAGCGGCCCCGAGGCTTTTGTCGCCTTCAGCCAGTTCCACGCTACCCGCCTGGCCAGTGTGCGCGCCTGCCAGCCCTTTGATTTCGTGATTTCTCCGACGTCGCCGGTACCTGCCTTTGCGGCCGAGTTGCCCTCACCGACCAACGACCCGCTGCATCCGCTGGAACACATCGGCTTCACCGTGCCCTACAACATGTCAGAGCAACCGGCAGCCTCCATCAACTGCGGCTACACCCGCAGCGGCCTGCCCATCGGCTTGCAGATTGCGGGTCGGCGTTTCGACGATCTCGGCGTGTTGCAGGTGTCACGTGCCTTTGAGCTGTTGCGCGAGCCCCAGCGTGCCTGGCCAGAGCCGCCCCAGGCTTGAACTGATGGCGACTTGCCATGTTGACTGACAGTCTGGGCAACCCGGTCAGCTTGCAAAACGCTGCAAGTCTGAGCGCC
>JBAXOZ010000204.1:0-4532 GCA_037132975.1 Comamonadaceae bacterium
GCCCACAACGAAAGCGCCAGCTTTGCCAAAGTTTACGGGGGTTTTCTTTGCCAAGCCCGTCGGGCTCTGGTTCAATCCTCCTAACTTCCTGAAATAGGAGGTTGGCCCGGGGTCCGAAAGTAACCATCCGGAGCCCTATGTTTAACCTTGGAGTAAATTCATATGAAAAGATCCCTCATTGCTCTGGCTGCCCTGGCTGTAGTCGGCGCTGCTTCCGCACAAGTAAACGGCTTTGCCGCTGGCAGCGGCTCGTCGGTCACGGTTTTTGGCGTGGTTGACGCGACTGTTGCTTTCGGCAACGGCGACACATCCAACAAGACCCAACTGACCAATTCTGGCTACAACAGCAGCCGTTTGGGTTTCAAGGGTGTTGAAGACATGGGCGGCGGCATGAAGGCCAGGTTCTGGCTGGAAGCTGGCGTGATGAACGACAATGGCGCTGGCGCTGCTACCAACGTGAACAACCAGGCAACTGGTGGTGCACTGGCTGGCATGAACGGTAGCCAAGGTCTGACTTTCAATCGCAGTTCATGGGTTGCCCTGAATGGTAACTTCGGTGAAGTTCGCTTGGGCCGTGACTACTCGCCGCAATTCTGGACCTTGACCGTGTACGATCCGTTTGGTACTAACGGCGTTGGCACGACACAGACCCTGAACAGCAGCGCCGGTGGTGTCGCCACCGTCCGCACTTCCAACAGCGTTGCTTACATCACACCGAGCATGAGCGGTTTTGCTGTCTGGGCACAGATGTACTTCGGTGAGAATGCTTCCAACGCAGCTTCGCAAAATGGCGACGGCGTTGCCATCCGCGGTCAATATGACATGGGTCCTCTGAGCCTGGCGGCTGCTTTCAGCAAGACCACGACTGGTGCTGGCACCGATGTGCAAACCACCAACTTTGGCGTTTCGTATGACATGAAGGTTGCTCAGCTGATGGCTCACTGGAACAAGGATGCCAACACGGGTGCTAAGGACGTCGTTGGCTACCTCGTTGGTGCTCTGGTTCCCGCAGGTCCTGGTACCGTTCGCGTTGCTTTCTCCAGCTCTGACAATGGCGCTGGCGCCAAGACCGACAAGTTCGCTCTGGGTTATGTCTATGACATGAGCAAGCGCACCGCTCTGTACGGTACGTTTGCCAGCCTGTCCAACTCCGGCGGCGCTGCTCAAGCGCTGAACGGCGCTGTGACCCCGGCCAATGGTTCGTCCACTGGCTTTGACCTGGGTGTTCGTCACGCTTTCTGATCCAGCGCTGACGCAAGTCAGTTAAGGACCTAAAAGTCAAGACCCCGCCGCGGCAACGTGGTGGGGTTTTTTTTATGGGCCAGACGGCAGTATGGGGCTTGCTCTGTTAAATTCTGGCTTTCCCTGGCTCTGATTGATGTTTGCATTTATTCTTCGTCGCTTGATTCAGGCCATGGTGGTGATGGTGGTCGTGGCGTTTATCGCCTTCATGCTGTTCCAGTACGTGGGCGACCCGGTGGTGTTCTTGCTGGGGCAGGATGCCAAGCCGGATCAGATTCGCCAGTTGCGCACCGATCTGGGTCTGGATCAGCCCTTTTTTGTCCAGTTCTGGCACTTTTTGCTCAACGCGGTGCAGGGTGAGTTTGGACTGAGTCTGCGCCAGGGCGCCAAGGTCTCGCGCCTGATTTCCGAGCGTCTGCCGGCCACGCTGGAACTGGCGCTGGTGGCGGCCCTGCTGGCCTTGCTGATTGGCGTGCCGCTGGGCGTTTACTCGGCGCTCAAACGTGGCAGTTTTCTCAGCCAGTTGTTCATGACGATCTCGCTGCTGGGCGTATCACTGCCGACTTTCCTGATCGGCATTCTGCTGATTCTTGCGTTCTCGGTTGGCCTGGGCTGGTTTCCCAGTTTTGGCCGCGGTGAAGTGGTGAAGCTCGGTTGGTGGCAAAGCGGCTTGTTCACAATGGACGGCTGGCACCATCTGGTCTTGCCGGCGATCACGCTGGCGGTGTTCCAGCTGACGCTCATCATGCGCCTGGTGCGCGCTGAAATGCTGGAAGTGCTGCGCACCGATTACATCCGCTTTGCCAGGGCACGGGGTTTGAGCAACCGGGCTATTCATTTTGGCCACGCCCTGAAAAATACCCTGGTGCCAGTGATTACCATCACCGGCCTGCAACTGGGGCAACTGATCGCTTTTGCCATCATCACCGAGACGGTTTTTCAGTGGCCCGGTATGGGGCTTTTGTTCATTCAGGCGGTGACTTTTGCCGATATCCCGGTGATGGCCGCCTATCTGTGTCTGATTGCGCTGATTTTTGTGCTGATCAATCTGGTGGTTGATCTGCTCTATTTTGTGGTGGACCCACGTCTGCGCGTGGGCCAGGCGGGAGGACATTGATGCAGACAACGGGGCCGTATTCGACACTCAAGATTCAGGGGCGTGCCTTTGCGCAGATTGCCGCCTTTCACCCTGAAATAACCGCTTTGCGACGTGACCTGCACGCCCATCCGGAACTCGGCTTTGAAGAGGTTTATACGGCCTCACGTGTGCAGGAGGCGCTGAAGCAGTGTGGCGTTGACGAAATTCACGCTGGCATTGGCAAGACTGGTGTCGTGGCGCTAGTCAGGGGTCAGCGCAACAGCAGCGGCAAGATGATGGCCTTGCGCGCCGACATGGACGCGCTGGCGATGACCGAGCACAACGATTTTTCATGGAAGTCGGGCAAGGCCGGCCTGATGCACGGCTGCGGCCATGACGGTCACACGGCCATGCTGGTGGGAGCGGCGCGCTACCTGGCTGAGACGCGCAATTTTGACGGCACGGCGGTGCTGATCTTTCAGCCCGGCGAAGAGGGCTTTGCTGGTGCCAAGGCGATGATTGAGGATGGCCTCTTTGAGCGTTTTCCGGCGCAGTCTGTGTTTGGCATGCACAACTGGCCGGCCATGCGACCTGGCACGGTAGGCGTCAACCCGGGCCCCATGATGGCCGCGGCTGACCGGATCACGATCGAGATCACCGGCAAGGGCGGTCATGGCGCCCACGCCTACCAGACGGTGGACCCGGTGCTGGTGGCGGCTCACATCATCACGGCGGTACAGAGCATTGTGTCGCGCAACGTCAGGCCGATTGACAATGCCGTCATCAGCCTGTGCGCCATGCGTGCCGGCGAACTCGGTGCCATGAGCGTGATACCGGGCAGTGCCACCCTGGTGGGTACGGTTCGCACCTTCAATCCGCAGGTGCAGGCCATGGTGGAGCGGCGCCTCTCGGAGATGTGCAGCGCCGTGGCCCAGGGGTTTGGTGCCAGTGCCACGGTGACGTACGAGCGTTCCTACCCGGCAACCATCAACACGGTGGTCGAGGCGCGCTTTGCCGGCGACGTGGCGCAGAGCCTGGTCGGTGCCGAGCGTGTAGTGCGCGATCTGGAGCCCAGCATGGGGGCCGAGGACTTTTCCTTTATGCTGCAGGTCAAGCCCGGTGCCTACATGCGTATCGGGCAGGGTGTGGAGGGCGGCGTGGGTAGCTGTTTCCTGCACAATAGCCGGTATGACTTCAATGACGAGATTCTGCCCTTGGGGGCCGCTTTGCATGCCAGTCTGATCGAGCAGGGAATGCCGATTTGAGTGTTTTATTTTGATGCTAATTAAATGGAGACAAGTATGAAATTTGGAACAAAAACGATGCTGACGCCGGTCGCCTTGGCGCTGGCTGGCATGAGTCTGGTGGCTTCGGCGACAACACTGCGCATTGGCAACCAGGGCGACGCGCTGTCGATGGACCCGCATTCGCTCAACGAGTCGCTGCAACTGACCGTGACCGGCAACGTGTTCGAGCCTCTGGTGACACGGGGGCGTGACTACAAGCTCACGCCCGGCCTGGCGACCGACTGGAAACAGACGGCGCCCACGGTATGGCGCTTCAACCTGCGCAAGGGTGTGCAGTTTCATGACGGCACCCCCTTTACCGCTGACGACGTGATCTTCAGCTACGAGCGTGCCAAGGATGACGGCTCGGACATGAAGAGCTACGTTGGCCAGATCAAGGAAATCAAAAAGATCAACGACCACGCCGTTGATTTCATCTTGAACGCGCCCTTCCCTATCCTGCCGGATCTGTTTACTGGCTGGCTCATCATGAGCAAGAAATGGTGCGAAACGAACCAGGCTACGAAGCCGGTGGACCGGCGCAAGGGCATTGAGAATGCCGCTTCCTTCCGCGCCAATGGCACCGGACCCTTCCGCCTGCGTGAACGCCAGCCAGGCGTGCGTTCTTCTTTTGTCCGCAACGGAAACTACTGGGGCAAAGTTGATGGCAATGTCGACGAGGTGATCTTCACTCCGATCGGCAACGACGCCACCCGCGTCGCCGCCTTGCTGTCGGGCGAGCTCGACCTCATGGAACCGGTGCCGGTGCAGGACGTGGATCGGATCAAGGGCAATGCCAAACTCAAGGTGCTGCAAGGCCCGGAGTTGCGCGTCATTTTTCTGGGCATGGACCAGAAGCGCGATGAATTGCAGTTCTCTAACGTGAAGGGCAAAAATCCGTTCAAGGACAAGCGCGTGCGTCAGGC
>JBAXOZ010000205.1:0-4496 GCA_037132975.1 Comamonadaceae bacterium
CCCAGGTTGTGAATTTCCAGACGACGCCGCGGCCCGAGACCCTGCACCCCTTTGTGGATGTTGTAGGTGGCAACACGCACAATGTTCATGCGGACTCCCCGCTCAAGGCAAGGTGTGTCAACAGCAGGACCGCCTCCGCGTTGGACGCCGAAGAGCATTGTTGCGCGGCTTCCCGGTACGACAGCCACTGGTAGGCCGTGTGTTCATGCGGGTTCAGGCAAATCGGCATCCACGTCGGCACTTGCAAGCCGAACAAGTGCTCCGTATTGCGCGTCACGCCGGGTCCGTAGCGCCATTGCCAATGGGGGTAAATGTCATACACATTCTCCAGCCCCCAGTCGCACAGACCCGCGTGCAGCGGTGCACCAGGTCTGCAGTCAATCCCGGTCTCCTCATGCACTTCGCGGAAAGCGGTCTGTAGATAAGGCTCTTCCAACGTGTCCTTGCTGCCCGTCACCGATTGCCAGTAGTCGGTCGCGTCAGCGCGCCTGATCAAGAGCACGTCCAAACTCGGGGTGTAGATCACCACCAGTACGGACTCAGGAATTTTATAGACCATCGGCATAGGAAAGGGCGCTGCTTGAGCGCCCTTTCATTGTGCCTGAAGCCCGGCTACTAGCCGTTCAACCCGCTTTGGCTGGCTCCGGTGCGCGCAATCGGATATGCAACTCGCGCAATTGTTTTTCGTCAACAGGCGACGGCGCCTGTGTCAGCAAACACTGGGCGCGTTGCGTCTTGGGGAAAGCGATCACATCGCGAATCGATTCAGCGCCGGTCATCAGCGTAATGATGCGATCAAGGCCGAACGCGAGCCCGCCGTGCGGTGGCGCCCCGTATTGCAGGGCATCGAGCAGAAAGCCGAATTTTTCCTGCGCTTCTTCGGGCGTGATTTTCAGGGCGTCAAAGACTTTTTGCTGTACGTCGGCGCGGTGAATACGAACCGAACCCCCGCCCATCTCCCAGCCATTGAGCACCATGTCGTAGCCTTGCGAGATGCACTTCTCGGGCGCCGTGACCATCCAGTCCTCGTGGCCCACTTTAGGCGCTGTGAAGGGATGATGCACAGCGGTGTAGCGCTGCGCTTCTTCATCAAATTCGAACATCGGGAAATCCACCACCCAGAGCGGTCGCCAGGCCTTCTCGGACAAGGCGTTCTTTTTTCCGAACTCACTGTGCCCGATCTTGATGCGCAGCGCACCGATCGCATCATTGACGATCTTGCTCTTGTCGGCACCAAAGAAAATCAGATCGCCGTTCTGTGCGCCGGTGCGTGCCAGCACTTCGGTGATGGCCTTGTCATGCAGGTTCTTGACGACCGGACTCTGCAGGCCGGGCCAGCGCGCACCCGCGTCGCCTGGGCCCTTGCTCAGGTCATTGACCTTGATGTAGGCCAATCCTTTGGCGCCGTAGATTTTCACGAATTCGCCATAGGCATCAATTTCGCTGCGGGCCAGACCACCCACCTCACGTGCACCGCCCGGAACGCGCAATCCGACGACACGCCCATCCTTCATGTTGGCTGCGACGGAGAACACCTTGAAGTCCACATCCGTCATGACATCTGTCAGTTCAGTGAACTCCAGCTTGACCCGAAGATCGGGCTTGTCGGAGCCATAGCGGTGCATTGCTTCGCTATAGGCCATCACCGGGAACTCACCCAGATCGACGCCCATCGTGTTCTTGAAGACGGTGGTGATCATGCCTTGCACCAGATCGCGAATATCCTGTTCAGTCAGGAAGGAGGTTTCAATATCGATCTGCGTGAACTCGGGCTGGCGGTCAGCGCGCAAGTCTTCATCACGGAAACATTTGGTGAGTTGGTAATAGCGGTCATAACCAGCAATCATCAGCAACTGCTTGAACAGTTGAGGGCTTTGCGGCAAGGCAAAAAAGTGTCCGTCATGAACACGGCTCGGCACCAGGTAATCACGTGCACCTTCCGGAGTGGACTTACCGAGCATCGGCGTTTCAATGTCGATGAAGCCATGGGCATCAAGGTACTTTCGCACTTCCATCGCGACGCGATAACGCAGCATCAGGTTGTTCTGCATGTAAGGGCGACGCAGGTCCAGCACCCGGTGCGTCAGACGTGTCGTCTCACTGAGGCTTTCGTCATCGAGTTGAAACGGCGGCGTCACCGATGGGTTGAGTACGGTCAACTCATGGCACAACACTTCCACCTTGCCACTCTTGAGGCCTTCGTTGATGGTGCCGGTCGGACGCGATCGCACCAGGCCTTTGACCTGGATGCAAAATTCGTTGCGCAGACCCTCAGCGACCTCGAACATCGCGGCACGGTCAGGATCGCACACCACCTGCACATAGCCCTCGCGGTCGCGAATATCGACAAAGATAACGCCACCATGATCGCGACGACGATTCACCCAGCCACACAGGCTGACAGTCTGACCCAGAAGGGCTTCGGTCACAAGACCGCAATAGTGGGAACGCATGGCCATAAACAACTTTCAATGCCGCCCCCCTAGGGGGCGCAGGTTAATAACAAGTCAACTATTTCGGTGCACTGGCAGGCAGCGAGCCTGGCGCCACCGAGCCCATGGATATGACATAGGTAAGCGCCTCGTCGACACTCATCTGTAGTTCAATCACTTCGGCGCGTGGCAATATCAGAAAAAATCCGCTGGTCGGGTTCGGCGTCGTTGGCACGTAAACACTGACGAAATCCGGGCCCAATTTCGCTGCCACTTCGCCGCTGGGCGTGCCGGTCTGAAACGCAATGGTCCAGACACCCGCGCGCGGGTACTGAACCAGCATGGCAGTGCGAAACGCATTGCCATTGCTCGAAAAAAGGGTATCCGAGACTTTTTTGACGCTGTTGTAGATCGACTTGAAAACCGGAATATGGGTAAACAGCCGCTCCCATTGCGCCAGCCACCAGCGACCCGCCACATTGGTCACCAAAGCACCGGTGATCAACAAGGCAGAAAAAACCAACACAACCCCAAGCCCCGGAATATGCCGCAGGGTCTCGATCAAAGCGCGTGCCGAACCCGGCGTCAAAGCAGCCAGTCCCGTCAGAAAACCGCCAAAGATGGCATCCAGCATCCCCACCAGCCAGAGCAGCACCCACAGCGTTATGGCCAGCGGCAGCCAAACCAACAAGCCGGTGAGCAGGTACTTTTTGATTGGCACGGGAACCTTCTGTCTCAAGTCAATTCGAGATCAGTGACAGGCGCAGCCACCGCCGCAACCGCCGGCGGCGGGCGCAGCGGGTGAATCAGCCTTGGCGGGTGCTGCCGTCTGGGCCGCACCGTCGGCAGCCGGTTTGGCCGGGGCGGAGGTGTCCGCAGCAGCGCCAGCAGGTGTGGCGGAACCCTTGAAATCAGTGGCGTACCAACCGGAACCCTTCAACTGAAAGCCGGCGGCTGTCAGCTGTTTCTTGAACGCCGAGGCGCCGCAAGTCGGGCATTCCGTCAATTGGGAATCCGACATTTTTTGCAGTACATCCTTGGCAAACCCGCAGGACTCGCATTTATAGGCGTAAATTGGCATGGCAATAGGGCTCGGATTTCGGGTTGCAAAGCCCTTGATTATAGGCCTTGGCGCCTATGTTGATGCTCTCACTGCAAGCGATCAGAAATGATGGAAGCGCCCCACTATCTGCATGGCAAGCACCCCCAGCACAAAGCCAAAGCAGCCATACACCAGCCCCTGCAACAACCGGTTCGTGCGCTTCTGCTCCACCAGCAGCGCGTTCAGCGCCTGCGATGAGCCTGACCGGTCGCCCTTGAGAAAGTCGACCAGGAGCCGCGGCAACTCAGGAATCAGCTTGGCGTAGAGTGGCGCCTCATTGCGCAATTGCTCGATCAACTTTTTGGGGCCGATCTGATCGACCATCCAGCGCTCCAGAAACGGCTTGGCGGTATTCCAGAGATCCAGATCAGGGTCGAGCTGACGCCCCAGCCCCTCAATGTTGAGCAGGGTTTTTTGCAGCAACACCAACTGGGGCTGGATTTCCACCGAAAAGCGTCTGGACGTCTGAAACAGGCGCATCAACACCAGTCCGAGTGAAAAATCCTTCAATGGACGGTCAAAGTAGGGTTCGCAAACCGAGCGGATGGCAGACTCCAGTTCGTCAACCCGGGTCGTCGCCGGTACCCAGCCTGACTCGATGTGCAGTTCCGCCACGCGCTTGTAGTCGCGCCTGAAAAATGCGGTGAAATTCTGTGCCAGGTACTCTTTGTCAGACCGGCTGAGGGTACCAATGATGCCAAAATCAAGCGATATATAGCGGCCGAAGGTGGCAGGCTCGATACTGACCTGAATGTTGCCCGGGTGCATGTCCGCATGAAAGAAACCATCGCGAAACACCTGGGTGAAAAAGATCGTGACGCCGTCGCGAGCCAGTTTCGGAATATCGATGCCAGCCGCGCGCAGGCGCTCAACCTGGCTGACCGGAACCCCATGCATTCGCTCCATGACGATCACATCGGGCATGCAATAGTCCCAGAACATCTCCGGCACCAGCACCAGAT
>JBAXOZ010000206.1:0-4492 GCA_037132975.1 Comamonadaceae bacterium
GGGGTCACTCTATGCCGTCTGCCATCAATACCACTCGGGCTGCCCGCATCAATCTCCGCATTACGTCTCAGGCCGAAATGCTTTCTCAGCCTGAGGGGTGGATTTGGCCGCTGGGGCACTCAGCTCCGCGGCTGTCCCCCGTCCTTCGGACTCCTCCTTTATGCCGCTGCGCTGAGTACCCCAGCGGCCAAATCGTTCATGCGAACTTGGTGTGCGAGCAACGCAAACCACCAACTGCGGCGCCATCGGCGCACACACGCCTGAGAGTCGGACCAACTTGAAGTCACACATTGTGATATCAAGTGCCTGCGAACAATGACCCGTAACGCTTCAGCAGTTTCGACAAGCCGCGCGACCGGCTTGCTGCTCGCCACCACCGGCGCCATCGCCTTCAGCGGCAAAGCCATCATCGTCAAGCTGGCCTACCGCCATGGCGTGGACGCGGTGACGCTGATCATGTACCGCATGCTGTTTGCCTTGCCCTTCTTTGTGCTGATGGCCTGGTGGGCGAGTCGCGGCAAGCCAGCGCTGCTGCGCAAGGACTGGATCGGGATTCTGGGGCTCGGCTTCAGCGGCTACTACCTGGCGAGTTACCTGGATTTTTCCGGTCTGTCCTACATCAGCGCCTCGCTCGAGCGCCTGATCCTGTACCTCAATCCGACACTGGTGCTGGCGCTGGCCTGGTTGATGTACCGACGAACCGTCAAGCGCATGCAGGTCATCGGCATGCTGATCAGCTACAGCGGCGTGCTGCTGGTGTTTGGTCACGAGGTCAAGCTCGAAGGCGGTGACGTGGCGCTGGGCGCGCTGCTGGTGTTCCTGAGTGCGGTGAGCTATGCCTGGTACCTGATTTTCAGTGGCGAGATGGTGCAGCGCCTGGGCTCGCTGCGCCTGGTGGGGCTGGCCACCAGTGTCGCCTGCCTGTTGTGCATTGCCCAGTTTGTGCTGCTGCGCCCCTGGTCGGCGGCAGGGGTGGCACTGCCGGTGATCTGGCTCTCGGTGCTCAACGCCACCCTGTGCACGGCGCTGCCAGTGCTGCTGGTGATGATGGCCATCGAGCGCATCGGCGCCAGCGTCGTGTCGCAGGTCGGCATGGTGGGGCCGCTCTCCACCATTTTGATGGGCGTGCTGATTCTGGGTGAACCTTTCACGCTCTGGGTTGCTGCAGGTACAGTGCTGGTGATTGCCGGAATTTTTGTTTTCACCCGTCGCGCTTGAGAGTCCGATGATGCACAAGACGTTTTTTACCCTGTTGCTTGGCCTGTGGTTTGTACTACAGCCCTTGTTAGTGTCTGCCGCCGCAGTGCCCGGCACTGAGGGCGAGTCCGCGTATATCCTGGCCGACTCCATTGGCTACGGTCTGCATCTGGGACAGTTTGAGGCCGCCTTGCAGGCGAGGCTGGGCGGTCCTGCAAAGATCAGCTACGACGGCGGTCGTTCCATCACCGCTGGCGGAAACCTGCTCCACATGTCGGCGCTGCGGAGTGTGGTGGTGGACCGCGAATTCATCGCCAAGGCGAGCGTCATCATCATTATTCTGGGCATGGAATCGGCCGAGGTGTCGTTTTCCGACAGCCAGCAGGAGTTGATGCGCCAGCTCAAGCGCATTGCGCCACACGCCCGCTACTTCTGGGTGGACATTGGCGCCACCATTTCGAGTCACGTGCCGAACTGGAACGCGCGCAACAAGATCATCTACGACAACGCAGGACGTCTGGGTTACACAGTGATCAGCCGTTACAAAGCTATTTTCGGGCCTGACGCCAATCCGCTTAGCATCGGGCCGGGCAAGAACTTTCCCGGCTGGAGCACTGAGGCAGGCTACGGCGGCGCTGGCAATGTGCATGGCTTTGACGCGGAACTGTCGAGCGCCATCATGACGGCACTGGACGAATCAGACGCACGTGCCGCCTGTGGCAAAGCCACCAGGATTCGCTCTTATGTCCTGGGCGACTCCATCGCCCAGGGTCTGTTCCTGGATGGTCTGGCCCTGAAAATGGAGGAAAGGCTCGGTGCTCTGTCGGTCATCAATTACGACGGCGGGCGCTCCATCACCGGTCCGGGGACTGACATCGGCAAGTCGGCGCTGGAAAGCGTTGAAATCGACCGCGAGATCATTGCCGGCGCTGCTGTGATCGTGATCGTGCTGGGGACCAATCAGGTTGAGCCCTCGTTTGCCGACAGCCAACGCCAACTCCTGCGAGCCTTGAAGGCCATGGCGCCGAAAGCCAAGTACTTCTGGGTCGACATCGGTGCCACGCATGCCGCGCAAGCCGGCGGCTGGAGTGCGCGCAACAAGACGATTTATGACAACCAAGCGGAACTGGGTTACAGGGTCATCAGTCGCTACAAGGCGATTTTTGGCCCCAAGGCAGACCCGCTGCGTATTGTTCCCGGACAGGAGATCCCGGCTTCGATGGCCGATCCCGACGGCTGGGTACCCGACAACATTCATGGTGCCTCTGCAGCGCTGTCAAAGGCTATTCTGGAGGCTGTAAGCCCCGGTGTTTGCAGCGCTGGAGGTTGACTGCTTGAATCGAGGACAATGGCTGCCAACCTGGGAGGAATGACGATGGATTTAGGTATTTCCGGCAAATGGGCTCTGGTGTGCGGTGCCAGCAGGGGTCTGGGTTTTGGCTGTGCCCAGGCGCTGGTGCGCGAAGGCGTTCATGTGCTGATGGTGGCGCGCCGCGCAGAAGTACTGCAGGCCGCAGTGGCGGCGCTTGAGGCAGACGCGCTGCGCCCGGCGGGTGCCAGTGTGCAATTTGTGGCTGCGGATATCACGACGGTCGAAGGGCGCGAGGCGGTGTTTGCACAGCGGCGCGATTTTGATATGGTGGTCACCAACGCTGGCGGCCCGCCACCTGGTGATTTTCGGGACTGGGATAGAGCGGCGTGGATCAAGGCGCTGGACGCCAATATGCTGACGCCGATTGAACTGATCAAAGCGACCGTGGACGGCATGATGGCGCGCGGCTTTGGTCGCATCGTCAACATCACGTCGGGTGCCGTGAAGGCGCCGATTGACATTCTGGGACTCTCCAATGGCGCGCGCAGTGGCCTCACCGGCTTCGTGGCGGGGGCTTCGCGTAGCAAGCTGGCAGGTCAGGGTGTCACCATCAACAATCTGCTGCCCGGCGCCTTTGACACCGACCGGCTCAAGGCGCTCATGACCGGGGCCGCGCAAAAATCAGGCGTGAATATCGAGACGGCCATCGAAGCCCGCAAGAAAACCATCCCCGCACAACGCTTTGGTACGCCCGAGGAATTTGGTGCCATCTGCGCCTTTTTGTGCAGTCAGCATGCCGGCTTCATCAACGGCCAGAACGTGCTGGCCGATGGTGGTGCTTACCCGGGTACGTTCTGATGCCGGTGATCGTCATTGCGAGGAGCGCAGCGACGTGGCAATCCATTGACTGCATGGATCGCCACGGCCTGCGGCCTCGCGATGACGGCCAGGATTTAACATAGTCAATATTCGAATGGAGTCTCACATGATCAATTCCCCCTTGCACTGTTTCTCAAAAGCGCTTGTCAAGACCATCGCGCTTGGCGCATTCCTGCTGGCTGGCATCGCCCAGGCGCAGACCGGCACCATCAAGTTGCTGGTCGGCTTTCCACCGGGTGGCGGCACCGACGCTATTGCCCGCACCTTGGCGGACAAGCTGAAGGATCAACTCGGCACCACGGTGATCGTGGAAAACCGCGCCGGCGCGGGCGGCCAGATTGCCGCGCAGGCGCTGAAGGCGGCGGCGCCGGACGGCACCACCTTCTTCCTCTCGCATGACCACACGATTTCGATTCTGCCCTTGGTCGTCAAGAACCCCGGCTTCGATTCAGCGCACGACTTCGTTTCGGTCGCCGGCTTTGCGACCTTTGTCAATGTACTGGCCGTGTCGGGTGGCACACCGGCCAAGTCCATGAATGAGTACGTGGCCTGGGTTCGTGGCCAGGGCGCTGGTAAAGGCACGGTGGGGGTACCGGCACCGGCCTCCGTGCCCGAATTTCTGGTCAAGGTGATTGGTCAGAAGTACGCGCTTGACCTGCAGGCCGCACCCTACCGCGGCAGCGCACCGATGATGGCTGACATGCTGGGTAACCAGATCAACGCGGGTGTTGCGTCGGTTCCCGATTTCATCGAGAACCACAAGGCCGGCAAGGTTCGTATCGTCGCCGTGCTGGGTGGCGCGCGGCAGGCCGCGCTGCCGGATGTACCGACCTTTGCCGAACTCGGACTGGCCGGCTTTGAGGACGTTCCCTACTACGGCATCTTTGCACCGGCGGGCACTTCGAAGGCTGTGATTGACCGCTTCTCGGAAGCGGTAGCCAAGGTGATTGCCATGCCCGATGTGCGTGAGCGTTTGACCACCATGGGCTTGAGCGTAGGCTATATGTCGCCGCAACAACTCGCCAGCCGCGAGCAGGCCTACGCGCAAACCTGGGCCCGCATCATCAAGGCCAGCGGCTTTCAAGCACAGTAGGGTTGTTATTG
>JBAXOZ010000207.1:0-4476 GCA_037132975.1 Comamonadaceae bacterium
ATCAGCGGCTTCGGTTCCCACGGCAGCACCGGCACGCAATGCCAACGATGTGCTCGACCTGAGCAATGTCACCGATCGCATCAAGGCCGAGCCTGAAATTGACCGTGCCAAGGTAGACGCCATCAAAAAAGCGCTGCAAAATGGCCAATATCCGCTCAACGCACGACGCACCGCCGAGAGCTTTGTCGCCCTTGAACACCTGATCCGTGACTGAACTGCTCCCCTCAACGCCCCACGCGCCCAAGGCCCAACAGCTAGCCATCCAACTGGGACAGGTGCTGGAACTGGAATTCCAGGCGCTGCGCAACCAGGACATCGACCATTTTGAGCAACTGCAGCCGGTCAAGGCCGAGTTGCTCAGTTCCATCACCAGCCTCGCGCCCCCGAGCGAAGAACTGCAAAGCTCACCCGAGTGGCAGGAGTTCAGAGGCACCATGGCCGAATGCCGCGATTTGCACCGGCGCAACCAGGTGCTGATCGAGCGCAAGCTCGAAGCCATCCGCGGCACCCTGCAAAGCCTGCGGGTGGAAGACCCGGCCAGTTCCATCGAGGTCTATACCCGCCTGGGGCACGTTGCCCGCTTCTCCCGCGCACAAGGCTACAACGACGCCTGATCGTCAGGCTGCGGCAATTTTTCGTCGCCGGGGCGCATGCCCTTGAGCCAGTAGACCCACGACAGAATGACCGCCACGGCGGTAAACAGCTCGGGCGGAATTTGTTCATCCACCTGCAGGCGGCTCAGCATTGCCAGCAACTGCGGGTCTTCGGCCACATAGACACCGTGGCGGCGCGCGGTTTCAATCACTTGCTCGGCCAAATCGTCGTGTGCCTTGGCCGTAACCACCGGCACCAGGTTTTGCCCGTATTCGAGCGCGATAGCTTGGCGTAAGCGATTCATGCGCGCAAGTCCAAAATCATGCCGCTGTCCGATGGCCTAGCCTGAGGCTCAGGGGCGGGACGCGGGCCGTGGATCACCTGAAACGAACGCAGCGTCAGGCCCGCCTGCTGCAGCCCAGCGGCAAGCGCGCCTGCGCCCTGCTCGGCCTGCTCAACCACCCCAGGCTGCGTCGCCCACATCACCAACTCAAGCACCGACTTGCCGTGGACTTCGGTCTTGAGCCAGAGTTCACCCAACTCGCTGTTGTGCGAATGCACGTTGACGGTAAGCACCTCGGGCTGACCTTGGCCAGCGGGCTTGCGCTCAAACTCAAGGGCAACCGGATCGGCATCCCTGAACGGCAGCACCATGCCAAACAGCATGGCCGCCTGCGATTGGGCCTGCACCGCCTGCACCTGCGCGGCTTCGACCTCGTCGAGCGCGCCCTGCAGTTGCACACGGGTGTCACGGTCTTGCTCCGACGCGGCAGGACCCGCTTGCCCCAGCGCCAACAGAAGTTGGCGCAGCAGTTGTTTGGGGTCGTTGGTGGGCGCGGCGCGACCACGCGCCAGCGCCGACTCGGAACCCAGCGCGCCCACCAGGGCCAGCCGGATCGCCTCGGGGCTGAGGCTGGCCATGAGCGGGCGCATGGCGTTCCATTGCGCCTGCAGGTCCGACCGCGCCAGGGTGCCGAGCATGCCGTCAATGACGCCGGGCTTGAACATCGCCAAGCTGTCCGGCGCGCCGCCCGGATGAAACAGCAGGTTCTCAACGCGCGAAATCACCGGCTGCGCCTCGGCCGCAGCGGCTGCGCCAGCAACCGGGTTGGGAGTGGGCACCAGGGTGAGCGAACCATTGGGGTTGGCCTGCACCCGAAACGACAGGCTCTGGCCGGGTTGTGCGTCCGGGGGCACGGCCACGTCCAGCAGGCGACCACGCAGCAGCAGTCCGAGTTGGTCGCCTCGCGCCTGCACCAGGGCTTGCACCACCTGGCCATCGGTCAGACCCAGATCGCGCCCGGTCTTGGCTTCAACCAGGGGCAGGGAAAACCGGCTTTCGACAAATAGCGGGTTGACGCGGCTCCCAATCAGGCCGCTGTCAGGGCCGGAAATCAAGGGAACCGGACCCAGCGCCTGCGCTCATCGGGGACGCCAGACGTGGAGCCGCTCCTGCCATTGTTTTCGTCGGCCACGGCCACGCCTTTGCTGGCAGCCATATGCTGTGTCAACACCGATTGCGCCAACTGTGCTGAGTCGGGCAGTTGCAGGCTGACGTGGGCGCGCATCCGGGCCGGGTTGCCCGCTACAAATGCCGACGGGTTGAGGTCCACGATGGCTTTGCGCAGCAATTCAATGCGCAAGGGACTATCGGCCATGGTTTTCCTGATCACTTGGTCCAGGCTTTCACCGGCCTTGGGCACATAGGTACGCACAGCCTTGGCGGAAGCGCCCGGCACCGCCGGTGCAGCGCCCTCGGCTTTAACCGTCAGCGCGATGCACGACAACAACAAAAGGCTGCTGGCAGCCAGCACGATGCGCTGGGTTGACGTCAAGGCGCTGGTGGTGGGGAACTTCATGGCGGGTATTCCTTGGGTTAACAGGTGGCGCAGTCGTGGCGTGCCGCGTTCAGCGCAGCATCTCGGCAGGCCAAGCGCGCCAATTGCGCTGCACCACATCGCGTGGCCCCGCAACCAGTTGCAGTTGGGCATGGTGATCGCCAACGGATTGGACCTTGGCCAGGACGCTTTGCGCCGCAACTCCCGGCTCCAATATCTGCTGGACATAGCGCATACCGCCGGTGAGCAGCCATTCATCGCCCACGCGCACGCCAGCGAGCGAACCCGCGTTGATGCGAACGCTGTCGCGACCGGCAACCACAACCTGCGGCTGCACCGACTCACAAGTCAGGCGCTGTTGTATTTCCTGCGACCAGCCTTGCAGTTGCGCGCTCAAGAGCGCCTGCGCTTCTTCGCTGGGGCGTGGCACATCCCAGTTGGGCCGGTCGGTGTTCCACTTGATTTGTGCCGTCGCAGAATACAGCGGCTCAAACTGGTTGCGCGCCGTCAGCGTCAGTTCAAGCTGCAACCAGGTTTCAACCGCCGGTACGATCACCAGACGGCCTGCGTTATCGACGATGCGCGTTGCAAGCATTTGGGACGATGGTTGAACCAAGGGGCGCAGCGTCAACTTGGCCTGCCAGGGCGCGTGGTCCACACTCGAACCCAGCAGCGCTTCCTGGTAGGCAGAGCGGGTTCCCCGGTTGTTCAAGGCCACACGCCAGACCACCGAGCCATTGGCAGCACCGCGCCATTGGTTCAAGACATGGTTTTCCACCGAGCGCACGGCGGGTAGATCGTCCACCTTCCAGTCGGGTGTGGCAGAGATTTCCAGCCCGATGACGTGCTGCAGCCGCGCGCCCGCGAGTGCGGATTTGCACTGCGCCAACGGCTCAGCCTTGGCGTCGGGCGTGCGCCCCACCGTGCTTTGGGTTTGCATGCGCAAGTCAGCCACCAGTTGGCCCTGGCCATCGCGCTCGTACGACTGCACCCGCACTCCCCGCACCATCAAGCCGGTCCGAAACGAACTGCTTTCCAGCAACGCGCCCCGGGAATCGATCCATGCGGTCGATTGCACCCGCGTCGGGCCATCCATGGCGGCCTGCACCAAGCCGTGTCGAATCGCTTCCAACTTCTCTTCGGGCGTGGGCGCGGACTGCGCCAAGGCGTTAGCCGCCAGCAGGCCCAGTGCCCATAGCGAAGCCTTTGAGACGCGCGCCAATTTGCGGGGCCGGGTGATCATGGTCGCCTGCCAAACGTCTGATCAATGCGTTCTGGAGACCAGTTGCCCCAGATAGAGCGCGCGCAAATCCTGCACGATGGCTTTGTCCAAAGTGAGCGTGGTCTCGTAGGTATCGTCCCCGGTGGGCGCAATACTCACCAAGGTGGCACCATAAATGACGCCCTCGACGCGGCTGCGGAAGGTGTCGTTTTGCACCATCATGTCGGCCACGGTCGCGTTGGCGTCGAGCCGCAGCCCGTACACCTGCTCGGTCAGCGAACGATAGGCGTCAAGCTTGGAGGCACGAATGGCCATCAGGCGCTGTTGCGCCGGGTTTTTGTGGCCCTGCACACTGATCACGGCGTAGCCGGTGGCGGTCAATGTGTCCCGTTTCTCCACGATAGGAGCCAACATGGAGGCCGATTCGCCGGCCATGCGTTGCTCGGGAACGCTTTGGCAGCCGACCAGGCCTGCTAGCGCAAGGGTCAAGCCAAGGGTGATGGTGATGTAGCGTTTCATCAGCGATCCTTGATGTAGTAGTGAGTGAACGTGTCTTCGCTGATTCGACACCAAACGCCCAAGCTTGAGTCATTTACCGCCACACACCTGAATTTCCGGCAAAGCCTGCGCAATGTTGCCCCCCGGTTCCTTTGCAGCCCCCTTGTTTCGTGGTCGAAACTACAAATAGACCATGAACCGAGGTCTCGTCATTGCGAGCGAAGCGCGGCAATCCATGCAGGCACGAAGCCATGGATCGCCACGGCCTTCGGCCTCGCGATGACGAGGTAGAGGTTGGCCACGCGAAGTCGGGTGGCCTCGCGA
>JBAXOZ010000208.1:0-4470 GCA_037132975.1 Comamonadaceae bacterium
CGCCAACCTGGAGGTGATGCGGGCCGACACGATCCGCATGCGCACAAGCGCCAAGGGGCTCAAACCCTTTGTCTTGACGAATCTGAAGACGCTCAGCGGACTGGCCGAGGTGGTGGCCTTTATCGAGACCAAAGGCATGTTGCTGCCAGCCGCAAATCAATGATTGCCTAAGGGTTTACGAGATAGTTGTCCATAGTATTTTGGTGCTAATTTCCTCCTTTTCAAAAAGGAGGATTCCATGCGTACAAAAAATCTAATCGCCATCACTGCCAGTTCGGCAGCGGTCATTCTGGTGGCGTGTGGCGGAGGCAGCAGCAGCACCTCAAGCACCACCCCGACGGTCGCAACCACGATCAGTGGCTCGGCCGTCAAAGGCCCGGTTTCGGGTGCGACAGTCACGGTCAAAAATGCCGGCACAGGCGCCGTTCTGGGCACCACTACCACCGGTGCTGGTGGTACCTACTCCCTGAGCGTGCCCTACTCCGGTGATGTGATCGTGGAAGTCAGCGGTGGCACTTACACCGACGAAGCAACCAACCAGTCCACCACCCTGACAACCCCGCTCAAAGTCGTCATCACTGCCAATGGCAGTGCCGTCACCGGCGTTGTCACCCCACTGACGACAATGGCCTACACCTACGCCTTTGGCAGCACCGGAACCCCCACCGCGGCGGCCTTCAACACCATGGCCAGCAGCGTTGCGACGCAGTTCAAGCTCACCGGCGTCAACCTGGCCACTACCGTTCCGACGGTCAGCGGCACCATGAATGATTACGGCAAAGTGCTGGCCGCTGTCTCCAAGTACCTGCAGACCAATTCAGTGACGCTGTCAAGCATGATTGGCAGTGCCTGGACGGCGGATCAATGGTCACAGTTCTCCGGAAAATTTACGACAGCCTATAGCGCAGCCAATCCGGGCAGCACCATCAGCTACACCTTCGACGGCAGCACGCTGGGCGTCAGCGGCACCGGTGTCGGCGGCGGCACCGGAAGCTGCGGCGTGAATGTCAAAGGCACCATCTCTACCGCCGGCATCTCGGTACCCTTGAATCTGGACTACTGCATCACCGGCGTCGCGACCGGTTCGTGCAGCAGCGGCAACGCATCGCTGTCGCAGGCACTGAGTGGTCAAAGCGGAATGGTGGGTGCGGTCAATCTGGCCTACACCTATTCCGCCGCTTGCGTCGCCAACCCACTCGTGACCATCGCGCTGCATTGAACAGAGCAAGCCCAGGGGTCGCCATCGCTTGGCCCCTGGCACTTACAACAGGACCTCCGGTCTGCCGGTAAACTTCTTGCTTGGCTAATCAAGACTTACCGACCATGGACTCAGAGCTTCACCGGATCACCGAGCGCGTTCGCGCAGCGCTGACGCACGGCACGGCGCTGCGCATCCGGGGTGGCGGCTCCAAGGACTTCTATGGCCAGTCCCTGCAAGGGGAGCTGCTCGACGTCAGCGCCTTGCGCGGCATCATCAGCTACGAGCCCAGCGAGTTGGTGGTCACCGTGCGGGCTGGCACCACGCTGCAGGAACTGCAGGCTGCGTTAGCGGAGAAGGGCCAGCATCTGGCTTTTGAGCCGCCCTGCTTTGGCCGTGACGCTGCGGGCGTCAGCGCCACCACCTGCGGCGGCATGGTGGCAGCGGGCTTGAGCGGCCCCGCGCGCGCCAGTGCCGGTGCGGTGCGCGAATTTGTGCTGGGTGTCACGCTGCTCAACGGCCGCGCCGAGCTGCTGACCTTTGGTGGCCAGGTGATCAAGAACGTTGCCGGTTACGATGTTTCGCGCCTGATGGTGGGAGCCATGGGGACGCTGGGCCTGCTGACAGGAATCTCACTCAAAGTGCTGCCGTGCGCGCCGGCGGAGGCGACCCTGGTGTGCAGCGGTCTGAGCCAGCAAGTGGCCCTTGATCAGTTACACCGCTGGGGTGGCCAGCCCCTGCCCCTGAACGCCAGTTGCTGGCTGATCGAATCCGGCGCTGCCGCGAACAGCGGACACTTGTACCTGCGCCTGCGCGGTGCCGCAGCGGCGGTGCAGGCCGCTTGCCCGCGCATGCTCTCCGACCTGCGGGCGCTCGGTGGCGAGGCAGCGCGCATGGACAACACCGTGGCATCGCCAGACTGGAACGCCTGCCGTGACCAGACCCTGCCCTTCTTTCAGGCTCCGACACCCGAGCTCGGTTTGTGGCGCCTCTCTGTGCCACAAACCGCTCCAGCGCTGGAGCTGCCGTTTCCCACCCTCGTCGAGTGGCATGGTGGTCAGCGCTGGCTGTGGGCGCCCCTGTCGGCACTCGGCCAACTGCGCCAGTGCGCTGCGGCGGTGGGCGGCACCGCGACGCTGTTCCGGGCTCCGACCGGCGCTGACGCCGCGGCGATCCAGCGCTTCAGCCCTTTGCAAAACGCCTTGAGCGGCATTCACCAAGGGCTCAAGCACGAGTTCGACCCGGCCGGCATCTTCAACCGCGGCCGCATGTACGCCCAATGGTGAAAATGTTGAAGCCACCCGATTTCGTCATTGCGAGCGAAGCGCGGCAATCCATGCATGGATTGCCGCGCTTCGCTCGCAATGACTGATTCATATGCATACCGATCTCGCCCCCGAGTACCAGAACAGCGCCGACGGCCAGGCGGCGGCAGCCATTTTGCGCAAGTGCGTGCATTGCGGCTTTTGCACCGCCACCTGCCCGACCTACCAGTTGCTCGGTGACGAGCTTGACGGGCCGCGTGGCCGCATCTATTTGATGAAAGCGGTGCTTGAAGGCGTCACGCCGACCCGCAAGACCCAGGCGCATCTGGACCGCTGCCTGACCTGCCGCAGCTGCGAAAGCACCTGCCCATCGGGCGTGCACTACGGCGAGTTGCTCGACATCGGCCGCAAGCTGGTGGAAGCCAAAGTGCCGCGCCCTCTGGGCGAGCAGGCACTGCGCTGGGCCTTGAAGGAAGGCATCCCCTCACCCCTGTTTGCCCCCGCCATCAAGTTGGGTCAAATGCTGCGTCCGCTGCTGCCCGCCGCATTGAAGGCCAAGGTGCCGGCCAAACAGGACGCTGGCGCGTGGCCAGGCACGGTGCATTCGCGCAAGGTGTTGCTGCTCGCGGGCTGCGTGCAACCGGCCATGGCACCCAACATCAACAGCGCCACAGCGCGTGTGCTCGACGCCGCGGGCGTCCAGTGTTTGATAGCTCCGAAAGCCGGCTGCTGCGGTGCGGTCAAGTTCCACGTGAACGATCAGGAAGGCGGCAAAGCCCAGATGCGCAGCAACATTGAGGCCTGGTGGCCCTATGTGCAGGACGGGGTCGAAGCCATCCTCATGAACGCGTCGGGCTGCGGCGTCACGGTCAAGGAATACGGGCATCATCTGCAGGACGATCCGATCTATGCCGCCAAGGCGGCGCGCATCAGCGAACTGACGCAGGACCTGAGCGAATGGCTGCCCGAGCTCAGCGCATGTTTAAGCGGCAAGCTCGACGCGCACAGCGTGGCGCGGGCCGGCGCCATGGCGTTTCATCCGCCCTGCACACTGCAGCACGGCCAGCAATTGCGCGGCGGCGTGGAGAAGCACCTGCGAGCGTTGGGTTTTGACATCAAGGTCACGGGCGCCGAAGCGCACCTGTGCTGCGGCTCCGCCGGCACTTACTCGATCATCAATCCCGGACTGTCCGGAGAACTGCGTGATCGCAAGCTGGGCCATCTGCAAGCCACCTTTGCCGACACGGCGCCGGCCCTGATTGTGTCCGCCAACATGGGCTGCATCACGCACCTGCAAAGCGGCACCAGCACACCGGTACGACATTGGGTCGAAGTGCTGGACGAGGCGCTAGCGCAGGCCAACTAAAATCGGGCTATGCCCTTTCCCACCGCCCTCGAAAACCTGAACGTGCTGTCGCAGCTCACGCTGCTGCCGCCATCCCAACTGCACGACGACATTCCTGCCAGCGCACAAGCCACGCAGACCGTGAGCGCCGCCCGGCGCACCATGGCCAGCATCCTGGCGGGTCGTGACCGGCGCCTGTTCGTGGTGGTGGGTCCGTGCTCGATTCATGATCCCGCAGCAGCAATGGAGTACGCGCGCAAGCTCAAGGCGCTGGCCGATGAGCTGGCGGACCAGCTTTTCATTGTGATGCGGGTGTATTTCGAGAAGCCGCGCACCACCGTCGGCTGGAAAGGTCTGATCAACGACCCGCACATGGACGATTCGTTTTGCATTGACGAGGGACTGCACGTGGCGCGCCGTCTGCTGGTTGATCTGAATGACCTGGGCCTGCCCTGCGGCACCGAGGCGCTGGACCCGATCACACCGCAATATCTGGGTGACCTGATTGCCTGGAGCGCCATCGGCGCACGCACAACAGAGAGCCAGACTCACCGCGAACTTGCCAGCGGATTGTCGAGCCCGGTGGGTTTCAAGAATGGCACCGATGGCAATCTGGACGTGGCCCTGAACGCCATGCTGTCGGCAGCGCAACCGCATGCCTT
>JBAXOZ010000209.1:0-4460 GCA_037132975.1 Comamonadaceae bacterium
AGCCAGATCGCTGCTGGTGAAGTGGTGGAGCGCCCGGCGTCTGCCGTACGCGAGCTCCTCGACAACGCGCTGGACGCGGGTGCGCAGCAGATCACGGTCCGCTTGCTCGCCGGCGGTGTGCGACTGATCGCCGTGGAAGATGATGGCGCAGGTATCCTGCGCGAGGAGTTGCCGATGGCACTCAAGCGTCACGCCACCAGCAAGATCAGCAGCCTGTCCGATCTTGAATCGGTCGGCACCATGGGTTTTCGGGGTGAGGCGCTGGCCGCCATCAACTCGATCGCCGAGTGCGCCATTTCTTCCAGAGCCTCGGGTCAATCCAGTGCTTACCTGCTCGATGGCCAAAGCGGCGAACTCAAACCCGTGGCGCGCAGCCAGGGCACCACGGTCGAGGTCAGGGAACTTTTTTTCAGCACCCCGGCGCGCCGCAAATTCCTCAAGACCGACGCCACCGAACTGGCGCATTGCGTGGAAGCGGTACGGCGCCAGGCGCTGGCACGACCCGACGTCGGCTTCAGCATCTGGGCTGAGGGCAAGCTGATAGAACAATGGCGTCGCTGCGAAGGTCCGCAGCCGCTGCAGCAGCGCCTGACCGACGTCCTGGGACCTGACTTCATGGAACGCTCCATGCTGCTCAACTATCGCCGCGAAAATCCATTGGGTGGCGCTGCGACGGCAGTTGCGGTCTGGGGCCGGGTCGGCACACCCGAGGCGGCACGCTCGCGCGCCGACCAGCAGTTCTTTTACGTCAACGGTCGCTTCGTACGCGACAAAGTGCTTGCCCATGCGGCGCGCAGCGCCTTTGAAGACGTGTTGCACGGCCAACGTCAGCCGGTCTACGCGTTGTATCTTGAGATTGACCCGCGGCGCGTTGATGTCAATGTTCATCCAACCAAGATTGAAGTGCGTTTTCGCGATAGCCGCGAAGTGCACCAAGCGGTGCGACACGCCATTGAGGACGCACTGGCGACGCCACGATTGGGGCAGTCCCCTGCTACGCTTGGCAACGAGCTTGTGATGCCGCAGATGGCTGAGTCTGCCAGGCCGGGCGGCGCCGTTTACACCTCACAGCGCGGCATGGCATTCGAGCCCGCACAGGGCCACCGGGTGAGCGACCTGGGACTGCTCTGGAACGCGCCAACAGCGGATGCTGCGCCGGCCGAAGAAGCCACAAGTTCCTGGCCTCTGGGACTTGCGTTGGCACAATTGCAAGGCATCTATATCCTGGCGGAAAACGCACAGGGGCTGGTTGTTGTTGATATGCACGCCGCGCACGAGCGCATCGTTTACGAGCGACTCAAAGCCCAATTCAGCAGTCAGGGCGGATCTCCCCGTCTGAGCAGCCAACCGCTGCTGATTCCAGCGACCTTTGCCGCCACCGAAACCGAAGTTGCTACGGCTGAATCGCAGTTTGAGACCCTTCAGAGGCTGGGTCTGGACATCACTGCCTTTTCAGCAAGAACGCTGGCAGTTCGTGCTATTCCCGCGGCACTGGCACAGGGCGATGCGACCGAACTGGCGCGCAGCGTGCTGGCCGAGTTGGCCGAGCGCGATGCCAGCACGGTACTGCAACGCGCCCAGGACGAATTGCTTGCCACCATGGCCTGTCACGGCGCCGTGCGCGCCAACCGGCGCCTGAGCCTGGAGGAAATGAATGCCCTGCTGCGTCAGATGGAAGCCACGGATCGCGCGGACCAATGCAACCACGGTCGCCCCACCTGGCGCCAGATCAGCTTGCGCGAGCTCGACGCCCTGTTTTTGCGTGGGCGCTGATTTGTTGCTAGACTTCGCACATGGTCGGGGGGGTAGCTCAGCTGGGAGAGCGCTGCGTTCGCAATGCAGAGGTCGTGAGTTCGATCCTCATCCTCTCCACCACCATCCAAAGGCCAGACATGCTCTGGCCTTTCTCTTGCGCCCGCGATCCCCAGTGCTGGCGGGGCTTCCCGGGTAGTGCGAATTCAGGCACCACGCATTCTTGTTGATTTCTGGCCCTTGGCACGAGCATTTCTGTCTCAAATCTCTGTCTATGCGAAGGTCGTTCTGCACACCGAAGCTAGATTCCATGCGGGTTTGCGGCGAGGTGGTTTGACCTGAACATCACTGACCAGTCGCCCATTCAGATCAAACTTTCACTTACTCAAAGCGGCAATAACCTGCCTTTGTGTGAACCATTCGTCCGGTAACTCCCGGCGGATGAAGAATTCGAAGGACAGCCCCACAGGGATGCGCCCAGCAGCAATGTCCTCTGCCAGCTCAGGCGCCAGGCGCGCAAGCTTGAGTGTCTTTTGAACCCGCACCCGGTCGACGCCCTCCTGTGCCGCCAGTTCCCCGATGTTGGCCACCCGGCCCGAGTCCAGCAAGTGCTGCCAGTAAAGCGCTCGGGCCAAAGCGTTCAGCAGAGTCGCATCAGGCTCGCCGCTGGTCGCAAGGTGGCCATCGGCGCCGGGCCGCACAATCACCCAATTGGCCTTGTGCCGAACAATGCGCATCGGAATGAATGTCGTCAGTTTCACTCCGGCATTGGTTGATCGGCGCCTGGACTGTGCCTTTCCCATCTTGCGTAGCTCGGTCATATCGTTTCCTCCTCAAGTTCAAGCAGTTCTGCGCCGATGGTGTTGGGTGCCAATTCACCGGCCAATCCCGCCCAGCCAGTGGCATGCCACTCGATATCCAGGCCGTCGTCACGAATCTGAACCCGATCGATCAGCAGTCGGACCAATTTCGATTGCTCAGCCGGGAACAGTTCATTCCAAACAAGTCCGATATTTCGCATGGCAATCACAACGGCAGGCTCATTGATACGGCCGTCCTGACGTCGAACCTCTTCCCATACGGACTGGATCGTCTGCGGTGACTGCAATGCAGCCAGCAGCTGCTCGACCACCATTGACTCAATCGCTTTGGCCGGGATGGAGCCGATGGGATTGGTGCCGCGGCCGAACTTCTTGTCTGAACTCGAGATGTAATACAAATATTCCTTGCCACCGGCAGTCTTCTTGCGAGTACCCGTGGGAAGCATCCGTTCGCCATTGGGCGCAAACAGCAGGCCACGCAGCAATGCCGGCGGGCTATGGCGGGTAAGGGTGGCCGAGGTCCGAATCGACGCCTCCTGGGCCAGAATAGCCTGCACAGCGTCCCATAAGGGCTGGTCGATGATCGGCTGGTGCAGACCGACGTGGATCTTGCCCTTGTGGCGAATCTTGCCGATGTAGACCGGATTGCGAAAGGCCTTGTAAAGATTCTGCTTGGTGATGGGCCGACCAGTCCGCAATACGCCATGGGTGTTGGTCCAGGTCTTGGTCGTCACGCCATCGCGGACCAATTCCCGCGACAACTCGGTACTGGAGCGCAATTCGACGAATCGACGCCAGATGGCACGCACAGTCTTCGCCTCAGGCTCGTTGATCACCAAGGTGTGATTGACGACGTCATAGCCCAAAGGTGGCACACCACCCATCCACATTCCTTTGGCTTTGCTGGCGGCCAGCTTGTCCCGAATCCGCTCGCCAGTGACCTCCCGCTCGAACTGTGCAAACGACAGCAGCACGTTGAGCATCAAGCGGCCCATGGAAGTGGCTGAATTGATTTGCTGTGTGACAGCACTAAAACTTGCACCGTACCGGTCGAACACTTCAACCATACGTGCGAAATCGGCCAGCGATCGAGACAAGCGATCGATCTTGTAAACGACCACAATATCCACCCTGCCCGCTTCGATGTCCGCCATCAGTCTCTTGAGCGCTGGGCGGTCCATGTTGCCGCCGGAGAATCCCGGGTCGTCATAGTCACCTGCCACCGGAATCCAGCCCTCCGCCCGCTGCGCCAGAATGAAAGCCTGGCCGGCTTCTTTCTGGGCATCGATGGAATTGAAGGACTGATCCAGACGCTCATCAGAAGACACGCGGCAGTACACGGCGCAGCGTTTTCGCGTCACGACATCGTTGGTGCTGCTCATCGGGATGCCCCTCTATTTTGATCCGGATCAATACCGAAGAACCTTGGTCCAGACCAGTTGGTACCAGTGATGTGACGGGCTGCGGCTGACAGGCTCTTGAACACCCTGCCCCCGCACTCATAGAAACCTGCTGGTGTCACGACGACCCGGTAGGTGACTTCATCCCAGTCGCGCTGCAAAACGGTGCCAGGCATCAGATGGCATTCGGTGCCCCGGCGCTTGCCCAGGGCCGATTGGGACTCGCCCAGGCGCAGCAATCGGCGTTTGATATCAGGGTTGATACCGCCATAGGCAATCTCTTGAATCCGCTGTGCGACGCGCGATGCAACGTAGTGCCGGTTCCACGTTCCCGGGCGCCGCGGGAAATGCGCATCCCACATTACCCAGAGCGCTGCCATGGGAAGAGTCGGAAGTGAGGCCAGTGTGGCAATCACGTTAGATTTTTCAGCTGTCATCGATCTATCTTTCTGAGAAGGGTTTGCGGATCACCATGAACGCTCTGTGG
>JBAXOZ010000210.1:0-4417 GCA_037132975.1 Comamonadaceae bacterium
TCGTAAGAGGGCAGATTTACAGTCTGCTGCCATTAACCACTCGGCCACCTCTCCTCAAGTGAGCCTAGCATTATGCCACGAAGTTTTGCGACTGTCACCGATGTTCGTCACGCCAGGCCCTTGCCCGCGAGAAATGACCGCAGCCGATGAACGGCGCCGGGGGACGCAGCGCCGACAGCGGCGAAGGATGGTTGGCCAGTAGTACCAGATGACGCGATGCATCGATCAAGGCGCGCTTGGCCTGCGCATGCGCGCCCCACAGCATGAACACCGAGGGCGCGGCATCCTGCGAGACTTTGCGGATCACGGCGTCGGTCAACCGTTCCCAGCCACGGCCCGAGTGGCTGGCCGGCTGCCCCTCTTCCACCGTCAGACAGGTGTTGAGCAGCAGCACCCCCTGGCGCGCCCAGCGCACCAGACTGCCGCCGGGCTCGGGAAACGGCGGAAATGCCGCCCCCATGTCGCGGCGCAACTCGGTAAAGATGTTACGCAATGAAGGTGGTATGGGAATACCTGGGGCGACAGAAAATGCCAAACCCTCGGCCTGACCCCGCCCATGATAAGGATCCTGACCCAGGATCACTACCCGAACCGATTCTGGCGGCGTGAGTTGCAGGGCACGCAGCGGTTGCGGTGGAAATACCGCAGCGCCGGCTTGCAATCTGTTTTCGAGGAATGTCAACAAAGCGCGGCCTGCCTCGGACCCGAAAAATTCACCCACCAGAGCCTGCCAGCCCGGCGCCACCGGCCAACTGGCTGGATCGGCCGTCGTCAGCTGGTCGACCCGGGTCGAATCCGGCGGCTGCGCTGCTGTTCCCCCCGACATCATGTCAGCCAAACAACTCAGCCAGCGCCTGCCCCGGGTCGGCGGCGCGCATGAACGCCTCGCCGACCAGAAAGGCATTGATGCCGGCCGCACCCAAGCGCAGCACATCGTCGCGACTGTGGATACCGCTTTCCGAAACCAGCAAACGCCCCTTTGGCACTTCACGCGCCAGGGACAAGGTGGTGTCCAGCGAAACTTCAAAGGTTTTCAGATTCCGATTGTTGACGCCAATCAGCGGCGTCTTCAACTGCAAGGCGCGCTCCAGTTCGGGCGCATCGTGTACCTCCACCAGTACCGCCATGTCCAGGCTGTGCGCCACCGCCTCAAAATCCTTCAACTGCGCATCATCCAGAATCGCCGCGATCAGCAGTACGGCGTCAGCGCCCATGACACGTGACTCGTAGATCTGGTAAGCGTCGACCATGAAATCCTTGCGTAGCACCGGCAACGGGCAGGAGGCCCGGGCCTGCTTGAGATAATCTGCGCCACCATGGAAAAACTGTTGGTCAGTAAGCACTGACAAACAGGCGGCGCCATTTTCTGCATAAGTTTGGGCGATGTCAGCGGCAACAAAATCTTCTCGCAGCAGCCCTTTGGATGGACTTGCCTTTTTGATTTCAGCGATCACCGCTGGCTTCCCGGCGCTGACCTTTGCGCGCATCGCGCCAAGAAAATCGCGCGTCAAAACCCGTGATTCGGCATCGGCGCGCATCGCCGCCAACGACTTGCGCTTGAGTGAGGCCGACAGTTCCTGATGTTTGACGGCAACAATCCGACTCAGAATGTCTGTCATTTCGACTCACCTTTGACCTGCTGGGAAAATTCGACCAATTGTGACAACTTGGTTTTGGCTGCCCCGGACTCAATCGCTGCCCGGGCCCGCGAGATCCCGTCAGCCATGGATTCGACGACATTGGCAGCGTACAGGGCAACGCCTGCATTCAGAATCACAATATCTTTGGCGGCACCCGGCACGTTGTCCAGCACAGTCAGCAGCATGGCCTTCGACTGCTCAGCGGTTTCGACCTTGAGCGCACGGTTGCTGGCCATCAGCATACCGAAATCCTCAGGGTGTATTTCGTACTCGGTAATTTCGCCATGGTGAAGTTCGCCTACCAGCGTGGCAGCGCCCAGACTGACTTCATCCATGCCGTCCTTGCCATACACCACCACCGCATGTTCGGCACCCAAACGCTGAAGTGCACGCACCTGAATGCCGACCAGATCCGGGTGAAACACACCCATCAAGATATTGGGCGCACTGGCCGGATTGGTAAGGGGTCCCAGCAGGTTGAAGATGGTCTTGATGCCCAGTTCCTTGCGCACCGGCGCCACATTCTTCATGGCCGGATGATGATTGGGCGCAAACATGAAGCCGACGCCCACTTGCTCAATGCAGCGTGCAATCTCCTGCGGCGAGAGTTGGATATTGATTCCCAGCGACTCCATCACATCGGCACTGCCGCTCTTGCTGCTGACCCCGCGCCCTCCATGCTTGCTTACCTTGGCTCCTGCCGCTGCGGCGACGAACATGGAACAGGTCGAAATATTGAAGGTATTGGAGCCGTCACCACCGGTGCCCACGATGTCCACCAGATGCGTCTTGTCAGCCACATGCACCTTGGTTGAAAACTCCCGCATGACTTCGGCAGCCGCGGTAATTTCGCCAATCGTCTCCTTCTTGACGCGCAGCCCCGTGATCAGCGCGGCCATCATGACCTGCGACAACTCGCCGCTCATGATTCTGCGCACGATGTGCAGCATTTCGTCGTGGAAAATTTCCCGGTGCTCAATGGTGCGCAGCAGGGCTTCCTGAGGGTTGATCTTGTTGCTGATGGGCATGCTGTTCCTTGTAAAGCAATTCGTACAGGTGGTGAATTCAGTCGGCAAAGAAATCGCGCAGAACGGTCAGCGTGTGATCGATGCCGGCCGCATCCACGTCCAGATGGGTGACAAAACGCAGCCGGTACAGGCCACTGACCAGTACCCCCCGCGCCTGAAGAAAGGGGAGCAGTTCGGCCGCTCTGGCCTTGGCCTGCCCCACCAGATCAACAAAGACCATGTTCGACTGCGGTGGCTCCACCGCCAGACCATCGATGCCACTCAGACCTTCAGCCAACCGCCGGGCCAGCAGGTGGTCCTGCGCGAGTCGCGCCACATGATGATCCAGCGCGTAGGATGCAGCGGCGGCCAGCAGCCCGGCTTGGCGCATGCCGCCACCAGCCATTTTGCGAATCCGGTGGGCGCGCGCCAGCAACTCGCGGCTGCCGCACAGAGCCGATCCGACCGGCGCACCCAGGCCCTTGCTGAAGCAGACAGAAACGCTGTCAAAGCACTGCGCAATGCGGCGCGCTTCAACCAGGATGTTGCCCCCAAGCTCGCCTTGGGGTGGCCCGGCGGCGCCCGGCTTGTCACCAACGAGTTGTGCTTGCGCCACCGCCGCGTTGAACAGGCGCGCGCCATCGAGATGCCGGGTCAGTCCTTTGCTTCTGGCAAGTTCTGCCGCCTGCCGCACATAGTCCATGGGCAGCAACCTGCCGCCAAAGGTGTTTTCCAGTGCCAGCAAGCGGGTTCGTGCGTAGTGCGAGTCGTCAGGCTTGATGGCGGCTTCAATTTCTTGCAACAGCATGGTGCCGTCGCTCTGATGGTTCAGAGGCTGCGGCTGAACACTGCCAAAGACCGCCGCACCGCCGCCTTCCCAGCGGTAGCAATGTGCCATCTGGCCCACGATGTACTCGTCGCCGCGCTGACAATGCGCCAGAATCGCGCACAAGTTGCTTTGCGTCCCGGTCGGCATGAACAAGGCTCCTTCAAAACCGAGCAACGCGGCAATCTTGTCCTGCAATGCATTCACGCTGGGGTCGTCGGCGTACACGTCGTCGCCCAGCGGGGCGGCCATCATCGCCGCGCGCATGCCCGGCGTCGGCTGCGTCACGGTGTCACTGCGCAGATCTACTTTCATAGAAGAAAATTCCTTAACATCGCATGGCCATGCTCGGTCAATATGCTTTCGGGATGAAACTGCACTCCCTCAACGGCCAGTGTGGCATGCCGGACGGCCATGATCTCGCCATCCTCCGTCCAGGCCGTCACCTTCAGGCAGGACGGGCAGCTCGAACGCTCGATCGCCAGCGAGTGATAGCGATTGACCGTGAACTGCGCCGGCAGCCCCGCAAACACGCCTTCCTGTGTCGTGCTGATGACACTGGTCTTGCCGTGCATCAGCTGCTGTGCTCGCACGATCTTCGCACCGAACGCGGCGCCAATCGCCTGATGTCCAAGGCACACCCCGAGTATCGGCAGCTGGCCGGCAAAACGCTGGATCGCCGCCACCGAGATACCGGCCTGCGCTGGTGCACAGGGTCCGGGCGAGATCACCAGTCGATCAAGCTGTCCTGCCTGCAACCGGGCATCGATTTCATCGAGCGTGATTTCGTCGTTGCGAAAGACTTCAACCTCGGCCCCGAGCTCACCGAAGTACTGAACGATGTTGTAGGTAAAACTGTCGTAGTTGTCGACCATCAGGAGCTTGATTCTTGAACTCATGGCTTACTCCAGTCCTTCTTCGACCAGTTCACTGGCCCGAAGCAG
>JBAXOZ010000211.1:0-4393 GCA_037132975.1 Comamonadaceae bacterium
TTTGATCGGGTCAATGTGGCTGTCACGCTGGAACTGGCGCGCCAGGCTGTGGCGGCTGGTGTGAGGCGCTTCGTCTTCCTGAGTTCCATCGGCGTCAACGGGGTGCAAACGGACAGAGACAAGCCTTTCACTGAGGCCGATCCACCCAATCCCCACAACCCCTATGCCGATTCCAAATTGAAAGCGGAGCAGGGGCTGCTTGACCTGTCGGCCAAGACCGGGTTGGAGGTGGTCATCATCCGACCACCATTGGTCTACGGCCCGGGTGTCAGGGCCAATTTTGCGGCGCTCATGCGTGCGGTGCAGCGTGGTTGGCCTTTGCCTCTGGCTTGTGTGCAGAACTTGCGCAGCATGGTGGCGATGGACAATTTGGTCAGTTTCATTGCAGCTTGCATTGACCATCCGCAGGCAGCGAACAGCACCTTTCTGGTGAGCGACGGGCAGGATATCTCCAGTCCCGATCTGGTGCGTGGTCTGGCCAGGGCACTTGGCGTTTCGGCGCGTCTGGTGCCGGTGCCGGTTTCTGCCCTGCAGTTCGTCGGCAAAGCGCTTGGCAGGAGCGATGTCATACAACGCGTCTGTGGCAATTTGCGAGTCGATATTTCGAAGGCGCGTCGCGTTCTGGCGTGGCAGCCGCCAGTTTCGATGGACGAGGGCTTGCGTCGCACGGTCGCAGGGATGCACAGACCATGAGTGCAACAGGGGTCCAGCAGCCGGCGGCAGATTACCTTGATTCGACCGCGCCTGAAATCTCGATATCGGTTGTGAGCCACGCTCAGATCGGGCTCGTCATGAACCTGCTCAACGGGCTGCAGGCGCACTGCCAGGGCCTTCGAATGGAGTTGATTCTTACGCTCAATCTTGAGGAGATTTTGCCGTTTGACCCGGCCACTTATTCTTTCCCCATAACCGTGCTCGGAAATACCTTTCCCAAGGGTTTTGCTGCCAATCATAATCAGGCTTTCAGCCATGCCAGGGGTCGCTATTTCTGTGTCCTCAACCCCGATATCCGACTTCATTCCAATCCATTCAAGCACCTGCTCGCCTGCCAGGAGAATTCTTCGGTTGGCGTCGTTGCCCCCCTGGTCAAGGCGGAAAATGGCGATTTGGAGGTAACGGCACGCTGTTTTCCGAGTCCGCTCAAATTGTTGGGAAAGCTCTTCGGGATGGGCTGGGTGCAGGACTATAGGTTGGAGGCACAGTGTGTTTATCCGGACTGGGTTGGCGGCATGTTCATGCTGTTTTCGCGGGATGTATTTACGCAACTCAAGGGGTTTGACGAGCGCTATTTCTTATATTATGAAGACGTGGATATATGCGCCAGGCTAAGACTCTTGGGATTTCAAACCATGCTCTGTCCGCTCGCCAGTGTGACGCATGATGCGCGGCGCCAGAGTCACCGTGAGTTCAGGTATTTGAGATGGCATCTGCGAAGTATCGTTCGATTCTTCCTGTCGGCGGTGTACTGGAAACTTCAATTCCTTCAAAAACCATGAAACGGATATTCGATCTGCTGCTGGCTTTGCTCGCAGTGATGCTATTGTTGTTGCCACTGGCCTTGCTGGCTCTGGCAGTGGCGCTCACGTCAAGAGGTCCGATCCTCTACTGGTCGGATCGAGTTGGGTGTAACAATGTGACTTTCCGCATGCCCAAGTTTCGCAGCATGCGCACTGGCACACCAGTGGTGGCCACGCACTTGCTGAGTAGCCCGGATGCGTACCTGACGCCCATTGGCAGTTTTCTACGTCTGAGCAGCCTGGATGAGTTGCCGCAGTTGTGGAGCATATTCAGGGGCGACATGAGTTTCGTCGGCCCACGACCCGCCTTGTTCAATCAGCAGGATCTGATTGAACTGCGGACCCGCAGCGGTGTTCACGCGCTTCCGCCTGGTCTGACGGGATGGGCCCAGGTGAATGGGCGCGACGAACTGCCGATTGCCGAAAAAGTCGCTCTGGATATTGAATATCTCAAGAACAGATCATTCTGGTTCGATATCAAAATTATTCTGCTGACCGTGCTGAAGGTCATTATGAGAGATAATGTGACTCATTAAAAAAAGAAGTATGTTGCCTGCCGACCGCAGGTTATTGGGGAGTATTGTCTAAACAGGATGGTATTTAACATGAGTAATTTGATTGAGATTCAAAGTCAAATAGAAAAACTGCAAAAGCAGGCGACGGAAATCAAGACCCGCGAATTTTCCCTGACAGTGCAGGATATTCTCGCCAAGATGCAGGCATTCGGCATTACCTTGAAGGACTTGCAAGTTGGCAAGGGGCGTGTAACCAAAGGCAAGGGTAAAGTTGCCAGGGTAGGCAAGAGCGCGCCAGCGAAGGCGAAAAAGAAAGAAAAGCCTGCTTCGGTTGTTGCTGCGAAATTTCGTGGCCCCAACGGCGAAACCTGGAGTGGCCGCGGCTTGACACCGCGCTGGTTGGCAGCCCTCTTGGCACAGGGAAAGACGAAAGACGACTTCGCCGTCAAGATTTGAGTGCTGCGATGACCGACGTCAGCAAAATCCCTCCGCGTGACAAGGCCGAGATACTGGCGCAGGCGCTGCCCTATATTCGCAAGTTTCATGGCAAAACCATGGTCATCAAATATGGCGGCAACGCCATGACCGATCCGGCTTTACAGGCCGATTTTGCCGAGGATGTGGTGCTGCTTAAACTGGTGGGCATCAACCCCGTCGTGGTACACGGGGGCGGCCCGCAGATTGAGACCGCCCTCAAACGCCTGGGCAAGAAGGGCGAATTTATCCAGGGAATGCGTGTCACCGATGCGGAGACCATGGAAGTGGTCGAGTGGGTTCTGGCTGGCGAGGTGCAGCAAGACATTGTTGGGCTGATCAATCAGGCTGGTGGTAAGGCGGTTGGGCTGACGGGGCGTGATGGCGGCATGATTCGCGCCCAGAAACTCAAAATGGTCGACACCCTGGATCCCAGCAAAGAGCACGACGTCGGCCAGGTGGGAGATATCGTCAGTATTGATCCAAGCGTCGTCAAGGCATTGCAGGACGATGCTTTCATCCCCGTCATCAGTCCGATCGGGTTTGGTGAAAATAACGAGAGCTATAACATCAACGCCGACGTGGTTGCCGCCAAATTGGCGACGGTCCTGAAGGCAGAGAAACTGATGATGCTGACCAATATCAGCGGTGTGCTGGACAAGGCTGGCAACCTGCTGACCAATCTCAGCGCACGACAGATCGACGATCTTTTTCTTGATGGCACCATCAGTGGTGGCATGCTGCCCAAGATCAGCGGGGCGCTGGATGCGGCCAAGAGTGGCGTGAATTCCGTGCACATCATTGACGGTCGCGTGCCGCACGTTCTGCTGCTCGAAATTCTGACCGATCAGGCCTTCGGCACCATGATCCGTTCCCATTAGCGCTGCCCCCTCGAAAACCCTTGGCCCCCCTGTGCGAGAATGAAATTATCATTTCGCCTGGTGCAGCATGTCCGACCTCGAATCCTCCCCTGAAGCCAATCCACAGGCCTCCTTGGCAAGACGGGTGCTTGCGCCTGTGCGCAAGCGGCCCCGGCCCGGAGAACGCCGGGTGCAGATACTGCAGGCGCTGGCGACCATGCTGGAGCACCCCGGCGCGGAGCGCATCACGACGGCCGCATTGGCAGCGCGTCTGGACGTGAGCGAGGCTGCGCTGTATCGGCACTTTGCCAGCAAGGCGCAGATGTTCGAAGGTTTGATCGATTTCATTGAGCAGACTGTGTTCTCGCTGATCAATCAGATTGTGGAGCGTGAGAGTGCGTCCAACCCGGTCGATCTCGCGCCGGCCGCTCAAAGTGGCGCCCGTCAGGCGGCGCAGATCATTGTCATGTTGATCCAGTTTGCCGAGAAGAATCCGGGCATGACCCGCGTCATGGTGGGTGATGCGCTGGTGTTTGAGAATGAGCGTTTGCAGCAGCGTATGAACCAGTTTTTTGACAAGATCGAAGCGGCTCTCAAGCAGAGTTTGCGTAGCGTTGTGGATGCCAGCGGCTCCGCTACCCCAAGCGTCGACACGCAAGTGCGTGCCTCGGTGCTGAGCGCCTTTGTCGTCGGGCGTTTGCAGCGCTTTGCCCGGTCCGGTTTTAAACGACTTCCCTCGGAGCATCTGGAGTCCAGTCTCGCACTGATACTTTGACTTTTGCGGTGCAGATCTCGCACATATGCGGGTAAACCCGCACTTCCCTTAGAAAATCACCTCTAGACCCTGGGTTCATCGCACCTGAAATCCAGAAACTGTTGCAAAATAGAACGATCGTTCGTTTTTATTCGGCAGCATGATCACTTCCAAGTTCCCGCTCAAGGCCGTGCCAGGCAAGGGCCGCAGCGCCTCAGGTGCCGGGCGCGCCATGCAAAAGGGGCAGCAAACCAAGCAGACCATCGTCGACGC
>JBAXOZ010000212.1:0-4389 GCA_037132975.1 Comamonadaceae bacterium
CCCAGGCCAAAGATGGCGGTGGTCAGCATCGGGCTGCGCTTGAGCGCCGGGATGCCGGCATGGCGCATCTGGCTGGCGTTCTCAACCGCCTTGAACAGCGCCTGCGTCACAAAGCTGGTGAGCGCGGTCTGGTCCGAGCGCTCCAGCACGGTCACGGCCTTCTTGCCCTTGAGCGCCGCCACCAGATCGGCTTCCGGGAACGGTTGCAGCAGCTTGATGGCCACCAGGCCGACCTTTTTGCCCTGGCTGCGCAGGTGGCTCACCACGGCTTCGACGTCATCCGTAACAGAGCCCAAGCCCACCATCACGTAATCCGCGTCCTCGCACATGAAGGTTTGCACCGGGTTGTACTTGCGCCCGCTCAGCTCGGCATATTCGTCCATCGCCTGACGCACGATGGCCGGCACGGCAACGACGAAATGGGTACGGTGATCGACCGCTCCTGCCTGAAAATCGGGCTGGTTCTGGACCGCACCGGTGAGACCCGGATTGTTCACATCCACCAGTGCCGGCACCAGTTGACGCGTGCCTTTCTCGAAGGCGTTGAGCCACTGGCGCTTCCAGGCGCCGTGCAGTTCTTCAGGCAGCCAGTCCAGCGTCTTGGCAACCAGCTTGCCGGCGTTGTCGGACTCCACGGTGACCGCATTGCTGATCAGATAGGCCTGCAGCTTGGCGAACTTGTCCGGTGTCAGGTCGGCCTGATGCCGAACCAGGTATTGCTGCAACTGCACCACCCTGCCCTTGGCACCGTACAGCATCTCCTGCGCCAGCGTCGGCGCCTTGATGCGCCCAGCCGGATCACCCAGATACTCGCGCAGCAAGGCGGGCTCGGGCATCAGCGCCTCGCTCATCATGTGGCTGGTGGCAAAACCGTCCATGGCGTTCGCCACCGGAATCAGCGAGAGCGATGCAACGCGGTAGGAAATCGCGGCCAGATCGGCAGCCTCCTGCGGGTTGGAACCAAACAGAATCGTATAGCCAGAAGACAGCAGCGAATACACGTCATCGTGCCCGGCCATCACGTTGAGTGAATGCTTGGAGACCACACGCGCCGCCACCTGCAGCACAAAGCCGCCGACCTTCTTGCCGACCGTGACGTAATGCGATTCGAGCGCGTACAGAATACCCTGGCTCGATGAGGCGTTCGAGATGAACTGGCCGCCGGTCAGTGCGGCACCCAGCGCGCCGCTCTGCGCCGAATGTTCGCCCTCGGGCTCAAAGAAGAACGGATGCTTGCCGAACACATTGACGCCGCCCTCGGCTCGAAATGCCTCATAGATTTCCGCAATTTCGGTGGAGGGTGTGATCGGGTAGCCGATCACGCCGCCACAGACATGGCTCATGACATAGGCGACTGCGCCGTTGCCATGGATCACGTTGGGGATGCCGGGGTACTTTGTTGTCTTGGCTTTCATAATGCTGCGTCCATGAGTTAACGGTAAATCGCAAGGCCCACCCTGGATGAACTCATAGCCCGGTCGAACACTTTCCGGCCGAAGACAGCTAAGCGGAAAAACACTCACCCCAAATGGGAAAACGAGAGGCTAGGCACCTCGTATATTTTGGCGAATGAATAGTAGCACCACTATGTGATAAAAAAGCCGCTGCACATGCTATCTATTGATGTGCATCAAGCCGTCCCCTACATACCCCGGAACAGGCCCGCATAACTGCGGCTGACTTCCAGTTTTTCCTTTTGGCCGCGCACGCTGACCAGTTGCCGGCCCCGCTCGTCCCGGCTGACGCCGGCAATCGCTTTCACATTGACCAGGGTGGAGCGGTGAATCTGCCAGAACAGGTTCATGTCGATCTCTTCTACCAGCTCCTTGATCGGCTTGCGAATCAGCGCTTCCAGCGTGGCTGTCTGGACCCGGGTGTACTTTTCGTCCGAGATAAAGAACAGCACGTCTTCCACTGCAATCATCTGAATTGCTTGGCGCACGGTGGCCTGAATCCACTGCAGCTTCGCCGGCGCCTGTGGGTTGATCTGGGCTGCCAGACGCTGCAGCAACTGATGCATGTCGGGCGTGTGCGCCGGCAGCGGCGCCACCTGTGCGTCGGTGTCGCCGCGTTCCTGCTGCGCACGCTCGCTCATGCGCTTTTTGATCCGCTCAGCGGTCAGGCGAAGGCGTTCTGCATCAGCGGGCTTGAGCACATAGTCCACCACACCCTGCTCAAAAGCCTGCACCGCGTACTGGTCGTAGGCCGTGACAAACACGATCTCGCAACCGGGCCAGTCATTGGCATCCTCGTAGGTAGGAAGCTGGGCAATCTGGCGTGCCGCGTCGACCCCGGTGAGCACGGGCATGCGGATGTCCAGAAACACGACATCGGGATGCCTTTGTTCAGTCAGCGTCACCGCTTCCTGGCCGTTCCTGGCTTCGGCCACCACTTCAAGCTCGGGCCAGACCTCACGCAGCCGGGAGCGCAACTGCTCGCGCATCAGGCGTTCATCGTCGGCAATCAGGGCAGTGGGCATCTCAGGTCTCCGGGTTGGCGCGTGACACATAGGGTACGGTGATGGTGACCGACGTACCGCCCGTGGCGGGTTCGCTCAACACCAGGCTGGCCTTGTTGCCGTACAGCAGCGCCAGCCGCTCCCGAATATTACTCAAACCGATGCCGGTGCCGGCGGTCGCCGATTTGCCGAAGCCCAGGCCGGTGTCAGCCACGGTAACGGCCAGGTTGCCGTGCACAATCTCGGCACTCACCGTCAGCAGGCCACCATCGGCCTTGGGTTCGAGCCCGTGCTTGATGGCGTTTTCCACCAGGCTTTGCAGCATCATGGGCGGAAACTCGGCTGACAGCAACCCGTCGCTGACCCGAACCTCGGTCTGCAGACGGTCTTCCATGCGCACCTTCAGGATTTCAAGATAAGGACGAATCATCGCCAGTTCGCGCCCCAGATCACGTGTGCCCTGGGCATTGGCCTCGCGCATGGTGGGCATGCTGGCGCGCAGCAGCGCGATCAGGTTTCTCTGCATCTTGCCGGCGCGCGGCGGGTCGGTCTCTATCAGGTGCTCTATGCTGGCCAGGGTGTTGAACAGAAAGTGCGGCTCCACCTGCGCCTGCATGGCAGCCATGCGTGCCTCCACCACCTGACGCTTGAGCGATTCGGACTCAGCCACCTCGGTCGCCTGCGCCGCTTTGGCTTCGGCCTGCACCTTACCCTTGTAACTGATCTTGATGATGATGGACAACAGGATGAACCACATCGTCAGCGGCATCAGGGGGTCGCCATAGCGATGGCTGATCACACGCGGACGCCACTCGTCAGCGGCCGCTTCTGCCGCATCGGCGGCCTCCTGCTTCGCTTCTTCCAGGGCGTCCATCATCTCGCGACGCGCTTCGTCCACCGCTTCCTTGATCGCCTGCGCGTCAACCCCCGGCGGCAGTTTGATCGTCACGCCAGAGGCATCGGGAATCGCAGGCAACGGGGGCACGGCCGGTGCCGATGCACTTGCGGACGCTGACATGGCAGGCAACGCGGCCGACGCGGGAGCAGCCGGCTTTGCTGTGCGGGTATTGATGTGCACACCGCGCTCGTCAATCGAAATGTCGACGCCATCGACCGGGCTCTTTGGATCCTTGCCCGGCTTGGGCGCATCCTTCTTCTTTGCCGGCGCTTTGCGAACCTCCGTGTTGGGCAGAATTTCGGTATAGGTCCAGCTAAAGGGAGGTATGTCGTGAAGAATGCCCATGGCGACCAGCAGCAGCAATGACATGCCAAAAAATCGCCACCACGAGATGCTTACCAGCCAGCCGGCGTAGGCGTGATAGGCCCGCAGAAAAGCGCTGTAGAAGCGTGTCCACAGGCTGACCGGAGCCGACGGGTTGTTTGAGTTGATCATGGGGCTATCCTGCATTGGCAAAGCTTCAATGCCGCTACTGTACGCAAACCAGCAGCCACGGCGCCAGCGTCAGGCGACGCACTGCAGGGACAAGGGACAGACTGCAGGAATTGAAGACAGACCGGACGGACAAGCTCAGGACAGTCCCAAAGCACAGTAGACACGAATGGCGGCGTAGGCGTCGTTGGCAGCGTAAACCAGTTGCCCATCACTGAGCCGGGGTGCTGCCCAGTTGGAGGTGGCAGCCTTCTTCGACTTGATGAAGCGCTGATCGAACAGCACCGCCACCGCACCCTTCACGCCCATATCCTTGCGATAGCCACGTTCACGAAACACATGGTTGAGGTCCAGCACGTCGGCTGCCTGGACGCCCAGCTTGGACTGGATGCGTTTGCGATCATCCCCCAGACCAAAACCGGCTTTGGCAAAGCCTGGCAGGGCCAGCAATTGCGCCACCACCGCAGCACAGTCGGGATCGTGCAACTGAAAGACCCAGGCTCGCTCCAGCGTCGAGAGTTGCACGATGTGCGGTCCGTCG
>JBAXOZ010000213.1:0-4382 GCA_037132975.1 Comamonadaceae bacterium
ACCATGTCAACACCCGAAGCTCAAACCTCAAGCCCACACGCAGCCGGTAACCCGGCGCGCAAGAAGGCCTTGCTCACCCTGACTGCCGTGGTCGTACTCGCGGGGCTTGCCTGGGCTGCCTACGAATGGCTGGTGGCGAGTCATTACGAATCCACCGACAACGCCTACGTGCAGGGCAATGTGATCCAGATTACGCCGCAGATCGGTGGCACGGTGATGGCGATCCTGGCCGACGACACCGATTACGTCAAAGCCGGAGACCCGCTGGTCAAGCTGGACCCGACCGACACCCAGGTGGCGCTGGATCAGGCCCGGGCTGCGCTGGCGCAGACGGTGCGTCAGGTGCGCACGCTGTACGCCAACAATGCCAGCCTGAGCGCACAAGTTGCGGTGCGTGAGGCCGATGTGGCCAGGGCGCAAACCGAAATTGCGCGCGCCACCGACGATTTGAACCGGCGTCAGTCCTTGATTCAAACTGGCGCCATCTCCAAAGAAGAACTGAGCCACGCGCAAACGCAATTGGCCAATGGCAAAAACGCGCTGATTTCGGCTCTGGCTGGCGTGGCCGCTGCCAAGCAACAGCTCATCAGCAATCAGACGCTGACCGATGGCACGGCGATTGACAAACACCCCAGTGTGCAGGCGGCAGCAGTCAAACTGCGCGAGGTCTGGCTGGCGGCGCAGCGTGCGGCCTTGCCGGCACCGGTCGATGGTTTCGTGGCGCGGCGCACGGTGCAACTCGGTCAGCGCGTGGCCGCCGGCACACCACTCATGTCTATCGTGCCCCTCAATCAATTGTGGGTCGATGCCAATTTCAAGGAAGTCCAGTTGCGCAACATCCGCATCGGGCAGAGCGTCAAACTGACGGCCGATCTGTACGGAAAGAAGGTCGAGTACACGGGCCAGGTCGCGGGCCTGGGCATGGGCACCGGCGCTGCGTTTGCGCTGCTGCCGGCACAAAACGCCACCGGCAACTGGATCAAGGTGGTGCAGCGTGTGCCGGTGCGCGTGACGCTGGATGCGGCGCAACTGGCGCAGAACCCTTTGCGTGTCGGCCTGTCGATGCTGGCCACGGTGGATGTCAGCAAGCAGGACGGGAAAATGCTGGCCGACGCGCCGCGCGCCACGGCCCTGGTGCAGACCAAGGTTTATGAAGCGCTGGACGCTGGCGCTGCCGAAGAGGTGCGCAAAATCATCGGCGCCAACATGGGCCAGCACTGAGTCGCGCCTGCCATGGCTACTGCACTCTCCGTCGCGGTCCACCCGCCGCTGCAAGGCTCGGCGCGCCTTTGGGGCACGCTGGCCCTGTCATTGGCGACCTTCATGAATGTGCTCGATTCATCGATTGCCAACGTCTCGCTGCCGGCGATTGCGGGTGATCTGGGTGTCAGCACGAACCAGGGCACCTGGGTCATTACCAGCTTTGGCGTTGCCAACGCGATTGCCTTGCCCCTGACCGGCTGGCTGTCCGAGCGCTTCGGTCAGGTGCGGCTGTTTGTCACCAGCGTGCTGCTGTTCGTACTGACCTCCTGGCTCTGCGGTCTGGCGCCCAACATGACGATGCTGATTGTGTTTCGCGCCATGCAGGGCTTCGTGGCGGGCCCCATGATTCCGCTGTCGCAGGGCTTGCTACTGTCGAGCTACCCACCGGCACTGGCCGGTCTGGCGATGGGCTTGTGGGCCATCACGACCCTGGTCGCGCCGGTGATGGGCCCACTGCTGGGTGGCTGGATTACCGACAACGTCAGCTGGTCCTGGATCTTCTATATCAACATTCCGGTCGGCTTGTTGTCCGCCTTCATGGTCTGGACGATTTACCACAAGCGCGAGAGTGTGACGCACAAATTGCCCATCGACAGTGTCGGCCTGGGCCTGCTGGTGCTGTGGGTCGGCGCCTTGCAGATCATGCTCGACAAGGGCAAGGAACTCGACTGGTTTCATTCACCCGAGGTCGTAACACTGGGTGTCGTGGCGCTGGTCGGCTTCTGCTTCTTCATGGTCTGGGAATTGACCGAAGAACATCCGGTGGTGGACTTGCGCCTGTTCACACGGCGCAACTTCTGGTCAGGTACGCTGGCGATCTCGGTCGGTTACGGCCTGTTTTTTGGCAATGTGGTGCTGCTGCCGCTGTGGCTGCAGCAGTTCATGGGCTACCCCTCGATCGACGCCGGCATGCTGCTGGCGCCGGTCGGCCTGTTCGCCATCATTCTGTCGCCCATTGTGGGCAAGAACATCAGCCGTGTGGACCCCCGAAAACTTGCCAGCATTGCCTTTATTGTGTTTGCCATCGTGTTGTGGATGCGTTCCAACTTCAACACGCAAGCCGACTTTGACACGATCCTGATTCCGACCCTGATCCAGGGCATTGGCATGTCGCTTTTCTTCATTCCGCTGTCGGTGATTCTGCTCTCGGGCATTGCACCGCACAAGATTCCTGCGGCCTCCGGTTTGTCAAGTTTTGTGCGCATCGTGGCCGGCTCCTTTGGTACGTCGATTGCCACCACGATCTGGCAGGACCGCGCGGCCATGCACCACGCGCAACTGGCTGAATCGATCAACGCTGGCAACCAGACTGCCAATCAGGTGCTCTCCGGCATGGCGGGCGCCGGCTTCACGCCCGAGCAGGCACTGGCCCAGGTGAACCGGCTGGTGGATCAGCAGGCCTATATGTTGGGTGTCAATGACGTGTTCTACGCCTCGGCGCTGATTTATCTGCTGCTGATCCCCGTGGTCTGGCTGTCACGTCCCAAGCGCGCCGGCGCCGGCGGTGCTGATGCGGCGGCTGGGTCGCATTAGAAACGCAAAGCAGCGGCGTAGCCTGTCATCTCCAGATAGCCACGCCCGACCAGACGGTCTGAGCTGTCAAATAGTTCGCTCAAGCCCTCCCAGTACACCGCGCCGGTCGAGACGCGGCTGTCCAGTTCCTGGTCGTCAACAACGGCCTTGATTCTGTAGCGTCCCAGCGGCGTCTGCACGGTCCACTCGACCGGATAGTTCGCCTTCGTCAACGGGCTAGTCCACTGTCGAACGGCAGCAAACTGAACTTCACCACGAGCAAAAACCTGGGCCTTGGCGCCCATCGCGCGCGAGCGAAACGAGCCGCCGTCCCAGATCGCGTGTCCGCTCTTGTCACGCAGTTGAAACGCCGTCAGCGCGCTGCCATCCAGCAGATTCATGCCGATCCAGTCCCAGCCCACGGCCAGCGGGTCCAGCAGCGACTGGCTCCATTCGTGATCCAGCCAGGCCGTGCCTTGCACTGGCAAGTTTTCCTTGCCCAGGGCCAGGGTGCCGCTGACCTGGAGTTGCGGCAGGCTGTAGTAGTAGCTGCTCTGCTCGGGCTGTGGTCCTTTGCGTGACAGGCCACGGTCCCCTTGCAGCAGCAGGGCTTGGGTCTCGTTCAGTACCAACTCAAAACTGAAGTCGCCGGCCACCGCTTTGGCCTGGTAGCGGGCGCCGTCGCGGCGCAACGACCAGTCGCGCAGCGCGATGTCGGTATCGCTCTGGCTGGCCCGCGCAATCTCAAACCCCTCGCGTGCGATGCGCTGGTCGTGCCACAGCTTTTTGCCTGTCACATCGGTGATGGCAGCATGGGCAAAGATCAGCTGCTTGGCGGCAAAGGCCGACGTCATGTTCTGCGTTGCGGGCACACGCGAGCGAAAAAACGTCAGCTGAAAACCAAACTCGCGCTCACGCGCCAGCAAGCGCCCGGTGATGTACCACCATTCGATGGCGTAGTCCGGATGGCTGCCGAGGTCGCGCGGAAAGCGAAGCTCTGCTGGCGTGCCAGCTTGTGGCGAAAGGGGCAACAGCGCCAGCGCCAGACCGCTTGTCAGCAGTTGTCGTCGTGAAGGGCTGGAGGCGGGAAAGTGCATGTGACTGATCGTACCGCGACCGGTGCAAGTCGACCGCGCTGGCTCTCACCGATGACGACGCCAATGAAGCGTTGGCGCATCAGCAGCCCCGCAGGCGAAGCCAGCGCAAGTGACGCTGAACCCTGGTTCATCAAGTTTCCGGCCAGCCAGCCGCATTTGCTAACAGAAAATTCGCCTCATCGATCGGCGCTGAATATTTAGTAGAAGGCAATTAGTGGGGCTATTCGATCGTTCGACCAAAACGCACGAACACAACAATTCAGCATACTCTCTGCCGACCAATGACCAGTGGGTCAGGTTTGGCAGGGCTTGCGTTGCTCCATGGTAGGGTTAAATGGTCATCACTCAAACTGGGCGAACCGGCGATATCACGTCAGTAAAGCATCGCCGCCCATTGTTTGTTGCTCTCGGCTCGTTTGCGCTCGCTACCCTGGCAATTCTTTGCTACCTGATCTGGTCGGACTACCGACAGGAAATCGGCTCCGCGCAGACAAGGACACGCGACTATGC
>JBAXOZ010000214.1:0-4367 GCA_037132975.1 Comamonadaceae bacterium
CGCCGCACCAGAAGTGGGGCATCCACTCGACCTACAGCGACAACCTGATGATGCTCACTTTGAACCGAGGCGGCCCGGTGGTATGGCTCAGCGAGGACGACGCCAAGCGCGCCGGCATTGTGGACAACGACTGGATTGAACTCTTCAACCTGAACGGCGCCATCGTCGCCCGTGCCGTCGTCAGCCAGCGTGTCAATCCGGGCATGGTGATGATGTACCACGCGCAGGAGAAGATGATCAACACCCCAGGCTCCGAGATCACCGGCGCCCGTGGCGGCATTCACAACTCGGTGACGCGCATTGTGCTCAAACCCACCCACATGATCGGCGGCTACGCACAGTTCAGCTACGGCTTCAACTACTACGGAACCATAGGCACGAACCGCGACGAGTTTGTCGTCGTGCGCAAGATGAACAAGATCGATTGGCTCGAAGAAGAAGGAGCAGCAGCATGAAAATTCGCGCACAAATCGGCATGGTGCTGAACCTGGACAAGTGCATTGGTTGCCACACCTGTTCCGTCACCTGCAAGAACGTCTGGACCAGCCGACCGGGGCTGGAGTACGCCTGGTTCAACAACGTTGAGACCAAGCCCGGCATTGGCTACCCCAAGGAATGGGAGAACCAGGACAAATGGAATGGTGGCTGGGTGCGCAAGGCCAACGGCAAGATCGAGCCACGCCAGGGCGCCAAGTGGAAGCTGCTGATGCGCATCTTCGCCAATCCGAATCTGCCTCAGATTGACGACTACTACGAGCCCTTCACCTTCGACTACGCGCATCTTCAGTCAGCGCCGGAATCCAAAGCGGTGCCAACGGCGCGGCCGCGCAGCCTGATCACCGGCCAGCGCATGGAGAAGATCGAATGGGGCCCCAACTGGGAAGAAATCCTGGGTGGCGAATTCTCCAAGCGCAGCAAGGACAAGAATTTCGACGACATCCAGAAGGACATTTACGGCCAGTTCGAAAACACCTTCATGATGTACCTGCCCAGGCTGTGCGAGCACTGCCTGAATCCGGCCTGCGTTGCCAGTTGCCCGTCGGGCTCGATCTACAAGCGCGAGGAAGACGGCATTGTGCTGATCGACCAGGACAAGTGCCGCGGCTGGCGCATGTGCGTCAGCGCCTGCCCCTACAAGAAGATCTACTACAACTGGAAATCCGGCAAGGCCGAGAAGTGCATCTTTTGCTACCCGCGCATCGAGGCCGGTCAGCCCACGGTGTGCTCGGAAACCTGTGTTGGTCGCATCCGCTACCTCGGCGTGCTGCTGTATGACGCCGACCGCATCGAAGCTGCGGCCAGCGTGGAGCACGACCGCGACCTGTACCAGGCGCAACTCGACGTCTTTCTGGACCCGAACGACCCCAAGGTGATCGAGCAGGCACGTCTTGACGGCATACCCGAGAGCTGGCTGGAAGCGGCGCGCAAGAGCCCGGTCTACAAGATGGCGGTGGACTGGAAAGTGGCATTGCCACTGCACCCCGAGTACCGCACGCTGCCGATGGTCTGGTATGTGCCGCCGCTGTCGCCCATCAGTGCCGCAGCACAAGCCGGCCAGATTGGCATCAACGGCGAGATTCCGGACGTCAAGCAGTTGCGCATCCCGGTCAAGTACCTGGCCAACCTGCTCACCGCGGGCGACACGCAACCGGTGGAGCGTGCACTGGAGCGCATGCTGGCCATGCGCGCCTACCAGCGCGGCAAGCATGTCGACGGCATCGCCAACAAGGCGGCGCTGGACCAGGTGCAGATGACCGTTGCCGAAGTGGAAGAGATGTACCAGGTGATGGCGATTGCCAACTACGAAGACCGCTTCGTCATCCCCAGCACGCACCGCGAATACGCCGAGAACACCTTTGACATGCGCGGGGGCTGCGGCTTCTCGTTTGGCAACGGTTGCTCGGACGGAGACTCCGACGCCAGCCTGTTTGGTAGTTCGAAACGCCGCACCATTCCGATCAAGGCGGAGGTATAGCATGCTCTCTTTTTCCACTCCTCCCACGGCCTCTGTCAGCCTGCGCGTGCTGGCGCGTCTGCTGTCCTACCCGGACGCAGAGCTGCAGCAGGACCTGCCCGATCTGGATGCAGCACTGCAATCAGAGCACTGCCTGAAGCCTGAGCGACAAATCGAACTTCTGGCCCTCATCATGCTGCTGCAGAACGGGGCACGGCTCGACAACGAAGCGCACTACGTTGAAGTGTTTGATCGCGGTCGCGCCACCTCGTTGCACCTGTTCGAGCATGTGCACGGCGACTCGCGCGAGCGCGGCCCGGCCATGATCGATCTGACCCAGACCTACGAGAAGGCCGGGCTGTTCCTGGCGGCCGGCGAGATGCCGGACTACCTGCCGGTGCTGCTGGAGTTTGCTTCCACCCAGCCACCGCAAGAAGCGCGCGCCTTGCTGGGCGAGATGGCGCACATCTTCAACGCCATCTTCCAGGCCTTGCAGCAGCGCCAGAGCGCTTACGCCAGTGTGCTGGGTGCCTTGCTGGAACTCAGTGGCGAGAAAGCGCACGCCGTCAAGCTGGCGCCCGAGGAGTCGCTCGACGCCGCCTGGGAAGAACCTGAGGTCTTTGGCGGCTGCTCCTCCAAAGGCCAAGCCAAGCCCGGGCAGGCGCAAGCCATTCACTTTGTCAAGAGCGGGGCAACCCACGCCGGAGCATCACTATGAACGCACTCGATCACTTTCTGTTCGGTTTGTATCCCTACATTTGCCTGAGCGTTTTCTTGCTGGGTAGCCTGATCCGCTTCGACCGCGATCAGTACACCTGGAAGAGTGACTCTTCGCAGCTGCTCAAGGCGGGCCAGTTGCGCTGGGGCAGCAATCTGTTTCACATCGGCATCCTGTTCCTGTTTGCTGGCCACTTTGCCGGCCTCTTGACGCCGCATTTTGTGTACGAGCATTTCACCAGCGCGACGGACAAGCAGCTGATGGCCATGGTCAGTGGCGGCACGGCGGGCCTGCTCGGCTTTGTCGGTGTCAGCATTCTCTTGCACCGGCGTTTGACGGAGCCGCGCATCCGGATCAACTCCAAGACCAGCGACATCTTGCTGCTGGTTCTGCTGTGGCTGCAGTTTGCGCTGGGCCTGGCGACGGTACCGGTATCAGCGCAGCACATGGACGGCAGCCTGATGATGAAACTGGCCGAGTGGGCGCAGCACATTGCCACCTTCCGCGGCGGCGCGGTGGAGTTGCTGGCCGATGCCGGCTGGATCTTCAAGCTCCACATGCTGCTGGGCATGAGCATCTTCCTGGTCTTTCCGTTTACCCGTCTGGTCCATGTCTGGAGCGGCTTTGGTGCTGTGGCCTATCTCTTTCGTCCCTACCAGATCGTCCGCTCACGTCGCCTGAATGTGCCGGCCGGCCAGAATCAGCCGCGCCGCCCCGGCGCCGGTGTTTAGGGAGCTCGCCATGCAAGTGAGCAACCCTGTTCAGACAGAAATTGCCAGCGTGAATGGCGTGGCGCTGCACGGCGCAGACGAGACACCCGGCACCGAAGAGCTGCGTCAGCGCGCCTGCTCTGAATTGTTGCGCCAGGCCGCTATCGCCGCTGGACTACTGGGTGCCAACGACGTCTGCACGGCCGACGGTGTCCTGAGCGAACAGGCCAGTGCCGCGATCGAACTGCTGCTGGAGCGCAAGCTGCCTGTTGCCGAGCCATCCGAGCAAGCCTGCCAGCGTCACCACGCGGCGCAGCTGGCCACTTACAGCAGTGGCGAGCGGGTCAGGCTGCGCCACATCCTGTTTGCCGTGACGCCGGGCGTCGATGTGGTGGCTCTGCGCAACCGGGCCGAGACCACGCTGCTCGACGTGCGTTGCCACGACGGCAAGCACGCCGAGGCCGTTTTTGCCAAGGCGGCCAGCACGCTATCGAATTGCCCCAGCGGCGCGGAGGGTGGCGAGCTGGGCTGGCTGCAAGCGGCCGACTGCGCACCCGAATTTGCCAAGGAAATCTTCGGGCAGACCGAAGTGGGCGTTCTGCCGCGTCTGGTGCACACGCGCTTTGGCCTGCATGTGGTGGAGGTGCAAGAGCGTGAAGCGGGCGTGCCGCAACCCTTCGAGGCGGTGCACGGCGCCGTTGCCATGGTCTTGCGGCAGCAAGGCTACGTTACTGCGTTGCGTCAGTACCTGGCTTTGCTGGAGGGTCAGGCAGTGCTTCAGGGCATCGAAATGGCAAGCAAGGGATTGTGAGCCACCGCCCCTCGCTCTCAAGCCGCGCAAAGGTGCTACCCGACCTGGGGTCATGACGCGCGCTGCCTGTGCTGGCGACCTTGCTTGATGAGCTCTTTTCAGTGCTGGTGCGCAGCAGCTTCGCCATCATTGATTTCCAGCAGCACGGCGGGAAACTTCAGGCCCTTGGTGGAA
>JBAXOZ010000215.1:0-4367 GCA_037132975.1 Comamonadaceae bacterium
GCGTCTCGGGGTCGTAGTACATGGCGTTGATGGTGAAGTCGCGCCGCACCGCGTCCTCCTCCTGGGGGCCCCAGACGTTGTCACGCAGCACGCGCCCGGTGGAGTCCACCGCGTGCTTCATGCCGGCGAGTTCACTCTTGCTGGTCTTCTCGTTGCCGGCGACCTGCTCCGCTGCCGCGTTGTCCATATAGGCGCGAAAGGTCGAGACTTCGATCACGTCGTTCTCACGGCCCCGGCCGAACACCACGTGCACGATGCGAAAACGCCGGCCAATGATGAAGGCGCGCCGAAACAGGCCTTTCACCTGCTCTGGCGTGGCATTGGTGGCGACGTCAAAATCCTTGGGCCGCAAGCCGACCATCAGGTCGCGCACAGCGCCGCCGACGATGTAGGCTTCAAAGCCTGCGTTCTTCAGGGTGCGCACGACGTTTTGGGCACGTTCATCGACCAGGTTCGGGTCAATGCCGTGGGCGGCGACGCCCACCTCCTCGCGCTTGCCAAACTGCAGCTTTTTGCTTTTTGCCACTGAAGGCGATTTGCCCAACAGCTTTTCAATAAATCTTTTAATCATTGCTACCTGAAACTAAATTGAACAGACCCGCAGCACTCTGCCTGAACTGTTGTCATCGCGAAGGCCGAAGGCCTGTGGCGATCCATGCATGGACTGCCGCGCTTCGCTCGCAGTGACGACATCACAGGCGCACGTTTTGAGGATCACCTAAAACAACTCAAGTATGCGCCATCCGCGCGCCAGCGCGATGGCACGCAGGGCCGCATCGGGGTTGGTGGCAACCGGATGCGTCACTCTTTCCATCAGCGTCAAATCGTTGATGGAGTCGGTGTAAAAAGTGCTTTCGACGTCAGCCCAACCCAATTTGCGCTCAGCCAACCACTGCTCAACCCTTGTCACCTTGCCTTCGCGCGCCGAGGGTACGCCGCGGATTTCACCGGTGATCCAGCCTGTCCCGCCGGCGCTCTGGTCGCGCTCCAACTCGACGGCGATCAAGTCCGACACGCCAAACGCCTGGGCGATGGGACGGGTCACAAACTCGTTGGTCGCGGTGACGATGACGAGCTGATCACCTGCTTCCCGATGTTGACGCACCAGCGCCAGCGCCGGCGCAGTGATGGCGGGCTGAACGACGCTGCGCATGAACTCCGCATGGGCCGTGGCTGCCTTGTCGGCGCCCTGACGGCGCAGCGCCTCCGTGGCAAAACGCACGTAGTCGTGAATATCGAGCGTGCCGGCCTTGTAGTGGGCAAAGAACTCGTCGTTGCGCCGATTGAAATCAACCGGGTCGGTCCATCCTATCGTGGTGGTGAAAACACCCCAGGAATAGTCCGAATCAATGGTCAGCAGTGTGTGATCCAGGTCGAACAGGGTGAGCTTCATGGTCTCAGGATTCTTCCATCATCGACTTGATCAGCGGAATGGTGATGGCCCGCTTGGTCTGCAAAGCGTAGTCATCAATCAGGGCCAGCAACTCCAGCAGGCTGCCCAGATCGCGGCTGAAGCGCGTCAGCATGAAGTCCATCACATCGTCGCCCAGGAAGACTCCCCGCGCATCGGCTGACTGGCGCAGTACCGCACGGCGCTCGGATTCACTGAGCAACTGCAACTGATAGACATGACCCCAGCCGAGCCGTGTTCGCAGATCGTCGCGCAACTTGAGCTCCGCCGGTGGCACGGCGCCTGCTGCGAGCACAGCGCGCTGGTGCGTCTGCGCGTTGACGAACCAGTTGAAGGCGACCTGCTGTTGCAGGGCGCTGTAGAACTGTACGTCGTCGAAGATTACCGCCGCCCACTGCTCGTCAAACTCCGGCGGATCGAGCATGCCGGCATCGAGCCAACCGACCCGGGCTCCCTGCTCGCGCAGCGTTGCTTGCACGGCCTTGAGCAGATGCGTCTTGCCACTGCCCTGCGCACCCCACAAATAGCTTGGCACCGGTGAACGCAGCACGCTGCCCGAATGGGCCGCTCCAGCCCAAAGTTCGAGATGTCGCAAAGCGGCTTCATTGGGACCGGAGAAATAGCTCGCCAGCGTGGGTCCGGTGGCCAGGCCAATGTCAAGAGCGATCTGTTTCATGCCCGGTGCGAGTTATGCAAAGCATCCCTAGCCCAGATAGAGCTTGCTGGCGCGGTAATGGGCTTGCGCCCGTCGCAGCGCTACCAGCAAGACGGCACTGGAAGGCAGAGCAATCAGGACGCCAACAAAGCCTAGCAGTTGTCCAAAGGCCAGCAAGGCAAAGATCACCGCCAGCGGGTGCAAGCCGATACGCTCTCCCACCAGCCGCGGCGTCAGAAAAAAGCCCTCGATCAATTGCCCCAGCCCGTACACCACGCCGACCATCAGCAGCGCCTTGGCGGCACCTGCGGTAGCGGCAAACTCCAGCAAACCGGCCAGCGTCGCCAGGATCAGGCCGAGCCCAAAACCTACGTAGGGCACAAACACCGCCAGGCCGGTAAAGATGCCGATCGGCAGTGCTAGATCAAGACCAAAGAGCGAGAGGCCCGCGCTGTAATACACAGCCAGCACCAGCATCACCAGCAACTGACCGCGCAGGTACTGGCCCAGCACACCGTCTGCCTCATCGGTAAAACTGTCGTAGGCCAGGCGCCCCCGTGGCGGCACCCATTCAAGCGTGCGCTCGACCAGGCGGTGCCAGTCCATCAACAGGTAGAACAGGGCGACCGGCACCAGTACCGCGTTGCTGAAGATGGCAAACGCGACACTGCCACCCAGCCGCAGGGAATTCAAGACCGAGCTCAAAGTGTCCTCGGCATTGGCACTCAGGTACTTGAGTACAAAGCCCTTGATGCTCGGCAAATCCAGAGAAATCTTGATGCCGAACTGGGCCAGAAACGGCTTCAACCACGCGTTGACACCGTCCAGCAGCACCGGTATCTGCTCGCGCAGTTGCGGCAGTTCCTTGGCCAGAATAGGCACCATCAACAGCCCGATCCCGAGCAGCACAAAGATGAAGACCAGTTCCACCAGCAGCACCGCCAGTACGCGCGGGATGCGAAGCTTGCCGGCAGAGCAAAGGCGATCGACCAGCGGCGTCAAAGCGTAAGCCAGCACGGCCGCCACGACAAAAGGCGTCAGAACCGGCGTCAGCAGCCACAGCACAAAGCAGATGAGCAGCGCGATTGCTGCCCAGGCCAGGGTTCTTTTTTGGGTGGACGAAAATTGCATTGAGATGGCCAGTGCGAAGCCTCGTAAAATGAGGGCAATTCTATAGGGACAGGGCGTTCGCCCCCACCCGCCTCAACCGAGCACGAACTTTACATGACCAGCGCTGCGCCCCCCACTGCCCTTTCCTACAAAGACGCGGGGGTCGATATCGACGCCGGTGATGCGCTGGTCGAACGCATCAAGCCGCTGGCCAAAAGAACCATGCGCGAGGGCGTGCTGGCCGGCATTGGCGGCTTTGGCGCGCTGTTTGAGGTGCCCAAGCGCTATCGCGAGCCGGTACTGGTGAGCGGTACCGACGGCGTGGGCACCAAGCTCAAGCTGGCCTTCGAATGGCAGATGCACGACACCGTCGGCATTGACCTGGTCGCGATGAGCGTCAACGATGTGCTGGTGCAAGGCGCTGAGCCCCTGTTCTTTTTGGACTACTTTGCCTGCGGCAAGCTCGATGTTGACACCGCAGCGGCCGTGGTCGGCGGCATTGCACGCGGTTGTGAACTCTCGGGCTGCGCCCTGATCGGCGGCGAAACCGCCGAAATGCCGGGCATGTACCCGGCGGGCGAGTATGACCTGGCGGGCTTTTGTGTGGGTGCCGTGGAGAAGTCAAAGATCCTGAGCGGCGCCGACGTCAAGCCCGGCGATGTGGTGCTGGGGCTGGCCTCCAGCGGCGTGCACTCGAACGGTTTCAGCCTGGTGCGCAAGTGCCTGGAGCGCGCCGCCGGCAAGTTGCCGGCCACGCTGGACGGCAAGCCCTTCAAACAGGCCATCATGGAGCCAACCCGGCTCTACGTAATAAACGTGCTGGCAGCGCTGGCAGCGCATCCGATCAAGGCGCTGGCGCACATCACCGGCGGCGGTTTGTTGGAGAACATTCCGCGCGTGCTGCCCGAGGGCACGGCGGCGCATCTGGTCAAGGGCAGCTGGCCGCAGACCGAGCTCTTTGCCTGGCTGCAAGCCACAGCCGGCATCGACGACTTCGAGATGAACCGCACCTTCAACAACGGCATTGGCATGGTTGTCGTGATAGCTGCCGCTGACAGCGCCGCTTGCAGCGCCACGCTGCGAGCAGCGGGCGAGCAGGTTTACGAGATCGGTGTGATTGCCGAGCGCGGCAACGACGCCGCAGTCGTCGTGAGCTGATATCTCGCGAACCATCATCTTGTCATCCCGGAC
>JBAXOZ010000216.1:0-4255 GCA_037132975.1 Comamonadaceae bacterium
ACATCTGTCGGCTTCTTCTTGGTTTTGGCTTGTTCGGTCATAACGGTCTATCAGGTGGCCGCAGGTGCGGCAATTACTTTGGCTGTGATGAAGTCCAGCACGGTCTTTTTGCCAGCGTCATGCAATGCAGTATCGGCAAACATGACGTGGTAACTTAGACGGTCGGGGTTGAGCTGCTCCCAGCGCTTCAAGGCTACGGCCTTGCGACCTTCCAGAGTTTGAGCTGCCTCACCCAATGCATGACGTGCCATATCGGCGTTAATGTCCGGGCTCAGCTTGTCATTCTTAACCTCCACCACGAGGTGCTTGCCATCTGCACGGCGCAGCACGAAGTCCGGTGTATAGGTGTGCCAACGTCCGTCGTCGCCCAGGTACTCGGCGCGCAAATCGGTCTTTCCAGCATCGGTGAGACCGCCTGTGAACCAAAGGCCTTCAATCTGGTGGGGGTGGGCCTGCAGCAGGCCCAGCGTCCAGTCCAGAAACTCGGCTTCTGGGTTGGAGTCGAAGTTGTAGCCCTCATAGTGGAAGCTGCTACGCAGGGCGTGTGCGGCGTCGGCGGTCTCGTTGGCCGTCTTGTAGAGGTGCTGGTTTTTCTTGTCAAAGCTGATGCGGGCGGTATAGACCGGCTTGCCGTTGACCTCGGTGAGGTCAAAGCCATCGGCCTTAACCAGAGCCACAGCCACCTCAATTTCGTCCCATGCCTCTTCGTACTGGTTGCGCTGCGCCTCAATCTGCAGGCCCAGGGCATCCATGTGGTGGTCAGGCACTTCCTGCATTTCGTAGACCTGGCGAAGTGCGGCCAGCAGTTCGGTGGTGGGCAGATGGTGGCATGCCGCCAGTCTGGCGGCAGCGGTGTAGCAATCCAGCACCGGAGTGAACGACTCCAGCAGCACGTCTGCGGCATCTAGTCGTTGTATGCGGGTGCCACCGCTAGCGGTAAGCATAGGGCTCCACGTCTGGACGACCGGGCCAACAGGTGCAGACACATCGGGCAAGATGAATACCAATGGTGCGACATCAGCGGGGACTGCCTTGCGCTGGATGCGGAGCACGCGCTTCTTGATCAGCAAAGCTGGCAAGTGCGGCTTGTGCAGTTGAATGGTCTTTTCAACCCGCTCGGCTTGCTGAGTGTCCAGCGCCTTGAGGCTGGTGCCGTAGGTCTCGGTCAACTGGTCTTCCAGCGTCTTTTTGTTGCTGGCAGTCAGGTACACGCGGGCAGGCTTGGTATTGCCGGGCACCTGGCGTAGGCATCGGGTGGCGGCCTGCAGCACAAAGTTGTTGCTCGTAGCAAGCTTGCGCACCAGCGCGCAGGCGAACAGGCTGGGGCAATTCCACCCTTCTGTACCCATATTGACCAGCAGCATCACGCGGTGCGGTGCCGCAGGGTCGCGCGCTACCGCTTCAAAACTGCGCCGGATCGCCTCGCTGGATTTGTTGTCCACAGCCAGCAGGGTGTCAGGGCCAATGCCGTGCGCCAGCAATGCGGATTCGATGCTGGGGCGCAACTCGTCGCGAGCCTCAAGATTGGGGAAGTACAAGGCCAGCCGCGCGGGTGCCCCGTTTTCCAGCGAGACAGGCCAATAGCCCGCCACGAAGTCATCAATCACGCTCTGCACCATGCGCTCGGCATCACCATCCCCCAACTCCAGCACCTTGATGCCATTGGCCAACTCTTTCAGCACGCCGTCACGAATGCCCTCGCCCAGTCCGTACCAGACCACCACGTCCCGCAAGGGTTGCCGCTCGAAGTACGGCGTACCGGTGGCGTTGATGGTGACGATAAGGTTGGTTTCCTGAGCCAGGTAGTCGATGGTGCGGCGCACCTTTTTGATGCCGTCGTCCTTGAACACCAGCCCCCCGGATTCTTTGTCCTTCTCCCACTTGCCCAGCAGCTTCTGGCCATAAGTGTGGTGGGCCTCATCGGAGAAAACTGCCAAGTGCGGCAATGAAGCAATGGCTTGCAGGCGCAAATTGGCCATTGCAGTCGCTTCTTCATCCTTGGTGCCCGCAAAAAGTCGACTTTGCGCGGTTTTGCGGGACGTCGGTTTTTGAATGCGGATTTTTTCGGTGTTGGTGACGATGACGTTAAAGCTACTACCCAAGGTGATGGGGATTTGCTTGTCGCCGTCACGGGTGAAGGTGAGCTTCAGGCTCGCGGCGAAGGGCTTGTGCAGACGGGCGGGCAACAGGCGCTCAAAAGGGATGTCCGCCAGTTCCCGCAGGGCACTAAGGATGGTCTTGCCTGGGGCAAAGACCAATGCGTTCTGCACAAACGGGCCGTCTGGGTACTCCAGCGCCATGGCGAACTCGGTCGCAACAATTGAGCCCATGAGGATGGTCTTGCCCGCACCCATGGCGAGCGCCAGAATGTAGCTGGGGTAATCCAGCGAGAAGGTCTCGCGCAGGCTCTCCAGTCCGTGCTTACGGACAAACGCATTGTCGGTTTGCAACAGTTTCAGCACGGCGTCCAAGCCATCGTCGGCAATCATGTCCACGATTTCGCGCGAAGTCAGGCCCATAGCCTCGCGCCGGTCCTTTGGCCTCGGAAACAGGGTGGCGTACAGGTCAGGAATGCGCGGGGTGTTCAGCACCAAGCGCAGATACCAATAGGTCTCCAGTGCCCGGAACTGCGCACGGCGCAAGTACCTGAGCTGGTCGGTAGCCGGGTCTTCCAGCGCGAAGTCAAGGATTTCACCGATTGCGGGGTAATCTGAGCACTCGTAACGAGCCTTGCGCCAGTCGTCCACTCGGACAGTCAAGGCTTGAAACAGGTGGTTCATTGGATGAGATAGGGGGTGGTCTGCTGCTAATGGGGGGGAGTATCGCACCTCGCTCTCGGTGATTACGCTACGATTCGTCAATGGCAACAATTGAACTTCGCCCCAAAGTCATGACCGTGCTCGCCCAACGTGGTGAATCTATGTCTTACCGGGATTTGATCGATACCCTGTGGTCGACCTTCCCTGACATGCATCAGCACTTTCTCACCCTCTACATTGACGAGAAACATGCCCGCAAGGATCTACGCATTCGGCTTGGCATGATCGTCAAGAACCATCCCACAGTCCTTACCGCAACGCTGGCCGACGGTATTGTGATGGTGGGGCTGGCAGCATCACCAGTCGACGAGCTGGAAGACCTGGATGCCGATGGTGTCGACGAGTCTGATGATGAAAACGTGGCCAACGGCGCCGGTATGCCGGGTGTCTATTGGTACACGTTTGAGGCTTACTGCAAGGACAATGGACCGTACCCAATCAAGATTGGTCGCGGCAAAAATCCTATGGCACGTATTAGCCAGCAGGTTACAGCCATGCCCGAGCCGCCAAAGATCCTCGGTACCCATGAGCACCCGGATGAGATCAGCTTGGAGCGTGCGCTGCATGCGGTACTGGCCTTGCGAGGAAAACGCAAGAAGGACGCGCCTGGCTCAGAATGGTTTGTCACCACGCCTGCCGAGATTGAAGCCCTCATCGGAATGGTGCTGGGCGGCTGAGCCTCGCCAGAAAGCGTCAGGGACAGGTGAATTCGGTTAAGTTGCTATTAACCGTTCCACTTCGGCCATCCTTGCATCGTATCGGAACACCAACAGCCGCACCCACGATCCATATATGAAAAAAAACCCCAACCGATTAAGGTTGGGGTTCAATGTTGGTGGGCCCGGTCAGACTTGAACTGACGACCAAAGGATTCGTTTCACTTCAACTTTCGTTGCTAAGCACTCAAGCAACAGCTTGAGCACATATTCGTGCTCTGGACTATCTCATCACCTTCAACACTTGCAAGCAAGCTTGGTCAGGCGTCGGGCGCTCGTGGCGGTCATTAAGGGAACTCTATCCCTCCGCTAGTCTCTGCACCTTCCGAGGTTGTACCCCCGGCTTGGCTCAGGATTGCCATGCACACATAGCTGCGTGTTTAGGTTTCCCTGAATTCACCCAATTTTTCAATCGCCATTTCTGACGAAAGTCACAATTACCTTATGAGTCCTCTGCTCTAACCAACTGAGCTACAGGCCCTTAACTACATTCTACTGGCTACCCCTCTGTTACAGAGCTGACAGTCGACACTCGTCCGTCCGGTTCAAACCTGGACCAGAAATGGACCAGACAGCACAAATTACTCTACTAAAAACAGGTCGAAATCAGTTATAAGTCGTTGAAAACAAACAAGAAACTATTTATATCCAATTTTGATGTAACTGGATTATGAGTCCTCTGCTCTAACCAACTGAGCTAACGCCCCAACCGAAGGCGTG